>CAZDZX010000381.1:0-3413 GCA_964510005.1 uncultured Pirellulaceae bacterium
GATCCAAGCCCGACGTCACCGTCGGTCGTGATCTCAACGGTGGCGTTGTTTGACGATACTGAGTCAAGATCGAGATCGCCCGTTGCATCGACATTAATGTCTTCTAGTGATGTAATCGCTGTTAAAGCGCCGCCGATTTGAGCATCATTGAGCAAGATTGAGCCATCAGTGGTAACCGTTGCATCTCCGGAGCTTTGGAAACTGGTGGCTTCAAACTGATTTGTGTCATTGAAAGAGCTGGTGACTGAATTCTGCAAGTCAACGACGAAGAAGTCATTTTCCTGATCAAGGGTAACGTTGTCGACAGCGGTGATCGTCAGAGCGCCACCGTGGTCAATCGAAGAGTCCGTATCCTGCGTGAGCGAGCCAAAGTTTACGCCGTCCACTCCATCGGATTCGAATGTCAGGTCGCCAGCAAACGCAAAATCTCCAAACTGGATGTCAAAACTGTCCGCAGTAGTGCTGCGCGAAAGGATGGAGGTAATCGTGTTGAGTGAGTTGTCCAGAGAAAGCGTGTTTGTCCCCAGTCCAGTCACTTCAGCGGTGTCCGGGCCGTTGCCGAAAACTCCCTCGGAGATTGTGATGTCGTAGCTGTCCGCGCTCGTTTGCTCGAATCGAATTTCGTTGGGCACGCCAGCATCGCTGTCGACAAAGTTGGTCAGCTCCAGCACCCCGCCCGTAAAATTGAAGTCCGCGTTGAGAAGTCGGCGTTTCTCCAGCTTGAAATGTCTGGCGAGTCGGCTTACTGGGGTTTTGTCCTGTTTTTTCTTGTTCATCATCCACCTGAGAAATAACCGTTCGAATTATAACTGGCAGGCGAAAAAATGCCGTATTTTTCTGCCTAAATTGCCTATTCGGTTTCTGGCCCAAACTCTGCCTGAATGGTGCTTGAATAAATATCAAGAATGTCAAATCTCCATCCGATGAAGATAGAAAGGTCACTTTTTCCGGCAAAGGCGGCACAATGATTACTTCCAAATTTCGTTGCATATTTTGTTGTTCAATGTTGGCGATCATTGCACTGGATAGCGGGATTTCCGATGCCCAAGTCCGAGCTAGATCCTCTCGTCGACCAAGTGTGTCGCCAGCGCGTGAAGTCGCAGCTCCGATCGGCACGAGATCGGCACGCAGGGCGAAGCCTGTCACGACAATCGGTGATACCGGCACCACTGTCAGGCTGAAGCTTGGTGATGTGTCAAATGGCGGAGTCCCGGTTGCAGCAGTCGTTAGCGATCTGCAGGTGGTTTCACCAACTCCAAGAGCTCGTTTGCAAGCGTCTGAGGCTTTCTTGCCAACATCAGAGTCAGGTGTGGAAGTCGCTGCGAGGGGTTCTGAAAAAATCAAAGTGACCTTTGATCGTCAGCCCGTGGCGACCCTTGCTCAGCCTGCAACAACCGAACCGGCTGTTCAAGAAGCGTACCGTCTAGTTTCCCAAGAGGAGCAAGCGGCTCCAGCGCTGATGGATCCAGAGCTATTCCGTATTTCGCGAACAGACCCCGCTGTTGGTCCGATATCAACGCCAGCTTCTGGTAATCGTTTTTTGCCTGCTTCGACTCGCCGAAATCGCAGGCAGTTATCCGATGTTCAGACAGACGACGTGACACCACCGGGTTTTGATGACGATGGTGGCGGTAGTTCGTCGAGGGGCGGCGGAAGTTCATCACGTGAAACGGGGCCCGGTCCTGTGAAGCTGACATTCGATGAAGACACGCTTGGGGATCAGGATAAGGATGACGAGAAGATTGATTTGGATTCATTGGCGGGCGATTCCGCAGACGACGAAATTGACGAAATCCAGTACTCGGCTCCGAATTTGAGATCAGGAATTACCCCAAGCCCGATGGCAAGTGCGTTCATTCCTCACGTGCCGGGAGATATTTATCTTGCAAGTCGTTCCTATGCACCGGACTATCGTGCCGGAGCTTATGCCAAGACAAAGACGTGGAGAAGTCCGAACTTAAGGCACCTCCCTCTCTATTTTGAGGACGCAAGTCTTGAGCGACATGGTTTGGGCGCGGAAAGACTGCAGCCTTTTATCTCGGGAGCTCGTTTCTTCTCTTCACTTGCTTTACTGCCTCAACAGGTGCTCGCAACTCCGCCTAAGAGTTGTGTCTATCCTGTCGGGCACGGCCGACCGGGCAATTGTGTCCCCGCCGTTCGGGAGACGCTTCCCCGTCTCAGAGATCAGTAATGCGTTTACTCTTCCTCGTGATAGTCGCTACTTGAATCGTTGGGGTCGTCAAATCCAACCCGCTTTTGCATCTCGCTGAGTGAGCTCTCATCGCCATCGAGCAAGAGTTGCAAGAGTTCTGGGAAATCCATTTTGCACCAGCGGATGGTGTCTCGGATGCGGTACGAGATCGGCGAGTGTCGTTCCGTTTTGTAGAAAAAGTCGGCAATTTTACCTAGCATTCGGATCGCTTGATCGCGGTCCACAATTTCGCCATGTGCAATCTGGGGGGCAGCGGCAGCTGCGGCTCCTTCCACTTGCTCGCTCTCTTCTTCCTCGATGGGGGGATAGCCCACGCAGTTGTCGGTGCCAAGAGAACGAATCATCGAAGTCATTCTTTCGATGCTGTCGAGGAAAGAGTAGCTGACGACTTCGAAAGTGGGATCACCGAGAAGTTCGCCGAGTGCCGAGTTGGCTTCACGCGCACGCTCGATCGATCGTTCCATTCCACTGACCAGCCGGACATAGAACTCTACGGAGCTCCGGGCGGCATCGGCCGCGTACCGCCCTTCGACATCGCCGGTGCCTTTGAGGCGTGCATTGCGAAGCAGCGCGTAAGGCAGGCACTCGGGTTCCGTGATTGAAGTGTACAGAAATAGCTTGTAGTTGTCGGTGACTTTATCGTCGTTCCCGATATAGACACCGCGCCGCAGGAAACCGCCAAGTTTTTCGTTGTCGCGGGGGAAGGCGTTGCTTCCGTATTGCAGGGTCAGTTCCCGGATAATGGTGAGCCCGGCTTCAAAGCCTTCGGGACCGTGCATGATCAGCATCAAATGAGGCAAATACGAAGCCAGCACAATGGATTTACACTTTTCGGCAAGGCAGTCGACGATTTGCTCAACAAGAGAATCCGCCTCACGTCCAACCCCCGACATGTCAAATGTTGAGAGGTTGTCATCGCGGACGGCTTCGCCGAAGGCCACTCGCAAGGACTCATGAATCCCGTCCCCGGTTGTTTCGATCTGGGAGATTACCGACGAAGCAGGTTCCTCTGACTCGCCACATGGATCGCCACCATCAATGGGAGCGATCGCACGGCGCACATAATCGGCCAGAATTTCATTTTCGAACTCAGGTTCGAATTCCGAGCGATCATCGGTGTCGCTAACGCCATCGGTATCGCTATCGCTTGAGTCCTGATCTTCAGGCTCGCTCTGGCCAGACGCTTCGGTTTCCTCTTCAG
>CAZDZX010000382.1:0-3357 GCA_964510005.1 uncultured Pirellulaceae bacterium
CCGCGGGCGATATGAAATTCTCCCGATTGCTCTTGAAGTGAAGTTATCAAATCCTTGGAGCGCTGGCTGTCGAAGACTTCGGAAAGCCCGATGATGTCCCAAGCCCGCATTCTCTGACCAATTTCTGTCGACCGATATCGGCTTTGCCCGCGTTTGCCCACAAACAATGAAGCAATTTCGGGCAAAAGATGCGCGTTAAAAGCGCAAACTTGAATGTGTGCTGGTCGTTCCTCTTCAAATAAATTATTTGACTGAACTGAGGAGTCGAGACTTCTTTCAGCACTCTCGTTTTTTGAATTCTGGTTGAGGTGTTCAGTGATGCGCTGTTCGGATGAGCAGGCTGAATTGGAGATTGAACAGCCCATTTGCCAAGTTGAGAGAACACAAACGGCGAACAGGAAGCGGAATTGTGGATTGTGTCGAAATTTGAGCATGGTTTAACAGCTCGACAACCTGTTCAATAGCCAGACACCTATGCAGCAGGAGTACAGATTTGTTGTCCTTGATGCAACCTCCATTGGGTAAGTGAGTAACAACACGGACAAAGGCGGCTTCCGAGCAGCTGAGTTTCAACTAGGGTTCATGATAATAAGCGTTTGAGTTGAACTCAGACGAATCAGGGTTTGTGCATTGAGTTGGTGTTGGCGGTTCTTTTCGTGGAACTTCGATCCCGCGACGAAGACGTTTGCTGTCATGCGGCTCGTGTGTTGGCGGTAGACTTTTGGACGCCTAGCGTGTCAAGCAAATAGTCGGCGGCTCGTTTGGTGGCGCCGGGTTTGGCATAGCTCTTGGCCATCTGGTCCAGCGTTGCGATCGAGGCCTCCAATTTGGCGGGATCCTCCAGCCACTGCAGTACGTCACCCGCCATTTTTTCTGCCGGTGAATTCACGGAGACGTACTCGGGCATCACCATTGGATCGCGTTTGGGATCACTGTTTCGCCACGTCGTTTTTCGAATGTCTTTGGCAGCCATCAAATTGGGCAGCGTGATGTACTGGGTTTTTAACAGGAAAGGGATCACCAATTGGAGCGTACGTTTGATTCGATAAACGATCACCGTAGGCTTGCGATGGTAAAGCAGTTCCAAGGAAACGGACCCACTACAAGCCATGCAGCAGGTCGCCGATGTCATCAGTTCTTGAGTGCGGTCGGTCCAGACACCAACATTGGAAAGGCTAGAGTTTTTCAATAGCGCGTTGGCGGTTTCTGCATAGGACTCTTTAAAGCACCCGATGGCGAACGCGGTTTCGGGACGGTCGGCGGCGATATGTTCGGCGGCTTCGATCAGTGTCGGTAAATTTCGTTCGACCTCTTGGTTCCGCGACCCCGGTAGCAATAGCACCAGTTCCTTGTTTTCAAGATCCAGCTGGTCGGTGGCTTGTTGGATAAATTCCGAATCGAGATTCAGTTGAGTCATCTCGTCGAAGAAGGGGTGCCCTATGTAGGTTGCTTTGCAGTTCCGGCTTTCAAACCAGTCCTTCTCGAACGGAAGTTTGCACAGCACATGGTCGACGTATTTGCGAATCTTGCGAATTCGCCATGGTGCCCAAGCCCACATTTGAGGAACGCCGTAGTAGTAAACCGGGATCCCGCGTGCTTTGGCTTTTTTAGCGATGTGCCAATTGAAGCCTGGGTAGTCGATCAGAACGACGGCATCGATCTCGTTTGCGGCAAAGTAATCATCGGCTTGATCGACCAGACCAAAAAAGAACTTCAGGTTGGCAACCACTTGCGTGATGAACATGACCGCCATCTGCGTCAGGTCGTAGAGCAGCTCGCAGCCGGCGGCTTTCATTTTGGGTCCGCCAAAGCCCACGAATTCGATCGTCGGATCGGCAGCGGCGAGGTGGCGGATCAGGTTCGATCCATGAAGATCACCACTGGGTTCACCAACCGAGAAAAAAATACGCATGAGGGGCTCTTTGTTTCATCCTTGAATGCCCCAATTATGACCGGTAACTGTATATTCCCCAACGCGAGTTTTGTGGGCGATACTCGCAAAACAAGTGGCTGCCAGCCGGAACTCGTGGCCTCAGCTCGTTGGCTTGGCCAGTTGGTGGAGGTTGCCCAGTTGCCCTATTCGCTGCTCCACTGGATCCGCTCAAACAGCTCACGCAGCTTTTTACCTTTGATCGCATTCAATTGCTCAACCCACATGATTCGGCCGTTTAGATGCTCTCGAAAGAACGGATGAGCGTCTCGGTTTTGAGACTGGGGGCCGTGTTGGGCACAGTTGAAAAGAGTCGCTTTGAGCGAATCGTAATTGGATCGAGTTATATTGAGTCTCTCATTGAGAACAACGCCGGTGGCGATCTGTCGTTGGCTGGATCGCATCAATTTTGTTTTGCGGAAGTTGACCGCAAAGCCCTCCTCCAAGGCAATCGTGCCCGCGACAATCTTCAGGCGATGGGCCTGTCGTTCAAGTTCATGGTCTCCGGAGATCACGATATCGTCGGCGTAGCGCGTGTAGTGAGCTCCGTATCGACGAGCCAGTCCCGACAGGCGAACATCTAGGCCAAAGGCGCACAGGTTGGCAATCGCCGGCGATGTTGGCGCTCCTTGGGGGAGATGCCGCCGCCTCAGTTCCGGTTGGCGAATGGTAAAGGCAGAGTCGGGGTGTTCGATGCTGAGCAGTCGCTGGCTGGTCCGGACGGTGGTCAGCAGCGCGATCAGATGAGCCACTTCGCGGTTATATCCTGCTTTTCGAAGCAAGCCCCAAACACGTCCGGTGGTCACGTGGGTAAAGAAGTCGGCCAGATCGATTTTCAGGCAGGCCTGTTGTCCAACGTGGGGTTTAACAAAATCGACAACATTTCGCCCTTTGCAGAATCCAAACGCCAACGCATGCGGCGGGATGCGGTCAAAAATCTGAGCCAACAGTTGGCGTTGCACTTCCTTGAGTCTTGATTTGGGCGATTCCACCAACCGCCAGCCTCCTGAACGCTTGCGAATCCACCAGCTGTTGTAGTGCCGCGAGTCACCATGGTTGCGCAGGCTCCTCGCATTGGCCAGCCAGTAGAGCGTTTCGGTGGGTTGGTCCAGCAACCGGGAAAGAGCCGAAATAGATGGGATATTCGGGAGGTCTTTTGAAAAATCGAAGCGCATTACTTAAACCTGCGCGACGACATGGGACAGTGACAGGAAAATGCTTTCCCATCTCAACGTTTCAAGCCGACAGTGAATTCTAGGGCGACGGCAGTCGCCCAATCATTCACGATCCCGCGTTGGTCACGTGTGAAATAACCGAGGGGTAACCCCTCAGAGGATCCGCAAAAACAGATCCAGCTTGAAATGGAAAAGCCCGCTGATTTTTGCACACCGTGCCTTGGCGGTCAAACTCCCGATTTACTCGGGAAC
>CAZDZX010000383.1:0-3330 GCA_964510005.1 uncultured Pirellulaceae bacterium
TTGGAAAGGAATTGCCGGGCAACCGGTTGCGAGTTCGAATCTCGTGCTCTCCGCTCTAAATAAGGCCTGTTGTTTGATTTTTCAGACAACGGGCTTTTTTCGTGCGTAAATGTCCTTTGTCTAACGGCATGCCCCTTAATCAAACGACGCCCAGCCTTCCCTAAACCCCCAATTTTACCGCCTAGAAAACGCCAATTGCCAGAAGCTGGCAAACATCCGCATGGTCTGAAAGTCCAACATCGCTATACTTCCAGTTCATGAATACCTCCTCGGAAAACAAGTCCCTTCTCGCCAACTGCTTAGGTTGTCAGGGAATGATTCGTATCCCCAGCACGGCACGGCCTAACCAATCCGTTAGTTGCCCTCATTGCTCGGTTAGTTTTTCGCTTGCTGAGGTTCTGGACCAGCAAGTCCCTGAAGTCAGTTTTGTGGAAGGTGCCCCTGTTGTTCAGCCTGCCGTCAATGGCAGGCCGATCGAGACACCGCAAACGAACGGGCAAGTTAATGGTCAGGCCAACGGCAACGCAGAAGCTCCCGTCATTGATACCGGGAAATCAAAATTCCAAGTTCCGCCGCAACTTTCTGCCGGTTTAAGAAAGAAACGACGTCGTCGCAGACGCAGCAGCTCCTCGTCCAGCAGCTCCGGCA
Source organism: uncultured Pirellulaceae bacterium (assembly GCA_964510005.1). Classification (GTDB taxonomy): domain Bacteria; phylum Planctomycetota; class Planctomycetia; order Pirellulales; family Pirellulaceae; genus Mariniblastus. Next base: position 649 of record CAZDZX010000383.1, read on the forward strand.
CCGAAGCAGAAGAAACACGCCGCAACTTAAGAGAAGAAAAGCGTCGGGAAAAGGAAGCCCTGAATCCGCCCAAACCCATCATTCCGATGGCTCCCAAACCGGAACCGGTAACCATCAGGGAAGAACCAGCTTCCGTTCAGACTTCGACTTCGGCTTCGGCAACCCCCAACGAACGGCGCCGCGCCCGTTCACGGTCTCGATCCTCCAACAGTAGCAGTTCGGCGGGAGAATTTCTCAAAATTGTTTTTGGAGGGGCGATTGCTCTTCCGATGGCCTACCTGATTCTGATGTGGGTTTTTGGAAAAGATCCATTTGCAATTGCTCCCACCATCAACGCATTTGTTCCTGCCGCCGTTCCCGACTATATGGTCGCCGACGATGAAGGAGCCGAGGATTCCGATGCCGCCCCTCCTGTCGAGCCCAAGGCCTCTTCCTAAGCCATCTTCCTAAGGCCCTAGGCGCCTCGATTGCTGAGCAGCTCATTCAATTCAAGCTGCAAACCGACGGGCATTCCTGCAATCCGACTGATTTTGCTCTGGGATGCTCATTCTTTCGGCGACATCGCGCTCATTAAGGCTAAGAAAGACTAACCGGATCCGCCAGGTGACCGCCAAACCGTCCCACAGCGGCAATCCCACTCGCACGACCATCGCCCCTGCAATACGATAGTACGACTTTAACGCGATCCTGATCCAACACTTTTTTCAATCTCATGCTCGACCGAAAATTCATTCTCGAGAACATCGAAGACGTCAAAGCCAACTGCCGCAACCGAAACCTCGACATCAACCTCGATTCGTTCGTGGAACTGGAGAAATCCCGTCGTGCCAAACTGCAGGAAGCAGAATCGCTGAACAAGGAATCCAATGATCGTTCCAAACTGATTGGAAAAGCTCAGGATGACGCCGAAAGGGAAAAGCTCAAGGAAGAAGCCCGAGTGCTTCGCTCCCAAAAAGGTGTGGCTCAAGAGGAACACGACAAACTGGATGCCGAAATTCTGGCCATCCAGAAACTCGTTCCCAACATGGCCCATCCGGACGCCCCGATTGGCGTTGATGATAAAGCCAACCTGAAAATTTCCGATGGCAAGCACCCGCCGCGGAAGTTTGACTTTGAAATCATGGACCACCTCGATTTGGGCCAGCACCACGATTGGATCGACTTCGAAGGCGGAGCGCGAACCACTGGAGCAGGTTTTTACTTTCTCAAAGGCGACCTCGTGCTGCTCGATCTGGCGCTTCAGCAGTATGCCGTGTCGGAACTGGCGAAACGAGGATTCACGCCCACAATTACGCCGGATTTGGCGCGGGACAGCGTGCTCGAAGGTATCGGCTTCAACCCCCGTGGCCCCGAAACACAAATCTACAGCATCGAAGAGATGGACGTTTCCCTGATCGGCACCGCCGAAATCACGCTGGGCGGACTGTACTCGGGTGTGACGCTGGCCGATGACCAGCTGCCATTGAAGCTGTGCGGAATCAGCCACTGCTATCGCACCGAAGCCGGCGCCGCAGGGCGTGCTTCGCGAGGCCTCTACCGCGTCCACCAATTTACCAAAATCGAAATGTTCGCCTTCGCGCAGCCGGACCAAAGCGATGCCTTGCACGAAGAATTGCGTCAAATCGAATGCGACCTGTTTGATGCGATCGAAGTCCCCTACCGGGTCGTCGATACCGCGACGGGAGACTTGGGCGGCCCCGCCTACCGCAAGTATGACCTTGAGGCTTGGATGCCCGGTCGCGGCGAAGCGGGTGAATACGGCGAAGTCACGAGCACTTCCAACTGTACTGATTACCAATCACGGCGGCTTAACATTCGCTACAAAACCGAGGGCAAAAAAGGGACGAATTTCGTTCACACGCTCAATGGGACCGCCTTTGCACTGAGCCGAGCACTGATCGCGATTCTGGAAAACCATCAGAATGCCGATCGCAGCGTGACGATCCCGGAAGTCCTGCGACCGATTTTGGGCAAGGATAAAATTGGCGTCTCTGAGTAGTGACGGGAGATTTTCACCATCCACCTGCCAGCAAACATTGACTTTTCTCGGCTGGCTTCAAAACAGGAGCCGTCGTGTCCAAAATCAATCTAAGTGAACTTCCGGATTTCGCGCCCGTGGCGGGATTTCGAGGCAAACTGCTCCATAGCCAGCAGATGAGTGTCGCGCACTGGACCATCGAGGCCGGTGCTGAATTACCGGAACATTCTCATCCTCACGAGCAAATCACGAACCTGCTGGAGGGTGAATTTGTCCTGAATCTGGAAGGGACAGCCATCAAAATGAGTGCCGGAGAAGTGATCGTGATCCCCGGTGGGGCCGTTCATAGCGGTCGCGCCGTTACCGGCTGTAAGATTATTGACGTTTGGAACCCTCCCCGCGAGGACTATCAGTAAACAGTTGGCACAGGAGGCAAAACGAGGACTTGATTTTGCCTGAGACATCTGTCAAATTGTCGTTAAATCAGTCGGAGGTGTGGCTGAGTGGTCGAAAGCGCCTGATTGCTAATTAGGTGAACGGGTCAAACTGTTCCGCAGGTTCGAATCCTGTCACCTCCGCTCTTTCTTTGTGCCCCAATTTCAGGGGCAATTTGCTTGCTGGGTCGAAGTCCAACGCTGCCCACCTGAGGCAGCAGCAGGTGGCGGAATGCGACTTACGATTGCCGTGATTTCAGTAGTCCTTGC
>CAZDZX010000384.1:0-3325 GCA_964510005.1 uncultured Pirellulaceae bacterium
CTTCGGGGCTGAAATCCTTATGCATGCAATCAACACTAACTCGAAGCGAGATGTGTCACTCGCTTCGGGCGGGTATTGCTTACCCCAGCGTTTTCAAACTCAATTCAATACTCGCCAACTGAGCTTTCAATTTCTCCAAACCATCGCGTTCTCTTTGAACGATCTCCGGTGGAGCTCCGCTGACAAACTTCTCGGAAGAAAGCTTGCCTTCCTTGCCCGCAATCATTTTCTTGACTTTGGCTTCCTCTTTTTCCAATCGGGCTTTCTCCGCGCCTTTGTCAATCAAACCATCCAAGTCAACGAAAATCTCAAGGTCATCGCGAATCAAGTTAGCACTGACCGCAGGTGCCGTTACATCGGGGCCGATGTCGGTCAATTCCGCCAATGCCATCCCGGCGTAGTAGGGTCCCATCGGTTTCAGGCTGTCCCGAATTTCCGCCGAGCACTTGATGCTGAATTTGATTTCCTTTTTGTTGGGGATCTTCTGCTTGTTGCGAATGTCGCGAACGGCGCCCAGCGAATTTTGAAAATGTGAAAACTGCGATTCGATCGCGTCTGACTGAAAACTCATTTCAATCTCCGGCCACGAAGCCCGGATCAAGCAATCGCTGGCTTGGCTGCCGTCGAGCCCCCGGTTGGGAGCGATGCGACCGAGGATCTGCCAAATCTCTTCCGTCAAAAATGGCATGAAGGGGTGGAGCAAGCGCAACAACGTATCCAAACCAAACACCAGCATTCGCTGAGCGTGAGGTCGCTGTGCGTCGTCGTTAAGCCGATCCTTGACGATCTCAAGGAAGAAACTGCAGAAATCATTCCACGCATACGCATAGAGAACTTCGGTGGCTTCGGCGTAGCGGAAATCATCCAACGCTTTAGTGACGCGCGAACAAACCGCGGCAAGGCGGCTCATCAGCCAGCGATCTTCCAACGTCATTTCGTTGGGATCGATCGGTGCGGACTGATAACCTTCCAGATTCATCATGGCGAATCGGGATGCATTCCAGAGCTTGTTGACGAAGTTGCGGGAAACTTCGAAGCGCTCGCTCAGAACGTAGCCTTTGTCCAAAGCCAGATCTTCATCCGATTCGGCCCACTGAGTTCGAAACGGCTTCTTACACTTCGGGCAGTCAATCCGATGAAGCTCGCGATTCTTTTTCGTTTGATCGAATTGCTCTTCGCAATGCGGGCACTCGAACTTAACCGGCATGCGAACGTCTTGCGTGTCGGTCGTCAAATCAGCCATCGAAAACCGCAGTGCATCGGAGCCAAATTTTTCGATGACGTCCAGCGGGTCGATTCCGTTGCCCTTGGATTTGGACATCGTCTCGCCGTAGGCGTCAAGGATCTTCGGATGAATGAAGACTTGGCTGAAGGGAATGTCGCCCATGTTGTTCAAACCCATCAGAACCATGCGGGCAACCCACAGCGTAATGATGTCACGCGAGGTGATCAGAGTGTTGCCGGGATAGAACGTTTTGAGTTCGTCGGTCGATTCCGGCCAGCCCAAGGTCGAATGGGGCCACAGTGCGGAACTGAACCAAGTATCGAGAACGTCTTCCTCGCGGACGAAGCCCAGTGTGTTCAGATGGGCCTCCATCGCGTCGGAAGTTTCACGGAGGCAAACATGGACCGTCAAAAATGGCAGTTCCAGTTGCTTGCGTTTTTCAGGATCCGTTTCGGAACAGTGTTCGACTTGAATCGAAACGAGGTCTTGGTCCCAGCAATCTGCGGAACCAATTTTCTCGATCAGCTGTTCGCTTTCGGCGTCGCTTTCGCAGGGCAGCGACCAAACCGGGATTTGATGCCCCCACCAGAGCTGGCGTGAGATCGGCCAATCGCGTTTTTCGCCCAGCCATGAAAGGTAGCCTTTGGCGTAGCGCGCCGGCGAGATTTCAACGCGTTTATCGGTAACGGCGTCCATCGCCGATTGGGCAAGTTCATCCATGCGAACAAACCATTGGTCGGCCAACCAAGGCTCGATCGGAGTCTTGCTGCGATCGGAGGTTGGCAGTTCGATTTCGCGGTCTTCGGTTTTTTCGAGCAACCCGAGTGCTTCCAGATCGGCAATGACGGTCTTGCGACCCTGCTTCATCGTCAGCCCCGCGTAAGTGCCGGTTTCGGCATTTAGCGTTCCGTCTGAATTCATGATGTTGATCATCGGCAAACCGCAGCGGATCCCAACTTCATAGTCATTGGGGTCGTGAGCTGGGGTGATTTTAACGCAGCCAGTTCCCAGTTCCGGTTTGGCCCACTCGTCACAGACCAGCGGGATCTCTCGATCCATTAGCGGCAGCGTCAGCTTGCGGCCATCGTTGGCCATGTCGCGCAGCAACTCCAACTGAGCCAGCATGGACTCGTGGCGTTGCTTCAGCGCCTTGATGTCTTCTTCGATGGCGGGCTTTTCGGATTCGCTGGCTTTGGCAAGTTTGTCCCGCAGTTCAGAAGCCGCTTTTTTGAGCGCCGCGTCTGGATCTGGATGAACAGCAACAGCCGTATCACCCAGCATGGTTTCAGGGCGGGTGGTTGCGACGGTAATGTGCGCCGGTTCGCCGGGTTTGGGATCGATGACCGGATACATGAAGTGCCAGAAATGACCGTTGACGGTTTTCGAGAAAACTTCGTCGTCACTAACGGTGGTTTGCAGGAAGGTATCCCAGTTGACCAACCGCTTGCCGCGATAGATCAGAGATTTGTTGAATAGATCGTGGAAGGTATGACGAACGGCTTTGGCGCAGATGTCATCCAATGTGAATCGTGTGCGAGACCAATCGCAGCTGCAACCCATCTGTTTTAGTTGTCCCAAGATGCGGGCTTCGTATTGGTTCTTCCAGTCCCAGATTTTCGCGACCAGTTTCTCGCGTCCCAGATCATGGCGTGTGAGGCCGTCGATTTCTCGGATGCGTTTTTCAACACGGGCTTGGGTGGCGATGCCGGCATGGTCGGTACCTGGCATCCAGAGCGCGTTGTAGCCCTGCATGCGCTTCATGCGGATGACGACATCCTGCAGCGTGTTATTGAGTGCATGTCCCAAGTGCAGTGCACCGGTGACGTTGGGGGGTGGGATGACGATCGTGTAGGGCGGTTTGTCGCTGTTGGATTCGGCTTTGAACCAGCCGCCTTTTTCCCACATCTCGTAGATCCGCGGTTCGACGGTGTCAAAATCGAAGCGGGTGGGGATTTCCTGAGTTGTCGATGTCATATTGTTTTGACGCTAAAAATGTCTCGTTCAGAGGTAAAGTGGGCAAACCTGAAGCGCAGGTTCACACCCCCCGAAAGCGACGACTTTACAACACTTCCCGAAACAGGTGAATAAGACTATTTGGCC
>CAZDZX010000385.1:0-3312 GCA_964510005.1 uncultured Pirellulaceae bacterium
GTACTTCGGCCGATAAAAGAACCAAGGCTAAAGGCAAGCCGCCGAGATGCGGTCTCTGAAATATGGATGTCCCTAATTGCTCCTCTTTTTGAAACTATTGTCTTTCATTTTTCGGGCAATGAATGACTTCTCGGCTGCTGCTTTGTTTTTTTTGGTCAGCCAGACGTTTGGTTTCTGTCCATCGACGAAGTAACCTTTGTGGCCCGCTGTATGGTCGCCATGGAAGTGAGTCGAAACAATATCCGTGGGCCAGCGACCGGTTAGCTCTTTGGCTTGATTGGCAAGCCAAGTCGCGCCTTTTGGCTTGTTGAATGACTCGATGCACAAAACGCCCTTGCTGCCGGCCACGATGCCGCCGTTGCATACCGTGGTGAAGTCGCGAGTGGTGAAGGGAGTGGAAATCAGCGCCCAGGCACCATCGGCCACTTTTTCTAACGAGCCCCATTTTTTCTTAACGACAATTTTACTTTCTTCTTGTTGTGCAAACACATTGCGAATTTGTCCCGGTGCATAGCTTGCGATTCCAAGCATGTGAGCGCTACAAGTAAGACATCCAGAAACGAAGTGCCGACGGTTCATGTTTTGATCTCGGTTTAAGTAGTAATTGATCGGTCAGAATGGTTTAGTGTTGCCCTGAGTTAGATTTCGACATCGATCTCGAAACCTTCTCGCTGTTTTCGAGACAGCATCGCGTTTGCTTCATCGTCGCTTGGGAAGGTTTCAGTTTTCGGGTCCCATTTGACGGCTCGGTTTAATCGCAAGGCAATGTTTGAAAGGTGGCACAGGCTAATGGAACGATGGTGGGACCAAACGTCACTAATGGGCAAGCCCCCATTTTTGATGCAGTTCACGAAATTGCCCATGTGACTCCCGGGCTGTTTACCTTTACAAAGTTTGTCGACGGCATCTTGAAGCCATTGCGGGCCTGGTCCGCCACTCGGTTGATCCTTTGATGGCTTTTGGTCAGGTTTAGAGAAGATATGGGCGACGCCTAGCTCCTCCGCTGGTTTGCCAGTTAAGCCACCGCGATTGACCCTGATTTTTCCTTTGTCGCCTTTGATGATTAGTTCGTTGTTCCCCGAGTACACTCTTGCGGTATGCCCGCCGTCGAACTCGAGCGCGATATCGAACTCGGAGGGAACGTTGAATCCGTTTTCTATCTGAGGAATCTTGACGGGGCCTTTAGGTGTAATTGCTGTTGGCCCGGATTCGTCCATCCCCATCGCCCACATCGCGATGTCGCCATGGTGGGCTCCCCAATCGGTAACCTGCCCACCGGCATACTCAAACCACCAACGGAAATCGAAATCCGAACGCTGCGGACAGTAAGGAACTTTGGGAGCTTGGCCAAGCCACATGTTCCAGTCAATGTGATCCGGGCGCGGCATGTTTTTGAAGGGGCCTCCTTGTTTTGCAGTTTCGATACTGATCAAGCAGTCGAGTTTGTCGCCAAGCATACCGCTTTGGGCGATCGCAACGGCTTTTAGAAAGACCTGATTAAACTCGCTACGTTGTTGAGTTCCCACTTGAAAGACTTTGCCTGTTTCTTTGGCGACTTTGCAGCATTGTTGCCCTTCACGAATGGTCAAAGAAAGTGGCTTTTCGCAGTAAACATGTTTGCCAGCTCGCATCGCATCGATCGCAATTTTCACATGCCAGTGATCGGGAGTTCCAATCGAAACGGCATCGATGTCTTCACGCTCAAGTAGTTCTCGATAGTCGCCATAAACCTTGCAGTTCCCGTTGTAATCCTTTGCGAAAAAATCGGCGTTACGGCGATTGACGTCCGCCGCGGCAACCATGTCGCCGAACTTTGCCAACTGATGCCCAATGTAAGCACCGCGGCCTGGATAGTCACCCTTCGCGTATCGGTCGGTATAAATACTGGTGCCGATCGCGGCCACACGGAGTTTGTCGTTGGGCGAATCGGCAAGCACGGAAGCACTTGAAAGAATGTAAGGGGCGGCCAACGCGACCGCACCAGAATTTTTAATAAACGCACGACGTGATGTTTTTTTCCGGTCGGTCATGGTTTGGCCCTGAGTGAGTTAAGTGTGATCGTCAGTTAATTCGCGTCTAGATTGTACTCGATTTGGCAAAGTAATTGTTTTGGGTTGTTTGACCGACGGGATCCGACTGTGAAGGTTTTCGCTGAATAAAAATCGCTGTTTGCCGTAGCTATGCGCTGTTTGCCGTTATAATTGACGATCAACCGACGAGGTAGAACCAGCTGTGGAAGTGGCGATGTCAGAATCCAAAACAAAAAAGTATTCGGTCGTTCATCTGGACGATGTCACTCCCGTTCCTTGTCCTTGCGGAATGTCGCAGCGTGCGTTTACCGATGACCCCGATAAAATTGCTTCGCTGCATGTCGTCGATATCAGTGTCGAAGCCCGAACGCATTACCATAAAAAGCTTACCGAGATCTATTACATTCTCGAAGGCACCGGCCAAATGGAACTCGACGGCGAACTAGTCGACGTTGGCCCCGGGTCCACGGTGTTGATCAAACCCGGCTGCCGTCACCGGGCGATAGGAAAAATGAGAATCATTAACGTGCCGGTCCCAGCGTTCGACCCGGACGACGAGTGGTTCGATTAGTTTTGTCGGTTCGATAAATGCGCCGGCGGCGTGTTTTCTAGCATGAGGTAACGGAGGTATCCTGCCACCGCCCTTTTAGCGGCGTCTGTTGGGGCATGCTTTCCCTCGGTACTTTGCTTGGTTTCTGCTGTGAAACCGATCGGTTCAATTTGAACAACCGGCATAATGCAGCGCTTGGATTGGCGCTCCTGTGGATTTTCTTACCGACTTTGGCGATTGCGGAACCTACGTTTCTGCGACGAATCTTTTCCAATATCCCGCCTTAGACCGTAAAAACTTTGATTTCCGCTTCCAAAACATGGGCTAGCCAGCGAGTGAAATCCGTTTCACGATGGACGAATTCGGTGTTTCCGCTCGGCACGCAAACGATTTTGCGACGACGCGACGACGAACTCGCTACCCCCGAACTCGCCCACAATGCAACTCGACGCCAGCGAGAATTCGCTGCTGGTCGAGCCTGCGCGAAAACGCTTTTGAATCGCTGGAATGTCAACGAAGAAGTTGGCGTCGCCGCTGACCGCTCGCCAATCTGGCCAGCCGGTTTTGTTGGTTCTATCTCGCACAGCAACCATTGGGTTTGGTCTGCCGTAGCAAAGTCCACTCAGACTCGGTCGTTGGGAATCGATACTGAGGTCGTTGTTTCATCAGAGACCTGCGACATGCTGGACGAAGACATCGTCACAAAACAGGAACGCTCGGTTGTCGAATCAC
>CAZDZX010000386.1:0-3284 GCA_964510005.1 uncultured Pirellulaceae bacterium
GGGTGCCATGGTTCACGCTTGCGTGACCATGTTTCGGTTCCCGCTTGAACTATTTCTTCATTGAAGGAACGCTCGCTACCGCGGTTCTGCTTTCAGGAAATGACCGCAGACCCGTGGAATTGTGATTCCGTGTCCACTTTTTAGAGTCCATGTACCCGTCGGGCGTGATATTCGATAGACTTTCGCCCGAGCGGAAGCTGATTTTTTCTTGACTGATCGACTAAACGACTAATTGCTGCGCCTATCATGCCCTCAGATTCGAAATCCAAATTCTCCCTTCCCTTGTTCGCAGGAGTTGATGTTGGCGGGACCAATATCAAAGTCGGCATCGTCGACAACGATGGAACGATCGTCGCCGATACCAAATTTCCGACTCAGGCCGATGAGAGCCCGGAAGTTTCCATGCTGATGGCGAAAGACACCGTATCACGACTGCTGGAATCTTCCTCGTTGACGTGGGACGAGGTCGGTGGTGTTGGGCTGGGAACGCCAGGGCCGATGGACATTTCTGCCGGATTGATTCTTACGCCCAACAACCTGCCGGGGTGGAGGAACTTTCCCGTCCGCGAGCGACTGGAACATCACACCGGGAAAAGCGTCGCGTTTTCCAACGATGCATCAGCGGCGGCGTATGGCGAGTACTGGATCGGTAGCGGTCGGCAGTATGACAGTTTGATCCTGATTACTTTGGGCACCGGGGTCGGGGGAGGCATCATTTTGAACGATCTCAACGTCGAAGGGGCCCACAGTCATGGCGCCGAGGTCGGCCATATTACGATCGATACCTCGGACAGGGCTCGGATGTGCCCCTGCGGCAATCTCGGTCACCTCGAAGCCTACGCTTCGGCAACAGCGGTCGTGGCTCGCTGCAAGGAAGCTCTGGCCTCCGGGAAAGAAAGCATTTTGAATAAAATGACCGGCGAGGCATCGCCTTTGTCGGCTCTGATGGTTTCCAACGCCGGCGACCAAGGCGACACGCTAGCCCTCGAGCTGATTGACGAAACGGCGGTTTACCTTGGAAATGGCATCGCCACCTTGGCTCATGTCATCGATCCGGCAGCTTTTATCCTTGGTGGAGCCATGGATTTTGGCGGCAGCAAGTCTCCGCTCGGGCGTCGTTTCATCGATAAAGTCATCGATACGGTCAAAAAGCAGGTGTTTCCGGTGATCGCTGATCGTTTGGTGGTGCGATTCGCGGAATTGGGGGGCGAAGCCGGATTTGTGGGCGCCGCAGGGATGGCAAAGTTGCAATACAGCAAAAACTCTCAAAACTGAGCTGTTGAAATTCCCGCAGCCTGCGAAAATGCCCCGACGGGCAATATTAGGCAATATTGAATCCTCACTCTCGTTTTTGACAGATTACCGGCTCTTTGAGCTACAAGATTTATGGCTCGGATAGACCAAAAGAACATTCGCAATTTTTGCATCATTGCCCATATCGATCACGGCAAAAGTACTTTGGCGGACCGCATTCTGGAACACACCGGAACGGTCGCCAAACGGAACATGCAAGAACAGTTGCTCGATGATATGGAGCTGGAGCGACAGCGTGGGATCACGATCAAGGCCCGCGCGGTGGCAATCCAAGTCGAACACAAGGGCAAGACCTACGAGCTTAACTTGATCGATACGCCCGGTCACGTGGATTTCCAATACGAAGTCTCCCGTTCGTTGAACTGTTGCGAAGGTGCCCTGCTGTTGGCCGATGCGTTTCAAGGTGTCGAAGCCCAAACCGTTGCCACCGGTTACGCCGCCATCGAACATGATTTGGACATCATCCCGGTTCTGAACAAAATCGACTTGAAACACCAGCGGGCCGACGAAGTCATCCGCGAGATGGAACAGACTTTGGGCATGAGTCCCGACGACGTCGTCAAAGTCAGTGCCAAAACGGGTTTGAACATTGATCTGTTGATCGACGCGATCGTCAATAAGATCTCTCCTCCGGCGGGCGATCCCGACGCTCCGCTACAAGCCATGATTTTCGATTCGCACTACGATGAATATCGCGGCGCGATTACCTACGTTCGGATCATGAACGGCACCGTCAAAAAAGGCCAAAAGGTACGGATGCTGCGTTCGACCAACACCAACGACGTCGTCGAACTGGGGCAGTTTTGTCCCAAGCAAACGCCTTGCGATGAATTGCGTGCCGGCCAAGTCGGTTACCTTGTGTGCAACATCAAGACCCTGGACGAAGTCAATATTGGCGATACCGTGACGTTGGCGTCGGCCAAGGACATTGAGCCGCTGCCGGGCTATCAAGAGCCGAAGCGTATGGTTTACTGCGGGTTGTATCCCTCCGATGGACAGGACTTCAAGGAGCTCCGCGAGGCCCTTGAGAAACTTGCCATCAATGATCCCAGTTTTGAATTTTCACCGGAATCCAGTGAAGCCCTTGGTTTTGGTTTCCGCTGCGGATTCCTTGGCATGCTTCACATGGAAGTCGTGCAGCAACGACTGGAGCAGGAGTCGGATGTGGACCTCGTCCAGACCGCTCCCAACGTGACTTACAATATTCTCACCAAGCAGGGCGAGACGCTTGAGATTCATCGTCCTCAAGAAGTTCCCGATGCCGGCGATATCGCTGAGTTTCGTCAGCCGATTGTCCGCGTGAACCTGATCCAACCGGAAGAGTTTGTCGGGCCGGTCATGAAGCTGTGCAACGAGCGCCGCGGCATCCAGCAGAACACGGAATACCTATCGGCCACCCGTGTGATGTTGACTTTTGATCTGCCGTTAGCGGAAGTCATCTACGACATGCACGATCGATTGAAGAGTATTACGCGTGGCTATGGCACGATGGACTACGACATTATCGGTTATTTTCCCGCGGACCTGTGTCGTGTCGACATGCTGGTGAACGGCAAAAAAGTCGATGCGTTGAGCATTATCTGTCACCGTGCGGATGCCGATCGTCGCGGCCGCGCCGTGGTGAAAAAGCTGAAACAGGAAATCAGCCGCCACATGTTTGAGATCGCGGTTCAAGCTGCGATTGGTTCACGCGTCATCGCCCGCGAGACCGTTAAAGCGATGCGAAAGAACGTAACGGCGAAATGTTACGGCGGTGACATCTCCCGCAAACGCAAGCTCTGGCAGAAGCAGAAAGAAGGTAAGAAACGCATGAAGTCCGTAGGTAGCGTGGATATCCCGCAAAAGGCGTTCATGTCGATCCTCAGTTCCGATGACGATTAAACGCAGTCTGTAGACGCGTCACCCCGCATTCCGGCTGAAGCCGGTGCTACGAACACGTTGCATTTCAAAAAGGCAGCGCTTTTAGATCC
>CAZDZX010000387.1:0-3244 GCA_964510005.1 uncultured Pirellulaceae bacterium
TTTGATGGCGGTTTCTAAGGACGCCGCATCGTAGTCCGGAGTCGCGCTCAGCATGTCACGGCACAGTCCCAGCAATTCGCCAGCTCGCTCGGGTTTCACCAACCGTTTTTGGAAGGCTTTGTCGTTGTAGGACAGTTCGGCGCCATCGGCCAAAAAGAAATCATCGAACTTGAGGATATCGCCGGCCATCACCAAGCGATCTCCAGCACACTGAATGATCTGGTCCAGCAGCGTGACATCGCAATCCGGTGGGTCGGGCAACAAGCCGGCTTTTTGCAGGTAGGGAATGCAGAGTTTGTATTTGCGTTTGGCGGGCAGTTCGTCAAAGTACCTGCCTTGAAAGGCTACCATTTTCTGCGGATCGAAACTGGCGGCGGCTTTGACGATCCGCTCCAGCGAGAATTTTTCGATCATTTCTTCCCGGTTGAAATCCTCGGTCGAATCATCCAAGGACCAACCCAGCAGCAACAGGTAATTCAAAACGGCTTCGGGTAAGAATCCGGCTTCGCGATAGAACTCAACCAGCACTGGATTGAAGGTGGCCGGATCGGTTTCCAAACCAATGCGTGAAGCAATGTCGGCTCCGGATTGGTAAAGTTTTTTGAAGTCCTTGTTGTTGAGGTATTTTGCGATTTCGCGTTTGCTAAGTTTCTTTTTGCTGCCCGGTTCGGCGACGAAGGGAATGTGCGCGTAATTGGGCAGTTCATAACCCAGCGATTGAGCAATAAAAATCTGTCGTGGCGTATTGGAGAGGTGTTCGACGGCGCGAATCACGTGGGTGATCTGAAAGTCATGGTCATCGACGACATTGGCCAAGTGATAGGTGGCGGTGCCGTTGCTACGCTGGATGATGTGATCCGATTCGCCGGCCCAAGCAACGGACATGTCGCCGCGAACGGCATCGACAAACTCGCAGTTTCCTTCCCGCGGCATTTTTAGGCGAACGACAAACTTGCGTCCTTCGGCTTCAAAGGCAGCGGCTTGTTCGTCCGTTTCCGCCATCCATTTGCGGCTGTACAGGAATTGCTGTTTGGCTTTGTCGGCGGCTTCGCGTTCGGTTTGAAAATCAGCCTCCGAGTAATCCCGATAGGCGTGGCCGGATTCAATCAGCTGCTTGACGGCGGCCTGATACTTGTCCAATCGCTCCGATTGGAAGTAGGGCTCGTGGGGACCGCCGACTTCGGGGCCTTCGTCCCAGTCCATACCCAACCAGCGGAATCCGTCCAGGATGGGCTGCAGGGCTTCGGCTTGATTTCGTTTATCGTCGGTGTCGTCGATCCGCAGAATAAATTGCCCGCCGGCTTGCCTGGCGAGCAGCCAATTGAACAGAGCCGTGCGGACTCCGCCGATGTGAAGATAGCCAGTAGGACTTGGAGCGAAACGTGTGCGAATGGACATGCGTTACTTATTAAGGAAATTGATTTGCGTTCATCGTAAAGCGCGACCCTACAGTGGCTCAACCGCTGGCCTGTCGTCTACGCTTGGGAGGGTGCATATTCTTTCAGGCAACCCTCGTTCGTGGAAGTGCGGGCAAGTCTCGATTCTTTGGTCGTCGGCCAATTAAACGGTGCTGATGGCATCCCTTAGGCTGGCTATGGGAGTAACGCGATCACTTCGGACGGCTTTGCGGTGGGGCTTCTGGAAAGTCGCTCGCGACAGGAATCGATAACCTGTTCGAAACCGGTGAGTTTTGCTTTGTCTTTGGGGTACTTGCGAAACCAAGCCATGACAATCATTTGCAGGTTCATTTCCTGCAAGTTGTTCGGCAGGCCCAGATCCTGCTGGGAGATCTTTTCCAGTCGTTCGATCGCGGCGGTCAAACGAGCCCGATCGGAAGGCGCGGCGGCGGATCCGACGATGCGACCGCCTCGCAAGACCAGCCACAGCTTGTGGTTCTTTTTGCCCGGCAGCGTGAGAACCCCATTGAGCTTCTTTTTGGCAATCTCTAGTTGATGCAAACGACGTGACAGCCAGCGAAGGTTGAGGAAGTGATCGCGAATGACCGAAGCGCGTTCAAATTGCTGGGACAGTGCGGCTTCTTTCATTTGTAGCTGCAGACGATCGAGTACTTCTTTGGATTGCACGCCCCCGATCAGGAAGTCGGTGGCTTTCTGAACGTTGACCATGTATTCGGCTGAACTGCAGTGGGCCGCACAGGGAGCCGGGCAGGAGCCTAGCTCGTACCGGATACAACCGGCGGATTGAGGATTGTCGAACAGGAGCTGTTGATTGGAAAATGAAAATTCGGTTTTGTCGGGGCAGTCGCGCAGTTGGAAGATCTGGTTCATGCTCTCCACCGCACCCCGCAGCCGAGAGGTGCCAGCGATGGGGCCGACCATCATGGCGGCTTTGGGAGTCGCGCGGCGGGAAAAGAAAACGTTGGGAGCCATGCCGTCGGACAGGCAGATAAAAGCCGGTTGCCGTTTGACGGGTTGGCCTTGGGTGTTGAACTCGGGTCGCCAGCGATAGATCAGTTCTTGTTCGCGGATCAGAGCCAGTAGTTCGTGGGAGACCGGTTCCCAGACAATCCGTTGGCTGTGTTGGCGAATGCGAATTGCTTTTTTGTCGGCGGGTGTTTTGGCAAAATAGGAAAGCAATCGCTTGCGCAGGCACTTCGATTTTCCGACGTAGCAAATTTGGTTGTTGCAGTCCAACCAGCCATAGACGCCGGGGGTGACGGGGCAGTGGTCGTGCAGCAGACTTCTGCCCTGCATGCGATCGGAGGGAAGGTCGATGCCGTTGAGAGGTTCCCGCGCAACAGCCGAAAGAATCGAATCTCCGAATCCTTGAAAGGGGTGGGCTGAAGATGTTAACAAAGGTCCGTCCCTGTCTGCCGGTCGCGTGAATGCTGACGATTGTGGCAATTTTCGGCCGGTGTGCCAAGCTGCTGGCGGGGTTTGCTGTCAGCAAAAAGTCCGGAATCGGCAAAGTTTGTATCGGGCTTATGAAAAATAAGAAAAAAACTAACGACAGCGCGTTGACGTGTCGATGACTATTGTGCTCAGGACCCTGAGCAAGCCGCGAGGGTGGGACACGGACCGTCCCGCATCAGGATAAAGTCATGGCATGACGACGGAGCGACATGCCGTGACTTTTTTTGTGCGCTGATCTCTAAATCGGCGTCAGGTAAAGGGGCGTCGGGCTGGCCGCTTTCTAGCGCTGCCAGTTTCTTAGAATACGCTACATCGTTCAGCGTTTGACCTACACCGTTAGAAGTCACCATCTACACTTGGTTCTCAGATTG
>CAZDZX010000388.1:0-3239 GCA_964510005.1 uncultured Pirellulaceae bacterium
CAGAAGTTCTGGTGTTGGGCGCCCTCGCTGATGACGGCGTGGTGCTACTTCAACCGGACCCTACGGTAAAAAAGTTGAACAACGGGACGCTGGTATCGTGAGTCCCGCTTAAAGCTTGTTCGAATTGAGTACCAGGCGTCCTACGGCGTGATTGGTGATCGGCCGGTGGGAACCGGCCCTACGTGCCGATGTCATTTTGGCTTCAGCTTCAGAGGGGCGTTTGGCTAATGGCACTTACTTTAGATTGTCGCCACGAAGTGGCGTTGAAATGTCCCGGAGGGACAAAAGCGATAGCCTCGGGTTTCAACCGGTTTCAACCCGAGGTTTCCGTTGCCCACCAACACGATGCGTCCCGGAGGGAGGGCGCCAACGATATTCGACCTGCTGTTGCCCCTCCGGCGCAAATGTTTGAAAGGGGACTTTATTCCTAGGGTTGAAACCCTAAGCTAATTGCTGCTGTCTCTCCGGGACAAAATCATTCTGGGAGATCTAGCGATGCAAGTCCGCACTAGATGGCTTGCTTGCTTTCTAGGAACTCAATCACTTTGGCTACACAGTCGACGGCCGACATCGCTTCGGTATCCAATACCAGATCCGGATTGGCTGGGGCCTCGTACTTGAATTCAGATTCCTGAACTTCATCGGGACCGCGCTTCTTCGCCGACTCGTTGCGGGAATCGCAAACCTCTGGCGGTGCCGAAAGATGGATCACAAAGAAGTTGTCTTGGCCGACAACTTCGGCAGCACGGGTTCGGTCGATCTCGCGAGGAGAAACCAGAGACACCAGCGAAATCATGCCGGCACGATTCAACAAACGACTGACTTCCGCCACCCGTCGCATATTTTCACTGCGGCCATCGGTCGAGAAGTTCAGGTCACGGTTGAGTCCCATGCGAACGTTCTGTCCGTCGAGTACCGAAGCGCTTCGACCTAGGTCAAACAGGCTACGCTCCACACCGTAAGCGGTTGTCGTTTTTCCAGCTCCCGGAAGTCCAGTGAACAGAATCGTAACTGGCTTTTGCCCGTAGCGAGCCGTTCGCTCTTCTACGGTCACTTTACTGATCTCGCGAGTCAACGTCTCGCTGGCTGGAGATTCGTCCCACCACGCACCAGTGTTCTCACTGGTTCGTTTGTCCAGAATCATTCCCGCAGCGACGGTGCCGTTGGTGATCCGGTCAATGACGATGAAAGCGCCCGTCGATTTGTTACTTCGATATCGATCGAAAGCAATCGGCTGACTGAGCTCAATGTTCACCCGGCCAATCTGATTCAACGCCAACGATGGCGCCGGTTGGCTGTGCATCGTGTTGACGTCTACTTCGTACTGCAGCGTCTTGATCACGCCAGGGACAGTCTTTGTCGTTTGTTTGAACAGGTATTGCTTTCCGGGCACCATCGCGTCTTCGGTCATCCAGACCAACATCGCGTCGAATTTTTGTTCCGTCTTTGGAAGGTTCTTTGGCTTGACGATCATGTCGCCGCGGCTGCATTCGATTTCGTCTTCCATCGTCAGGACGACCGACTGCGGAACAAAGGCTTCCTCAAGTTTACCGTCTTGCGTCACGATTTCCTTGATTTTGCTCTTCTTTCGCGACGGCAGCGTCATGATCTCATCGCCGACACGAACGATGCCTGAGGCGATTGTTCCAGCAAAGCCACGGAAGTTAATGTCCGGTCGAACCACCAACTGAACTGGCATGCGGAAGTCCGTGAAGTTTCGATCGGAGCTGATGTTTACTGTTTCCAGAAAATCCATCAGCGTCGAACCGTTGTACCACGGCGTGTTTTTGCTGCGGTCAACGATGTTGTCACCAAGCAAAGCCGAGATTGGAATGAAGTGCAAATCCGGGATGTCCAACCGCGTCGAGAAGCTGAGGTAGTCTCGTTTGATTTCTTCGAAGCGATCTTCGCTGAACTCCACCAGGTCCATTTTGTTGACGGCAACCAGAACGTGTTTGATGCCCAACAGCGAAGCGATGAAGCTGTGCCGTTTTGTTTGCTCCATCACGCCGTGGCCATCGCGAGCATCAATCAAAATGATGGCGAGGTCTGCTGTGGAAGCACCCGTGGCCATGTTCCGCGTGTACTGAATGTGGCCGGGCGTGTCGGCGATGATGAACTTGCGTTTTGCGGTTGAGAAAAACCGATAGGCGACATCAATCGTGATGCCGGCTTCGCGTTCCTCTTCAAGGCCGTCCATCAACTCGGAAAGGATGGCGGGATCAAATCCGTCTTCTTTTACGCCGCTGCTAAGCTTCGACGTGTTCTTGATTTTGTCCAGCTGATCTTCATAGACCATCTTGGAATCGTAGAGCAATCGCCCGATGAGCGTGCTCTTTCCATCGTCAACGCTTCCACACGTGAGGAAACGCAATATCTCTTTTCGCTCGTGTTGAGCGAGATATTCGTTGATGTCTTTTTCGATCAGGTCAGATACGTTAGCCATGGCTTTGAAGTGTTCAGAGAGTAGTGTTGGATTGGGTCGTGACTGCGGCGTTGCGCTGCAGTTCAGTTGTCGTTTATGGTGCTGTGGCCGGACGCCTCAGCCACAGTGCTCTAGAAGTAGCCTTCTTCTTTTTTCTTCTGCATCGAACCACCGCCATCGTCATCTTTGTCGATGATGCGACCGTCGCGTTCCGAAGTGGTTGTCAGAAGCATCTCCTGAATGATATCTGGCAGTGTTACTGCATCGGATTCCACGGCACCGGTTAACGGATAGCAACCGAGCGTTCGGAATCGAACCATTTTTTCAACAGGCACTTCGCCATCCTTCAGCTTCAATCGATCGTCATCGACCATCACCAGAACACCATTACGCTCAACGACAGGTCGCATTGCGGAAGAGTACAGCGGAACGATTGGAATTTTCTCCAAGTGGATGTACTGCCAAACATCAAGCTCGGTCCAGTTGGAGATCGGGAAAGCGCGAATGCTTTCGCCTGGTTTGATCTTCGAGTTGTACAGATTCCAAAGTTCAGGACGCTGGAACTTCGGCGTCCAGCCGTGATGCTCGTTGCGGAAAGAGAACACGCGTTCTTTGGCGCGAGACTTTTCCTCGTCACGACGTCCGCCACCAAAGGCAGCATCGAATTTGTATTTGTTCAGCGCCTGTTTCAGGCTTTCCGTTTTCATGACGTCGGTGTGAGCCGGATCAAAAGGATCCAAGTTCAATGCTCGACCCTCTTCGTTGACGTGGCTGATGACTTCGAGGCCAAGTTCCTTTTTGGTGTAGTCGTCTC
>CAZDZX010000389.1:0-3233 GCA_964510005.1 uncultured Pirellulaceae bacterium
GGCGCTTAACCTCAACGAGGTTAGATCAATAGCCCAGGGTTCTTGAACCCTGGGTACCTGACCACCTTTTATGCGTTTCGATGTGCGGGTAAATCGTTCACACGCGCCTTGGCTGATTTGGACGGGTTCAAGTTCGATCGTACCGGGTCGTCTTTCCGTTTGTATCCGAGGCCATCCCAAAAATAGAGTCCAGAAGGCGCCGCTTTGAGGAGTAATTCGGCATCGCGACGGAGGCGTTTGCTTTCCTGATTTTACCTTGCCAGAATCAGAAATCAGCAACGGGCTCTGCAGGGCTCTGGAACCGCTTCGTCATCCTCACCTTCCCCACTTCTCTACGCTCGACTGCCCTGCTTTCAAGGGGCTTTTTTGAACGAAACCGGTCCTCGACGAGATGTTACGAGTCCAATGGCAAGCCTTCAAACTATTCCTGGATGATTGACTTTGCGCTTTCGGCGAACTGAATCATCTTGACGTAATCTTTCAGTTGGGCGAGCCTAAAGTTGTTGCTGAAAATCAGGATCGCTTCGCCGTTACTTTCGATGTGATGCAAGTCGCTGATCTCAATCAGCGCTTTAAACTTGTCGGTCAAAAAGGCGTCCATCTCCGTTTTGTCCTCGACTTTGACCAAGTACTCTTTGGGGAAATCGCTGTACAGGATGTAGTCGATATCCTTGTGTTCTGACAGATGAAGGAACTTTTCCAACCAATCCTTTTTCTCAATAGTGAATTTTGGAATAGGAAAGGAAAGTTTAAGCAAACCCAATGTGGTTTTGTACTCATCGGGAAACATGGAAACGCCTTCTTCAAAGGTGACATCAACCAATTCAAGGTGAACTTCTTGGTCCTGATCGGAGATGCAGTTGTACTCGGCTTCGATGGGTCGAGTCTTGAAGAAAGAGAATGACTGAAAATACTCAAGGTCTTCCAATGGCTCAACCTGAAAATTCCAGCCGTAGTTTTCAGCCATTTCCTTCAACATGCTTTGACGTCGGGTCAAAGGAGCAGCTGCATCGGTTCGGAATTTGGTTGCCAACTTATGATCTGTCGAAGAAATATGGTTCTCGAGTCCGTGGATTCGTACCTGACCCCCAGAATTCTGATGAGTCTTTTGGAACTCGTACAAGTGCTCCAAAACCGTAAAGCCAACCAATCGGGTTTCGGAAAGATCAACATCGACTTTGGCACCACTGGGCACCTGCCCCAGCAGTTTGTCAAGATTCAGAATGCTGAGGAAATTGGAAACTCCTCTGACTTTCAAATCATAGCCACCGTCTTGATTCAATACCAAGTTCGATCCCGAACCGAAAATCATTTTGAAAAAGCGGGGTGCCGATACTTTCGCCAGTAAAAATTGGGCGAACAAAGCCAGCAACAACCCCCCAAAGAGGCCGACTAACAAATTGGTATACAAAGTCAGAACCATCGTTCCAACAAAGAAGATCAGTTGCTCAATTCCGTGGCCATAAACCTGTTTGAACACGGCAGGCGAAGCAAGTTTAAAACCCGTATGAACCAGTAGGATGGCAAAAGCGCAAAGCGGAACCTGCTGCATAATCGGCCCCAAAACGACAATGAACAAGAGCAACAAAAGGCCTTGATACATGTTGGACCATTTTGTTTTGGCACCGTTGTGCACATTGACGGTGCTTCGAATGATGACCGCAATGATCGGCAGGCCACCAAGGCAGCCAGCGACCATGGTGCTCAATCCAATGCCAGTCAAGTCCTTGTTGAGGTCGGTCTTCCTTTTGTAGGGGTCGATTTTGTCAATCGCCTTTGCGATGGCCAGTGACTCGATCGTACTGATCAGCAAAATAGAGATCACGGTGATCCAGAATTCAGGCGTATCAATCATCTTAAAATTCGGATGCATGATCGACGCCATCACATTGTCGGGGATGTCCAGCAACAGTTCCGGTCCAACGTTAAATTCCTTTCCGAATAAGGAAATGTTGTGCTCTTCGAAGAAGTTAAATGCGTAAGCAAATGGAATCGAGAGAGCAATGACCCACATTGGAGTCGGCAGAAGATGAAAAAACTTGTAACTGATTTTGGAATGCAAAAGCATCAACGCCAAACCCGCCAAAGAAATAATCACCACAAAAGGGTTGGCGTGGGGCAAGAGCAGAACGGCATCGATCAGGTTTTGAATGATACTGTAACTTTCCGAGTGGGTGCCAAGCGCCACGTGAATTTGTTTCGCAAAAATGATAATGCCGATAGCAGCAAGCAGGCCATGGATGACCGAAGAATGAAAGAGGTCCGCGAATCTTCCCAATTTCAAAAGCCCCAACAGGACTTGGAGCGCCCCCGATACGACCACTGCCGCCAGCAAATAATTAAACGTCTGTCCCGAGCCGTCGTCCATCATCGCCATGCCGGCGAGGATCACGGCGATAACTCCCTTGGCGGGACCATTCACGGCAATGTGCCCGCCCCGATAGAATGTGGTTACCACTCCACCCACAACGGCCGAAAGGATACCCGCCATCGCAGGGGCGCCAGCCGCAAGCGCAATACCTAACGAAAGCGGGAGAGCGATCAGGGCGACGCTCAACGCCGCAAGCAAATCACTCTGCCAGTTTTCGATTAGGCCCTTAAATCCTTCTTTTGGTGATTTGTTCATTGCTTGCTTATCAGGTACACGGCTCAAAGAAGTTGGCATTTTACATTCGAAAATTCCAACTCCGCAAGGGAGGCTATCTCAACACAAGCTCTTGAAGCCCTGCGCTGTCGAGTCAGAACAACAGGATCGTGGCAGCAAATGAGATATCCATCTCTGGGCTACGCAACCCGATCCGTCGGCACACACCCCGACATAGCCGTGGTCTCGATTGAGAAGCTTGCCCTGAACGATCAGGTGTAACAGTAGCCTGTATCATCGAGCCCTTGGGAGCAAAGCAGCAAAGAAGATCGGAACTGGCCCTATTGATCTCGTGGTTCGTCAGAGCGTAATTTTGAGATTAGCCGTTTTGGCGTTCGCGCGTTAGCCCAATGGCACTTGCTTTAGAGGGTTGCCGCGAAGCATTGAATTGTCCCAGAGGGGCAGAATCAATTCAGAACGCACGCTTCTTATTTTCGAGGAAATCCCCAGAAAACCAACAGTCTCATTTGCCATTCTGTCGACTTAGTGTTACAGTTACACTAAGGAGAGAGGCTTATGACACACAATCCCAACCCGATTTACGCAACTTCCTTGGGGCTGCTGACCGACTTGTACCAGCTCACCATGG
>CAZDZX010000390.1:0-3228 GCA_964510005.1 uncultured Pirellulaceae bacterium
AAAAACCGCGTCTTAACGCTTTTTCGACCTTGCGCGGACAAGTCCATTGAGCCAGTTAAGCTCCTGTCTATATTGGAGCGAAGCTTTGGCAACAACACGAGTCTACGAAATGAACAAGAAAATAAGGCGTCCCCGCAGAGGTCGCCGCGTTAGCTCACCTTACTCCATCGTCGATGCGATTGTCAGTTTCGGCGTCTGTTTCTCGTTGGGAATGATTGCCTGGCACTTGGTGGTGCCCCTCTTTTAGGTCGCCGCACCAACGACTGATCTACTGCTGCGCGTCGAAGCCAACAGGCATTCGATTGCCAGTCGAAGCACTTTCATGCGCGAGCATGACAATTTTCATGGCCCGATAAGCGTTTTCGGGATCATCGTTTTTCCGTAACAGGCTGGTGACACTTCGGTAGAACTGGTCGAGCATTTGTTCACCAACAGCGCGTTCGGATTCTAAAGATTCATTGTGCTGTCCTGCATCGTCAAACCAAGCCAAGTTGGAAGGCAGGTCAATGAACGCCATTCCCTGTTGGCAGCGAATTTGAACCGAAGGAGGTCGCCGAAACGATAGTGCATCGGTCCACCGCTGGGGAATGTAGTGCCCCACGCTCAGCTGAGCCATGGGCTTGATGTTGGACTCGTCGGAATCATCCACCGGGAAATCTAAGTTCACCATCTGGTAGAACTCTTCATTGCCAGGAACTCTATTCTGAAAAATCGAGCTGACGACCGATTCGGGATCCATGCCGACCAGATATCGGCACCAGTCGACCAGTTCCATTAGGTTCCGCCAGACGAGCGGACACATTTTTCCTTTGCGGCGAAAATCGGATTGGCTTTCTAAGGGCAGCCGTTGGTGGCAGAACAGCAACTGCGGCTTTCCAATTCGAGTCGCAATCAATTCTTTCAGCCTCAGCGTCGCCGGAGAGTACCGGCGGGGAAGTTCGGCCATGAAGGCGATTCCGGAGGCTTCCACTCGATTTCGAATTTCCAATGCCTGTTCGGGCGTCACGTCCAAGGCCGCCGACGTGTAGACAGCCTTCCCATTTTCACATGCAGCCAGAATCGGCAGCGGGCCAAACCACTGGGGCGACAAATAGAGGATCGCGTCAATGTCCGGCCGATCGACAAGGTTTCGAAAACTGTGAGCCGCGGTTGCCTCAAACTGATCAGCAACCTTGCGGGCACGCTCGAAAACTTCGCAGCAGACCGCAGCGACTTCGAAACGATGGGGCATCGCCCGCAGTGCAGGCGCGTGCCGAGATTCCCATTGATCCCCAAGTCCAACTAAGCCGACACGCAGCTTCATGAATCTGCTCCGCTAAATAGATCGTCGCAAATGACCGTTTCGCATTTACGCTTCAATTTTCGAGGATGCAAGAATTCGATTGGTCGCGTTGAGAATGGCTTTGATCGTGGCTTCGACGCAATCCATCGAAACCGCGCGGCCTCGCCACGTTTGATTCTCGTGTTCGGTTTCAATGGTGACTTCGCCGTTGGCATCGCGCCCCAAGGTGCTGCTCTGGATCTGGAATTCCTTGCAATCCAGATGGACACCGGTGATCTGTTGAACCGCCAAAAAGGCCGCATCAACCGGTCCTGATCCATCACAGACCTCGACGGTTTTCTCGTCGTCGCCATGTTTCAGGGTCAGGGTGATTTTGGGAGGCGATTTGTAAGTCAGTTCGACACGATAGGTTTCTAAAATCCATTCCCGTTCGGAGACACTAAGGATTTCGTCCTGCACCAATGCGACAATGTCACCGTCAAAAATTTCTTTCTTTTTGTCGGCCAGTTTTTTGAATTTCTCAAAAATCTTTTGCAGTTGCTCGCCGGTCAGTTGAAAACCCAGTTGCAGGGCGCGGTCGGCCAATGCGGCCCGTCCGCTATGTTTGCCCAGCACCAAATCGGTGGCCGCAAAGCCGACGTCTTCGGGGCGCATGATTTCATAGGTGGTCCGCTCCTTGAGCATGCCGTCTTGGTGGATTCCGGCTTCATGGGCGAACGCGTTGCGACCCACAATGGCTTTGTTGCGCTGAACTTGAAGACCCGTTACGGCCGACACCAAGCGACTGGCCGGTACCAATCGCGTGGATTTGACCGAAGTATCACAGTCATAAAAATCATTCCGGGTTCGCATCGCCATCACGATTTCTTCGAGGGCCGTGTTTCCGGCTCGCTCCCCGATCCCGTTAATGGTGCATTCAATCTGCCCTGCCCCGGCCCGAACGGCGGCTAGGCTGTTGGCCACAGCCATACCTAAATCGTTGTGGCAGTGGACTGAGATCACGGTTTTGTCGATGTTGGGGACCCGATTCATCAACGAAGAAATGACGTCATGCATGTGACTGGGGGTGGCATACCCGACGGTGTCGGGGATGTTGACCGTGGTGGCGCCGGCGTCGATGACGGCTTCGACCACTCGACAGAGAAAATCGATTTCCGTACGAGCTGCATCTTCAGGGGAAAATTCGATGTTGTCGCAATAGCTCTTGGCTCGCTCGACTCCGGCCACGGCCCGTTTCACGATCTCGTCGGGAGTCATTTTCAGTTTGAATTCACGATGGATGGCGCTGGTTGCCAAAAAGACATGAATTCTTGGATTGGCAGAGTGCTTGAGGGCCTCCCAGGCGCGATCGATGTCTTTATCGTTGGAGCGGGCCAATCCGCAAATTTCCACGCCTCGATTTCCAAGAGACGTGGCAATCTCGCGGACCGCCTCAAAGTCGCCAGGCGACGCGATCGGAAAGCCGGCTTCGATGATGTTGACGTTCATGTCGATCAAAGCTTGAGCGACTTCGAGTTTTTCTTGAAGATTCATGCTACAGCCCGGAGACTGCTCGCCGTCTCTCAACGTCGTATCAAAAATCCTGATTTGTCGTTTGTCACTCATTTTAGGTGCTTCTCGGTCCGAAATCTCAAACATCCAGCCTCTATGCTATGGCTGCGGCCGAATAATCAAAAGCCATATTTCAAGTTCTCCTGTACGTTTTGCGCGATACAATTAAAATCGATATAGGACGACTCGTTAATCTTCTGACAAAACTGGGTGTAATCGTGAACATTCGACTTTTTGGCAACACTTTTCCTCTTCCTCAAGCAAATCGGCTGTGGCAGATAGGTTTAGTAGTCGTGATGGTGCTGCTGTGCAATCCGGATCAATCGACAGCCCAAATGCGGACTTGGAAATCCGGGGCTCATGAGGTGGAAGCCGAATTGGTGAAAACCGACGGA
>CAZDZX010000391.1:0-3207 GCA_964510005.1 uncultured Pirellulaceae bacterium
CCTCGGTGCCGGGTTTAGGAAGTTCAGTGCGAGCGCTCAGCACGAGGTTGACTTTGTGTTGAGTTCCCAATCGATGCGCGACTGCCAGTCCGACACCGCTGGTGCCACCTGTGATCACAAAGGTTTGCCCATCGCGAAACGGTTCGGTCGTTGGGGTGTCGATGACTTGCTGAGCCCAGTTGGCTTGCCAAAGTTTGCCATTGCGAATCGCAAATTCGGCGATCTGGGGAGGAAAGTTCAACGGCAGAGCGTTGAAATTGTCGGTGTCCACCCAACGGGTGGTGTACAGCGCAAACTCTTTGGCGATCACTCCGGCGAATCCACGGATGGTCGCATCAGCCGGATTCTTCAGGTCACCGCCAACGACTTCGCAGCAGCGCTTGGAAACCAGAGTTAGATCAATTTCGGTGCCTGCCCAAGCCGCGTGAGAGGCTTGCATGGCATGCAGGATGGTCTCGGTGGCGCGGGCTCGATTCAGGTTCAGGCTGCTGATTGGGTTGCGAGGTGATTTGGAACCGGTCGTCGGAGCAAGGATCACCCGCGCTGGCGCTCGCTTCATGGAAGCAAAGATCGCGTTGAAGTCTTGCAGGCAGTTGGCTCGCGCGACTGCTTGGCCGTCCTTCAGCTCTGAATACTCTTTGCCGATCTTAATGTGGATCAGTGAATCGCATGTCGCGCTGAACCTTGAACGGAATTTCTTTGAGAGTTTGCCGCCGGAGATTACCAGCAAATCGCCAGCAACGGATGGGTCGTCGACGCGATGGGCAGCCGCACTTTCCCATGTCGGTCGGTAGAACCATTGGCTGATGTCAGGATTTTTGACTTGGGTGTCGTGGCTGAGTTCCGAATCGGGTGCCCGCCAGAACCGTTTTCGGTCGTAGGGATATCGAGGCAGGGCGATCTTTTTGCCGGTAAACTGAATGACTTTGTTCCAAGCGATGGGGCCGCCATGAGCCCAGAACTTGCCAACCGCTTTCAGGAAAGTCTGATGATCGCAAGCGTCGTCTTTGGGGTGGCGAATGGTTTCAACTGCCACCGCATTGTCGATGTTCGATAGAGACTTTCGCAGGAAAGTACTGAGCGTTCTGCCCGGACCCATTTCCACGAAATGGCTCAACGAGTTGTCTAAGGATTTGCGAATGCATTCTTCGAATCGCACTGGATTGCGAATCTGTTTCACCCAGTAGTCGGCAGACATGGCTTCCGCGTCGGTGAGCAATTCACCGGTTACGTTGGAGTAGATAGGAATTTCGGGAGCCGAACGTTTACCCAGTGATTCAATGAACTTGCGAAACGGTTCCAGTACATCGTCCATCATCCGAGTGTGGAAAGCGTGGGACGTATGTAGCAGGCGGACGGTGATGTCACGAGCTTGTTGAGCGTCGATAAATCGAATCAGGGCTTCTTCAGGGCCCGCGATCACGTTGAGGTCCGGGCAGTTCAGGGTTGCCAGTTCAAGCTCGGGTTCGTTGCTGATCAGTTCGGCGACTGCATCGGCGCTCAACGGGACGACCGCCATTTTTCCAGCGGGCATGCCCCACATCAGTCGACCGCGTTCGACGACGGCGCGGGTGGCGTCTGCGAGGGTGAATACGTTTGCAATCACGGCGGCGGCATACTCTCCGATCGAGTGTCCGACCAATCCGGTAGGCACGATGCCGTAAGATTGCCAAAGTTTGGCGTTGGCAACTTCAACCGCAAAGAGGGCCGGTTGGGTCAGCCAAGTTTCACCCAAACGCTCAGCGCTGCCTTCGAAAATTTCTTGTTTCAAGGATAGGCCAAGGATCGGATCCGCGATGGCGCAAATCGTTTCAAAGGTCTCCCGGAAGACGGGCTCATTCTCGTAGAGGCCTTGGGCCATCTTCAAATATTGAGCACCTTGGCCGGTGAACAGAAAGGCCGTTCCTTGATGTTCGCGGGCTTTGATCCAGTTCTGTTCTGATTCGTGGCTGAGTTTCAAAGCGCCGCTGGACCCGGTCAACAGGGCAGGGGATCGCCAGGCGAGGTCCGGTCGCGTGTGGCAGAGGCTGTGGGCGAGGTCCTTTTTCGAGAGGTCCTGCTGCTCCAGTAAACCGTCAAGATTTTTTAGCTGAGCCTTGAGCGATTTCTTCGAGGCTGCCGAAATGGGAACCACGATGGGTCGGTTAGACGGGATGTCGTCAGTTTTTGCTGCGGGTTTCTGTTGAGGCGGTGGCGCCAAAATCACGTGAGCATTGGTTCCCCCAACGCCAAAGCTATTGACGCCGATGAGCGGTCGCTGGGTTCCGTCTTTAGGGAGCGGTTCCATCTCGGTGTTGACCCGAAAGCGGCTGTTAGAAAAATCAAACGCGTCGGTAGGGTTGTTGTGATGGATCGTCGGTGGCACGCAACCGTGTTTGGCGACCAGCATGGCTTTGATGAAGCCATTGATACCCGCGGCGGCGTCGGTGTGCCCGATGTTAGATTTGACCGACCCGACAAGGCATTCAGGATTGTCATCGTTCTGATCGTAGACTTCGCTCAAGCCGGTGAGCTCAATGGGGTCGCCCAGTTTGGTGGCTGTTCCGTGGGCTTCGATGTAGCGCATGTCTTTGGTGTCGAAATCGCCAAGTGCATCGTGGATGGCATCGACTTGCCCTTGGATGCTGGGCGCCGTGAATCCGATTTTACGATTACCATCGTTGTTGACGCCGGAACTCATCAGTACAGCGTGGATCGGATCGCCATCGGCTTCCGCGTCGGCGAGACGTTTGAGGATGACAGCTCCGGCTCCGGGCGTGAAAATGGTGCCATCAGCGTCTTGATCAAACACGCTGCAGCGGCCTTTCATCGAAAACATGGTTCCTTCGGCGGCCATGTAGCCGGTGCCATGGGGGAAGTTCAAACTGACTCCTCCCGCGATCGCCATATCCGAATCGCCATACAGCAGGCTTTGCCGCGCCATGTGAATCGCCACCAAAGACGAAGAACAAGCCGTTTGAACGGGAATGCTAACCCCCGTCAAACCCAATCGATACGAGATCCGGGTGGTCAGAAAGTCTTTCTCGTTACCGACGACTTCGGAAAGTTTTTCGATGCTCAGATCGCTGTAGTTCACTTTGCGCCACGAGTAGGATCGAATTCCTGCTCCACCGAACAAGCTGATTCGTCCGGCATGTTTTTCCGGTGGATATCCAGCATGCAGCAAAGCATCGTGGCAGACCTCTAGAAACACGCGACCTTGGGGGT
>CAZDZX010000392.1:0-3201 GCA_964510005.1 uncultured Pirellulaceae bacterium
GATTCGAACGGGTACAGACCTAGCGGCTTCGAAATGCGTGTGCAGACGCCACTTGCGTCGGTTTTCCCTCGAAAACGCTGGAGAATTGACTCGCGTCGACAGTTTCGCGTGAAGGATTGTAGAACCAATGGTTGGGGGACTGATATCGGCTTTGCCAACGAAACAGTTGAGAAACGGTTCTACATCGGATCGCAGACGTCTACAGCGATTTCAAGAACGCGATTAGAGCGTCTCGATCACCGGCCGACATCGTGCGGAAAGCTTCTTTAGCTGCTTCTCCTTCACCGCCGTGCCAGAGGATGGCTTCCTCTAACGTGCGGGCTCGACCATCGTGCAGATAAGCTTCGCCTTCTCCGGTGACGCCAGCTGTTTGGCCAATATTCCAAAGCGGTGCAGTTCGCCACTCGGATCCGGTTGCGATTCCTTCGCCAAGGTTGTCCGCCAAATCGGCTCCCATGTCGTGCAGCAGCAAGTCAGTATAAGGATGAATGGTCTGACTTCGCATTTCGGTCATTAGTGAGTACTGACTTGTGGTGAATTCAGTGGTGTGGCACTTTGCACAGCCAGCACTGGAAAACAATGCTTCGCCCTGAAGTGCTTGAGCGTCGTTAAGATCGCGACGAGACTGGACTCCCAGCAAACTAATGTAACGAGTCATCAAATCAAGTTCTTCGTCAGTAATTTCAGCGGGGCTAGGAGTTACCTCGCCGTCAAAGATTGGTGCAGCTGAAGTGGCAACACCAAGGTCAGTATTCAATGCGGCTGCTACCTGTTCGCTGACCGTCGCGGATCCACATTTGTAGCCAAAGCGACCGATTCGCGATTCGCCTGTTGCGGCGTCGGTTAAGACCTGAGCCCGCCCAGAAATTCCGTCTTGGTCCGTGTCATCCGGATCAGCCAAGGCATTGATGCTGATCTCACTGATCGCTTCTAGCAGACCCATCCCGACAATCGCAGGTGTGGCTCGAGCCGAGTAGTGCGACGGTGTCGTTCCGGTAAAGGAATAATTGGGTCTTCGCAATGAAAACGCCGTACCGTCAGCGTAGGCTCCATTGGTGATGGTGTAGTCGCTGATCGAGACACTGCCTTCACTTGGTCCACTGCCGTTAAATGGTTGCAGAACGGATCCAAGCTCGGGATCGGGTGATCCAGTTGAATCGGATGCGACCTTAATAACAAACCGGTTTAGAGGGCTGCCGATGGCAGGTGGAACAGCGCGGCCGTTGTTCACGTGACAGTCGACACAGCTTCGAGCAATGTATCTAGGACCCAATTTACCAATTTGCTCAGAGAAGACCGGGTTTCCATTTTCTGAATGGGATCCGTTGCCAAAATCGGTGTGGTGGAAACGTCGCCCAAACACAAATGGATACCCGTTGACCGGAGCTAGATTGGGTGCGATCTGGATGAACGCATTGTCTGGCTCGTCAGAGAGTTGTTGGTGTACGGTTGTCAGGCCACCCAGCCATGCCGCTTCCGGCAATGGATAAGAATCAATCGAGTGGTTGAAGTTGTTGCGTATTCCTGGAGAGAGGCTCGGATCTTCCGGGATGTCCAAATTTTCGGCAGTACCCCAAGGGACAATGCCTTCACCGACCACGTACAACAAAGTTGTGCCGTAATAGTTGGTGCGGCCATTACGTGGGGCATCCAAGAACTGGCTGATTTCCATTTCAACTCGATCGCCTAATTGCAAAGGTCGACCCAGCTGTGAGTTTCGATCGATCGTAGCGGTATAGTTGAAGTCAGTGTCTTCCCCCGGAATTTCCGATGGATTGGTCGAAACTAATGTTGCAGCTTGATTGTTTAAATATTCGGCAACCGTGTTGATGCCGCGAAAGAAAGTTCGAAACTCAGCCGGATTTAAACGATCTTGAGTCGTGAAGTTAAAGATAATGGTGCTTCCACCGTTTCGGCCGACACGATCAATGATCTCGACGCTCATCATTCGCTGCTCAAAATACCATGGCAGATAATGGTCGTAGGCTTGGAACTGGCTCTCGCGAGCATGCCGATCGCGGGCTCGGTCCGCAAACTTGGTGATTAGAGCATCCGGAGTCTCGATCGTGGTTGGAGCTTCCTGCGTTGTACTTGCGCTGAACAAGGCAATGATGTCCGCGTTCGACTGGTTCAGGTTTGAAATCAACAGAAATGCATCACCCAACACGTCGATGCTGCCATCCGCAGTCAAATCACCAGCTGACCACCGCGCGTTGTCCGACAACAAATTCGATATCAGTGTGAACGCATCACCCAACACGTCGACACGGCCATCCAGATTCAAGTCGCCCAACAGATAAGGACTTCCAAAACCGTTTGCTCCGGCGGACAGCGCAAGCCAGGCGTCTCGGTCCGCCACATTAACCACGCCGTCATTCGTCAGGTCAAAGCCGGCATCGTTGGTGCCCGCTACGATTACTTGAACCAATGCATCGATATCGAGAGTGTTCCAAGCCGAGTCACTGTTGAAGTCACTCGCTTCGTCGGCAAATGAAACACTCACCAAAATTAAGCTTAACGAACATGTGCAGATAGCGCGGTAGAACATCGACATCGTGGCAATCACCAAAAGATGAAATGAGGAATACTTCCAAGCAGCTGCTTGGTCGACGGAAAACCAATTAACGACCACGAACGAGGGATGGTATGTTCGGGAAGTCGTTTCTTGCGTGCGCAGTCAAACATTTGAAAACCATCATGAACCCACAATGGAAAACGAACAGCCCACGCACGCGAATTGAAACCGGTTTCACCACCTTGAGTATCGTCTTGAACAAGGCCGTAGTCAAGTGAAAATGGGCTGCAAATCCGCAATCATTACCTGCCACAGCGCACGGTGTAGCGATTCACACAATTCAGAAGCCGGTAAGCACCCCAGTTTCGGGGTGCCGCTGCTGGCTCAGCGACTCTTTTTCACCCGCACTGGCGTGTCGTGCATTTCACGCAACGCGGAAAGGTAGAGCAAGGTGCTTTCTCGGTCGCCCTTCTTGCACAGGATTTTCGATGCTTGACGCATGATATCCCGGCGACTGATCTGCCCAACCAACCTGGTGCCGTCGAGCACGGGCAAACGGCGGCGATTGTTGTTGATCATGGATTGAATGATCGAAAACAATTGCGTGTCAGGCTTGATCGTGACTGGTTCCCAGTCCATGAACGCCTGGACTTGATTGGTCGGCAGTCCCTCGTAGGCGGCATCGA
>CAZDZX010000393.1:0-3182 GCA_964510005.1 uncultured Pirellulaceae bacterium
GGAACCGGCCCTACATTGGGTTTTGAAACTGCTCCTAGGGTGTGCAAGATGGCGCCTTCACCCGTGAGACATGGACTGTGGCGTGAATACATGGCGCCCAAGCGATTCCTCATCGCGAAAAAAATTGCGGCGGCAAATAGACGAACTGCTTTTTTCAGCCATAATCTGCTTTGTCTTCAATCTCCACTCCGATCGGGTTTCCCCATGATCCTGCGTGCCTCAACTCTGCTCTCGCTCATCGCCTTTGTCCTGACCACTGTTGTTGGCAGTGCCGCGTTTAGCCAAGACAAAAGCCCGAAAGACGACATGAGTCAGTCATGGGGCAAGCGGGTGATCAAACTTCGCGCCGACAATGCTGAACGAGGACAACTGTTCGATGAAGGCAACTACGCCATGTTCATCCACTGGGGCGTCTACTCCCAGTTAGCCAACAAAGTCGAAGGCAAAACCTACTATGGGATCGGCGAATGGATCATGAACAGAAACATGGCCAACATTCCTATCGATAAATACAAAGAACTGGCCACGACTTTCAATCCACTCAAATTCGAAGCCGCGACGGTTGTCAAAACCGCCAAAGACGCCGGCATGAAATACATCATCATCACCGCCAAACATCATGACGGTTTTGCGATGTACCACTCCAAATGCAACAAGTTCAATATCGTGGACGCCACCCCGTTTAACCGCGACCCCATGAAAGAACTCGCCGCCGAATGCCAGAAACAAGGCATCGGATTCGGGTTCTATTATTCTCACACCAAGGACTGGACGTTCCCCGGAGGCGGAGGCGGCCCCGGCAAAGACGCAGACGGCAACCGCGCCACCTTCGATGACTACTTTGTCAAAAAGTGCCTGCCTCAAGTCAAAGAGATCACTTCCGAGTACGGCCCCATCGAACTGGTTTGGTTTGACACGCCCGGCAAGATCTCCAAAAAATACGTCGAACAACTGGTGGCTGTGGTTCGCAAGAATCAACCCAACGCTTTAGTTTCCGGTCGCGCCGGCCATGGACTGGGTGACTACCAAACCCTAGGCGACATGGAAGTTCCACTACAACAAATCGAAGGCTTGTGGGAAAGCGTGGACACCACCAACGACTCATGGGCCTACGCCTGGTACGACAACTACTGGAAATCACCCCATCAGATTCTTGAACGCGTGCTGGGCTGTGTCGGACGCGGCGGAACCTACATGCTGAACATCGGACCGCGCGGCGATGGCACGATCCCACAGCGGGCCGTCACCAGTTTGAAGAAAACGGGCGACTGGATCCGGAAATATCCCCACGTCGTCTACGACGCGCAGCCCTCCCCATGGACTCACAAATTCCCCTGGGGTGACGCTTCCAGTAAAGACAACAGCGTGTTTCTGACCGTACTTGAATGGCCGCGAAATGGTGAACTGTACGTGCCCGGTCTTAGCACCGCTCCCAAATCGGTCACACTTCAAGGCGATTCACCAACGGAGTTGAAATTTGAGATGCAAGGCGAATGGTTAAAACTTTCGGTTCCCTACAAGGCTCCCGAAAAACTCGCCTCTGTGATTCAATTGGATTTTGAAAGCGCCCCCAAAGCCGATTCCACGTGGGGCTTGGATCCGGAATCCGAAACCACAATCTCGACCCTGTTTGCGGATGTCACCAACGTTAAAAAATCCCAAGAACGGTGGATGGAAAAATTCGGAGAATGGAAACGCGTGATCCGCGCCCACCAATGGAGCGCAGACGGATCTGGAAAAGCGACATGGGAAGTCGATGTTCTCAAACCTGGCGACTACAACGTCGAACTCAGCTACACCGGTGAAGGACGTGTCGTCTGGGCCGTCGAAATCGAAGGCGGCGAACGCATCCAAAACCAACAGAACTCATCCCACAACTACCAGAAGTTCCCCATCGGCTGGATGAACTTTCCTGCCGCCGGCAAGTACCGTGTTTCCGTCTCCTTTATCGAAGGCGATGCGGAAAAAGCCAGCCTCAAAGAAATCCACTTCAAAGCGGTTGATTTGTCTGACGAGTAATTTAGACAGCAGAAGCTAGGCGACACAAGGACGGGCCGATGAGGAAGAATTCCTTGTTCACCGGCCCGAAACCGTCGCTTCAAACGTCATTGTCATTTGATGATTGACCAATCCAAAATCTTGTTGTTCTTTGAGGCCAACTCGTCGAGCAACTTCTCGGCATCAACGGATGCAACGAGTTTGAAGGTGCAAGTTTGCTCGTCGAGATCGGTTTCAATCTCGCTCACACCAGCCACAGCTTTTAAATCGTTTCGCACGGAAGCTTCGCAGCCGCTTCACGTCATGTTGGGCAGTTTGATCGAGACGTGTTGAAGCTCAGTGGGTGGCTGGATCGATGACCCCTCTTTTTTACTGTCGCCACCGTGACCGTCCTGCTCTTTGCCCGGCGTTGTTTTCTGACCGACAAAAATTTCAATTTCGACCAACTTGTCCACGCCGCTCAACATTTGATCCATGCCGAACTGCGAGCGATCGAGCTTGAATTTTGTCGCCAATACCAGCCCGCCATTCTCAAGGTTGTATTGAGCTGGAAAGCTGATCTGCTTGGTCACCCCGTGAAGGGTCAGGTTACCCGTAATTTGACACTGGCCTTTGGCAGTCACTTTGACTTCTGTACTCAGGAATTGCGCTGTGGGAAATTTGGCAGTATCAAAGAAGTCCGCGTTCTTGAGGTGACCTGTCAGCTTTTGGAACTGAGTCCAAATTGAATCAACGTTGATCTCGAACACGATCGATTTAGGGGCCGTGTTGTTCGGATCGACAACCGCGTAACCTTGAAATTCCTTGAAGCCACCAAGCCGTGGTTTAGGTTCGTCTCCAACATGAATTCCGACAAAGCTGATTCTAGAATTTGTGGGACCTATAAAGACGACCGATTGAACGGGTACGGGTTGGGTGACTTGCGGCGCTGCTTGCGGTTTGGGTTGAGCCGGTTCCTGCGCCATCGATGAAGACGATGGAGATAGCGAAAATAATATCGTTAAAATCACAATGGCTGCAATTTGGAGTCTCATGGGTTCCTCTAAGTTTGATTAAGTGCTGAATAGGAAAACGGCCGACAGGAGCCGGCCCTACTTTAAATATCTCTACTTTTTGATAAACGTGCCTTGCTTCAACTCATGAAACGCATGACGCAATTCATCCTGAGTGTTCATGACGATCGG
>CAZDZX010000394.1:0-3163 GCA_964510005.1 uncultured Pirellulaceae bacterium
ATTTACGCCGATCGCCTTAAAACAAAATATCGGGTTTCCGTGTAAGATTCGAATCTGGTCTCCGTTGAACGCGGGAAGGACTAAAAAAGATGGAAAATAACCCACAAACACGGTACTCCCTGATTGGACGTCTGCGAAACCCGCAGAACGTTGAAGCGTGGAATGAGTTCGCCAGCATCTATCAGCCGCTGATCTTCAGGATTTGTCGCCAGCGCGGACTGCAACATGCTGATGCCACCGATGTGACGCAGGAAGTGATGGCCAGGGTCGCTAGGGCGATCGACGGCTTCGACCATCAACAAAAAGGAGCCACTTTCCGGGGCTGGCTTTATCGAGTGACGCGGAATCTCGTTATTGACTTTTTTCGCCAGAAAGAAAATCGAAACGTTGCCGGTGCCGAAACCGGGTTGTTTGATTTGCTGCAACAGGATCCCAGCGAACAGGAATCAGAAGCGTTTCACATTGAATTTCAAAAGCAGATTTTTTCCATCGCGGCCAATCAAGTCCGCGGCGAAGTGAAAGCAAATACGTGGCAGGCGTTCTGGCGAACCGAAGTTGAAAACGAATCAGTGACCAGCGTCGCAGCCGACTTGGGCATGAACGCGGGAGCAATCTATGTTGCCAGGTCTCGTGTGATCGCCCGACTGCGAAAAGTCGCTGAAAAGAAGATGAGTGAAACGGGGGGCCATTTCGATGACTAGCTTGAATCATATTTCTGATCAGGACTTGCGTCTGATCGTATCTGAAAAGCCAACAGCTGTTTCGGAAGATCAAATTGAAACTCATGTCGCACAGTGCTCGCAATGTCAACAGCGACTTTTGAACTTTGCGGCAGACGATTCCTGGCGAGACCAGTTTTGCAGTTCGATCGTCAGCCTTTCGGGACAAGCCGCTTTCAACGAAACAGACACGAAGCTTTTCCCGGAAGATCGGGAAGCCGTCGGTGACAAGTTTGATCTGCAAACGATCAATCAGATGCTCGAAAACGTTCTCCAACCGCCGACTCATCCAGAAACGCTGGGGCGTTTGGGACGATATGAAGTCGAGAAAGTGATCGGATTTGGTGGCATGGGAATCGTGCTTCGTGGTTTCGACCGTGAATTGCATCGGCCCGTTGCGATCAAAATGATTTCACCACGCCTGTCGTCCAATGGAACGGCAAAGGAACGTTTCCTGCGTGAGGCGAAAGCCGCCGGAGCGTTGCTGCATCCCAATGTTATTGGCATTCACGACATCAGTGAATCGAACGGAGTCCCCTGGTTCGTGATGCCATTGGTCGTTGGGCCGACGCTACAGGAAGTCGTGGACAAAAATGGACCTCTACCGGCGAAAGAGGTTGTGCGAATTGGAATTCAGATCGCTGCCGGATTGTCTGCGGCTCATCAACAGGGTTTGGTACATCGGGATATCAAACCAGCGAATATCCTTGTAGACAATCAGATCAACCGAATCGTGATCACTGACTTTGGGCTCGCCCGCCGGGAAGCCGAAGAGTCGATGACGCAGACCGGAATGGTTGCCGGGACATTGAATTACATGTCTCCCGAGCAATCGCGTGGCGAAGATGTCGATGCTCGAAGCGATCTTTTCAGTTTGGGCAGCTTACTGTTTTTCCTGTCGACAGGCGTGACTCCGTTTCAATCTTCGACACCGATGGGAGTGATCCACAGGGTCGGCAACGAGAGTCATGCGAACGCTCAATCGCTAAATCCTGACGTTCCCGCTGAGCTTTCGGGAACGATCAATCGTCTATTGGAAAAGGATCCGGCCGTACGATTGCAATCGGCCAGTGCGGTGGAGGAATGGCTGGCGAGCTACCTAGCTCACATGAATCAGCCAGTCCACGTCAAGGCTCCAAAGTTACCTGCCAAGCCTCGCAAAAGAATAGGGCGTGGCAATCCGATCAAGTACGTTGTTTCCGCTGCAACGGTGGCAGCATTGTTGGCGGGTATTTTCTACGCTGGAACGTGGTTCGCACCGACTCCAGCGCCTGTCGCAGCACCGCTCTCATGGCCAGACATTCAGAAGAAGTACGACCTCGGATCAACGGAAAATTTTGAAAACAAGTTGATTGAGTTGACGCAACAAGTTCAACAACTTAATCAATCGAAGCCGGTGCCCTGGAATTCGGGCTTGGCTTCAGAGTCGGAAATCGAATTTCAAAGACAACTCGAAATGCTGAATCAAAACATTGATCAGTTTGCCGAACAACTTGGCAAATAGCGATCACGAAACCCTTAGGAGAAAACGATGCTATATCGAAAACTGGCATGCTGTGTTGCAATCGCTGTTCTGGGAAGCGGAATCAATCTGTTAGCTCAGGACCAATTTGAACAACCACCACGGCAAACTATGAAAAGGCAAACCGTGCGGAGTCAAAATCCATGGTCTCCAGATGCGCAGACAAACTCGAATGTGCAGTGGAAAAGTCCAAATCAAGCGAGACGTTATTCATTGTTTGCACAATCTGTGTTTCCAGCTCAAAGCAAAACAGCTGCTGCGCTAAACGAAGCGTTAACTTCCATGAAAAACGCTGAATCGGAAGAAATGAAAGCAAACGCCAAAATGAACTTGCGCGACGCACTTGCCGCTGACTACGACGACAAGATGGATCGATATGATGAACACATCGAAAAGCTGGAAAACCAGCTTGAGGAAATGCGAGCACGATTGTCTCGCCGTCGGGAGGCCAAGGACGACATGGTTGATTTGAAGCTCAAGGGGCTGGTTGCAGATGCAGATGGCCTGGGTTGGCCGACTGGTCCAACGAATGACTTTAACTTTCAGCGGAACTGGGCTCCCGCAAATCGGTTTGGGAATGCCAGAGAGATGCCGGCACAGCGAGTTCCTACGCCGACGCTGGAAACGGATTCACCAACACCCGGCTTCCGAGTGCCGCAAGACTGACTGACAAACAAAAAAAGCCGCTGAAATGTCAGCGGCTTTCTTTAAATTGTCAATTGGTTTCGGCAACCTAGAATCCGCGATCTCCGCCACGATCTCCACCGCCAGGTCCACCTCTGCCGCCGCGTCCACCACGTCCACCGCGATCTCCGCCTCCGCGTCCGCCACGTGCACCACCGCCGCGTCCACCGCGACCGCCACGATTATTTGAAATTCTCAATGACGAATTGCCGGAGCCAATGGACTTGAAAGTGCTGAC
>CAZDZX010000395.1:0-3152 GCA_964510005.1 uncultured Pirellulaceae bacterium
GGGTTCAAGAACCCTGGGCTATTGATCTAACCTCGTTGAGGTTATGCGCCACCTTGTGGCTTCTAGCCTCGGCATCTAGCAAAGCGCCGTGCAACGTGCGGGCCGAATTGAGCAAATGCCAATTGACCGCTAGTCGCCGGTTCTGCATCCACAGTGCCCGTTGACACCTTCTCCCTTAGGAAAAGGTGCCCGCCTCACCGAACCTAAAACGCATTCTTGATCTCATCGAGACCAACGCCCAGCAACCGTTTGGCCAATGGATTGAGCTGTTCTTCGGAACCTTGAATATGAAAGGTCCGCTGAACGTGTTGCATGGTCTTGCCGGGTTCCAATGCCGCCGCCGGTGAAGACGTTTCCAGCTCATAGAACGGACCCAACGGTGGCTTACCTTCTTCCGGCGAGCCGTCATTGTAGGAATTGATCACGTCGCCGGCGTAGGGTTTCTCTTGCTGCTCCCACATCGAATTAACAAAACCCTCGGGTGAATCCTGCACGTTGTAGGTCACGATATTGAGCACCTTTCCAGCCGCATCGTAGCTACCGGCGATTCCCTTGGAACGCTTGGCATTGATGCCGATCTTTCCGCGACGCGTGCCATCGCCTCGAAAGAACAGTTTCTGCTCTTCGACTTTCAAATACTCCGCAGGAACTTTGCCGAAGTAGGCATCGTTGACAACCGGGCCCAGGGTTTCCTCGCCACCTTCCTTGAATGGAATCACGACGGTCGTTTTGGGCGAGGGGTTGTACATCCCCAATATCCAGATCGACAGCAAACCCGTATCGGCCTTCCAAGCTTCCGCACCCGTATTGGTGATTCGATTGTCCGTTTCATAAGCCACCATTCGCAAGCCATCGCCCAATTCACCGCCCAACAATTGGGCTGCCTCCGCCGAGCCCAACAATTTCACGGTGCGATCAATGCCGACGCTAAATTGAGTCCCGCTGTGATTGGTCAACTGCGTCTTGTGCTGGAACTTCGCTGAGGTCTCGGTTTGTTCGACCAGCTTGAAGGCTTCGGTATCGATCGCCGGTGGCGTGGCCCAATCCGAAAACTCGAATTTTGCTCCGGGTTTGAAAAAGATCGCATACTGGCCGCCTTCAGGGCCCAGCCAAAAACGCTCTTCGCCGCCGAAGATATAAATGTGCTCTTCCAGTTTGCCTTTTTTCTGTTCGTCGGAGAGCAATCCCTTTTCGATGACCGGACGATTGATCCAACCAAAGCTCGGACCACTCTCGCTGTCAAAGGTGCTAGTCATCACACGGCCCTGGTAGGCCGGAGCCACTGCAAGGGCCGCGTCGCCGTCCTTGAGGACAACAATCTGCGTGTGCTCTTTCATGAACGACACATCGCCAGAAAAATTAGCTTTCGTATCGGAGGCGCCGTTGGCTGCCGGTTCCGTGACCACATCAAAACGCCCAATGCATGGTAGCCGGCTCTTAACTTTCTTCGACCTCGCAATCTCAACGCCCCATTCGGGCAGTTTTCCCTTGCCGCTTTGGGTGAATGCCTCAGGACGATAAGCCCCGCCTGCCCACGGACCTTTTACGACAGTGTGCGTCTTAGAAAAATTGACTCCGTCTTCGGCGTAAAGAATCGAGTTGGTGATATTTTTAGGACCGGTGCTGCCGATCATCGCGGCGACACCTTTGCCCTGAGGCCAGACCAGCACTTCGTGGTTGCCAGGGATGACGGGATTAGAAGCATGCTTCACGTAAGGGCCTTGAGGGTGATCGGCAATGGCCAACCCCATTTGAGTATGCCCCGGGCCTTTGCCCAACTGGCGGCCTTTGTAGTAGAAACAATATTTGCCTTCGCGGACCAATAGGCAGGCATCATCAACCAGATGGCTGTCGAACAGAGCCGCATCGTCGCTGTTCTTCAACGCCGGGTTGGTCGCCAGTCGCTCCCACGGTCCATTGGGAGAATCGGAAACGGCGATTCCAATTTTCGAATCGGGATTAAAGCCCTTGGTGAATTTTCTTGATGTGCCCGTGTAAAATAGCCAGTAGCGGTTTTCGGCGACAAGGATATTGGGGGTAAAGACGCTGGCGCCTTCCCAAGTGCCGGCTTCGCCCTTGGCCAAGGCCATCCCTTTTTCAGTCCACTTTTCGCCGTCTTCTGACGTCGCATACCAAACGGTCGCGTCGTATCCGGGGCTGATCGTGCCTTTGGAATACCAGACGTAATACAAGTCACCAACTTTGATGATGTCGCTTGGATCCCGCCGCATGACTCCTTTTTCACCACCGATTCCCTCCAGTGCCGAATGCGAAATCGTGACCTTATCGATGACGGGATCGTCGGCGTAAGCCGTTGCTGAAGTCAACAAAATCGAGGCAATGAGTAGGAGTTTTTTCATGCTTATTTCCAGTCGTCTCTGTATGGCCATTGGGTGAGATGCAGTCGCAAGCACCCAGTTTAATTAGTCCAAATTTAAATGAATCAAGTTTCTTTGTCGAATCGAGCCAGCGAGTCGGTTGCCCTAACCATTCGCTGACGGTTACCCCGAAATGACTAATCCCTCCGAACAATTCGAAGTTTTCTACGACGAGAACTGTCCTCTATGTCGCCGGGAAATCAATTTCATTCGCAAACGGGATCGCGATGGAAAGTTGCGACTGACCGACATTTCTGCCGAAGCATTTGATCCGGCATCAACCGGCAAGACGCTGGACGATTTGATGCGTGAGATTCACGGCCGCTATTCAGATGGAACTTTGATCACAGGTGTCGAGGTCTTTCGGGAAATTTACTGCCGCATCGGTTTCGGAAAACTCGTACTGCCCACTCGCATTCCAGGCATCACTTGGGTGATGGATCGCTGCTACGACGTGTTTGCGGCACTGCGATATCGCTCGGCCATGAAACGAGCCAGCAATCGGGTCTGCCCGCTTCCTCAGCATCCGACCTCCGATTGAAGACCGGTCGCTTTTCCTGATCAATCGAGATCTGAGATTGGTCCTTTTCGATCGATCGAATCGGCCATTCCTTCACCTGCCGATTAAGAAATCGGGACGCAAAACCCATTTCTCAATGGGGCGTTTTGTTGACCATCGCTTCAGATCGTGGGCGAACCGCCAAAATCTGCCTATCTTCGGCCAAATAGTCTTATTCACCTGTTTCGGGAAGTGTTGTAAAGTCGTCGCTTTCG
>CAZDZX010000396.1:0-3113 GCA_964510005.1 uncultured Pirellulaceae bacterium
GTTGATGTACCAGACTGAGTTCTTCAGAAACTCGGCGATGGGCCAGTGGAGATACTACGGTCTCGATGAGGCCATGACTCCGGAGAACGTTAACTGGAAACTGTGGCTTGGTAGCGACCAAGGACTGGCTGAGTACGAGCCCTTTGATCGCGAAAAATTTGCTCAGTGGCGACGGTTCTGGCCCTACGGCAGCGGCATGTTCACGGACCTGTTTGTGCACCGCACGACTTCGATGTTGAAGGCGACCGGTTTGCGATTCCCCGGCCGAGTGGTCGGTGCGGGTGGTTTGTATCTTGAGTACGACGGCCGCCAAGTTCCCGACGTTGCCACCGTCGTTGCAGACTTCAAAGAGGGAGTCCAAGGCTTGGTGACAGCGACGATGGCTTGCCAGAACACGCCCGTTCAGCAAATGATTCGCGGGCACTTTGGTTCGTTCGTGTTTGGTAACGGCGAAGAGTTCGACGGTTTTGATTTTGTTCCCGAGCGTCCACAGGTGACGCGCGACAGTAGTTTGAAGAAGAAACGTTTTGAGACCGAGAAAGTCAAAAACACCACCGACCGGCATTTCCGGAACTGGATCGAAGCGATGGTTGCCGAAGACCCCTCGAAGGTCAACAACGATCCGCTGCTGGGTGCTGCCGCGATCACAACCGTGATCCTTGGTGCGTTGAGCTATCGTCAGGGCAAAGTGTTTTACTTTGATGACAAAACGCTCAAAGTTTCCGAAGCGGATGATTCGTGGGCGAAAGGTTGGGAGGGGCTTTCCTCAAAACGCGCGAAGCCGAACCACATTCCTGGTTGGGAAGCCGGCGATCACGGCAGTGTGCTCGAAGAACCAGAGCACATGAAATTGGCGGGGCCTTGGAAAGACGGCCAGCCCCCTCAAAAGTAACCCGGCAACAGATTTCGAACCCTGCTTTTTGGCAGGGTTTTTTTTATGGCGATTCAATTGCCGCCGATTCGCTTTCTGATTTCGTCGGCAAACTTTTCGTCCCGATCGTGCTCGCTTGAAACCGGAAACGAAACCCAAGTTCCATCCTTCAGCTCAATAGTAATCTCGCTGTCGATCAGGAAGGATTCGTCTCTTTCGAGGTAAATATCTGTGATGTCACCAAACGGCATCTCGATCAGTGGAGTGACTCGGCCGTCATCGTTGTACGTCACGACTTTTCGATCGCTGACGTAATAAAAGCCTTCTTCGATTCCCATGATTCCGTCGGAGTAAAAGAACTTAACTTTCTCTCCGTTTTCGAGCCCGCCAATTTCTTTCGCTACATCGAGATAGCTTTTGGGAACCTCGTGGCCAAGATAGATTTGCGTTTCCGGAGAATTAACGCCGACGATCACCAGCCCCACCAGTCCACCACCGCAAACAAGTGTCACGAGGCCAAAGAGACAGATCAGCAGCCAGCCCCAAATCGGAATCCCTCGAGAAGATTTTTGAGGATGATTGGGGTGGCTCGGTCCTTTCGGCGAATAAGAAGACACTATTTTCCTCGGGTGCGAAGACGCTAAATTCGGCGAAGAACTTTACCACGCCGATGAATCCATTCCTCATCGTACAAAACGACTAAACTAAAGTAGAACTTTAGCTGTAAGTCTTGTCCACAGATAACTCGGAGAGTCGAACTCCGTTTGTCGTTGCCTCTATTGGTTTAGGAAGCAGATGATCACTGTCCTTGATATTTTTCGCGTTGGGATTGGCCCCTCCAGTTCGCATACCGTGGGTCCAATGCGGATTGCTGGTCGCTACATCAAACGAATCAAGCGTCTGGATTTGCTCGGTGATATCGCCCGCATCGAAGTCCGCTTGTTGGGTTCGCTGGCATGGACCGGAGAAGGGCATGGCTCTCCACGGGCGGTGCTGTTGGGGCTATTGGGGTTCCAGCCCGAAACCATCGATCCGGTCGCTGCGGAAGCCGCCATCGAATCGCTGACCGCGTCGGCGGAGCTGGAAGTCAGCACTCAGAAAATTGCTTTCCGCAAAGACACCGATTTGATTCTCGATTGCGAGACGCCCTCTCCCCTGCACCCCAACGGAATGGTGATGACCAGTTTCGATGCCGATGGTCAGCAGGTCGATCAGCGAACTTACTATTCAACGGGAGGCGGATTCATTGCCTCGTCGGATCAGCTGGAAACCGCCCCCGAAAACGATTTGGTCAGCGTGGGCAACAAGGATCCGTTTCCATTTGGATCGGCCGACGAACTACTGGCCATCTGTGCCCGTGAAGGTAAATCGATCCACGAGATCATGTTGCTCAACGAAGACAGTAAACGGTCGCGAAGCGAAACCGAGAAACGGCTGGACCGTATCGCCGCGGTTATGAACCAGTGCATCGATCGTGGGCTGGAAACCGAAGGCCTGTTGCCGGGCTGTTTGCAAGTCAAACGCCGCGCTCCGGGGCTCTGGAAGTCTCTGCATTCCAACACTGGAGGTAAGATCCCAGAGGAGCTTTTCGATTGGTTGAATGCCTATGCGATGGCGGTCAACGAAGAAAACGCGGCTGGAGGTCAGGTCGTGACAGCGCCAACCAACGGAGCCGCGGGCGTGATCCCTGCGGTGCTGCGTCACTACTGCATGGGAGAAAATCAGAACCCTGAAGACATCCGGACGTTTCTGTTGACTGCGGGCGGGATCGGTCTTTTGTATAAGCAGCGAGCTTCGATTTCGGGCGCTGAAATGGGATGCCAAGGGGAGGTCGGCGTTGCGTGTTCGATGGCCGCCGGCGGATTGGCAGCGATCTGGGGAGGGGCTCCACCGCAAATCGCGAACGCGGCTGAAATTGGAATGGAGCACCATTTGGGGATGACCTGCGATCCAGTCGGTGGCTTGGTGCAGATCCCCTGTATCGAGCGGAATGCCATCGGCGCGGTGAAAGCGGCCAATGCGGCGAGGCTAGCGCTGCGTGAAGCCGATCAAATGAAAGTCAGTTTGGATCAGGTGATTGAAACGATGCGACAGACGGGGCTAGATATGTCATCGAAATATAAAGAGACCAGCCAAGGCGGTTTGGCCGTCAACGTGGTGGGTTGCTGATCGATCAAGGTGGCATAGGCTTCCAGCCTGTGTTGAAGCGCTAGATTGTAGGGCCGGTTCCTACCGGCCGTGT
>CAZDZX010000397.1:0-3108 GCA_964510005.1 uncultured Pirellulaceae bacterium
ACGCCATCTCGATGGGGTTGAGTTCAGGACTGCAGGGAGACAGGAACCTCGCAGAAGCCCCAGCGGATTTCCTAAGCCTCTGCCACTTCCTTTACTTTGTAGCTGCTGAGATTGTCCATGATCAGGATGTCATGGCACCGTTCTTACGTGTCGTAAATGCTGTCAACTCCTAGCACATGGCTCCGCACTCAGCATTTTCTTGAGAGCTTTGAAAGGACGCTGAAGGATACGCATTGTA
Organism: uncultured Pirellulaceae bacterium; assembly: GCA_964510005.1. GTDB lineage: Bacteria > Planctomycetota > Planctomycetia > Pirellulales > Pirellulaceae > Mariniblastus. Next base: position 239 of record CAZDZX010000397.1, read on the forward strand.
CCTGTTCTCCCAAGAACGAATTTTTCCGTTCTTGAATTCAATTCTCTGACTGATATCCAACGGTTCACTGAAAGGCTGTCCCACCGGATGAATCCATGATTTCCCCAAAACCAACACGATGTTGTCGTCGCTGTCGCTCGAGTAGTAGTCGTACCACTTTCGATAGTCAACCTCAGCAGGCACGACCATGTGCGAATAAAATTTATCGATGGCCACAGTCAATCCGCTGGCCCCTCGATACTCCCCAACGAACGGAAATTTCCTGTCATCACCGATAATCTTCATAACAAAATCATCCGCAACCAAATGACTCACGTGCTGGAACATGTCCCGCTGCAAGACATAAGTCGAGTGCATCAAGAACCGAGCGACTCGTATCGGCTCAAATACGAGCATTTCAGGTCGGACGACTTCCGTGTCTGTGCTCAAAGCCTGAGCCAAATCGAACAGTGTCGTTAGTGTGATTCGACCACCTGATTCAGCCTTGGAAATCAGACGCAAACTGTACCCTGAAGCCTTAACAAGTTGCTGCTGAGACCAGCCCCTTCGCTTCCGCAAGCACTTAATATAAGCTCCCTGACATTGATAAGATTGCTTTGGCTTATGTCGTGTCCAACTCATAGCTTAACCCCACACGCTAAATAGTATCCCTTCCAACTAACAAGGCGATAAACCACGAGAATCGTGTCACAAATAATTCAAAAAAATGACAAAACAGCATGAAATTTAAGCGAACCCCAAGCTTTAGCTCGAAACCGCCAGTCTCATCGAACGTCAGCCGTTTCTGACCCGGAAGCAAGCCTGCCATCGTCTTCCACACTGTATTGTTCTTCAGAAGACCATAGTCTCCCCCGGCGAAACCGGAACCGATGCCGATGACGGAACGACTGAGCTTCCCCATCGCCTGCAATAGGCCAAAACTCCATATCCCCGCATAGCACAACATCATTTCCTTTGCAGAAACACTCGTATCCCACCTTGGGATCAAAGGAAGGTGCATGCTCAAAAACGCTGAGAAAACTCCCCAACGCCTCTTTGTATTCTTCCAAACCGGCATAGTTACCAGCCAGTGGAATTCGCTCTGGATCACCCACGACACGAAACACTGCTTCAGCTTCAACCTCGCATCCACATCCTTCGAACCTTCGCTCCCGATACTCGTGGACTGACGCGACGAAAGCTTTGGCCAATTCCACTGGATAACTTATCAGATCCTCGGGATAAACTACACGGTCTTCACAACATAAAGCCGTCGCGATTCGCTCGATTGACTTTGCGGAAACACTTTCCCCCCCTTCTACCTTGCAGATGACTCGAACACTGACGCCCGATTCACTGGCAAGCTGTTGTTGCGACCAACCCTTCCGTTCGCGAAAAAACTTCAACAATCCTTGATTGCAAACGTAGCTTCGCCTGACATCCTCTAACGACCAGCTCATTAAAATCCCCACAAGATTGGCAACCACGCCACACTATTTTTCCTCGAATAGGTCTGAACGCTGTCCGCCAAGGCGACCTGAACCGTGAAGACAAGTTCGCTTCATTTCACGCATCCAACGACGTTTCCAATCAAAATAGATTGACCACGCAATCGATCCCCGCCGGCCGCCTAATGCCACAAAAAATAAAAACGTAGCCGCGTCTAGTGGGTTCGAGAGTTGCCGACACGCCTAAACGCCCACAACCTCGTCCACAACTCACCGGTGAAATCTACTCCGCCAAAAGAACTCCGTCCTATCCCCAAGAAAAGAAAACCGCCTACGGACAGCGCCACGTCCCTAGCGGACAATGCTACCCTCCCCAACAAAGTGATAAACCGTACACATCTCCAGCAACGCCCAAATGCCAAAACCAACTGCATGTATCGTGCGCTCCCGCCCCGTACGTTAATCAACTCGATGCAGTTAGTCAATCACGACATAAAAGCCACCTCTTGCCGACCATTTTGAAAAAAGAGGCTCACAACGCCAGCATGCGTCTGTCGTGCGTCCTATTTCTTTGCTCTTTTTCTTGACTTTCGCTGGACATTTTTTGGCAAGAGAAACGATCGTCCGACGTCCTTGGCAACTCGACGAACACTCACTTTTCACGCGCCTGTTTTATAACTTTTTGATGCGCAAGAGTTTCAAACCATTGGTTTTAACAAGCTCAACTAGGATTTCGAACGCCAGTCCTACAGATCGTGCTGTCTCAAAACGACATAAGTAGACTCGGTCTGACTTTGCCAGATTCCACGCCCCCCAGCCCAATGCGTGCAAGTATCGTGCTGGCAAATCGTTCATGAATTTTCTTGCATTGGTTTTTTATCCTTTTACGATACGCGTCATCATCGTTTCAATGCCTTGTTTATCGTTTCAATGCCTTGTTGCATTTTCAATTGCTATAGGGCGTTAAAGCGATCTGCAACCACTGGCTCGTGCCAAGGAAGCGACTGGGGAAGATACCCAAAGAGACAAATTATTGGAGTTAAGCTACATGTTTCGCCGCAACAATCGACATTTCTCTTCAATTTCTCGCAGCATTGGACGCTACACAAAGAAGGCATTGCAACGAGGAAATGACTCAGATCAACGCTGGCTCAAGCGACAGGACGAGCATCGTGTTCGCATCCACCTTTTCCGCCGGGCTTGGCGGCGAGCGTTCAGCTTTGTGCCGATGGTTCGGTCTGGCCTTGCCACCGTTTGGGCAACGATGACCAACCTGCTGGTGAGCATGTGCCTGACTCCACCTACCCGGCCAATCCGCCGCCTCGCGCCTCGCAGTGGCGTCCTCCGCTGGGGTAAAGGTCGCAACAAAGGAAAAAAGTCTGCGAAAAGACGTGCGTCGCAAAAAAGCGACATGAGCTCAAAGACCTATGAGGCGGTTGAGCC
>CAZDZX010000398.1:0-3065 GCA_964510005.1 uncultured Pirellulaceae bacterium
ACGAGCGAGGATCCGGCCGCTGAAATTCGATTGGAATTGGATGCCCCTGCCAATTGATCTTTGCAGCAAGTCGGAGTAAGTATCCCCGGCTGGTTGATTGAATCGTGACCGTGTGGCCCAATGACCGTCTAGCCCAATAAAGGTCATGGAGCTTTTCCTGCCGGATCAAATTTTTGAATGGAGTTCTAATGTTGCTGTTGTTTCGCTCAAGTTCCCGAGTGACTGTTCCTAGGTTTTTCAACACGTTTTTCTTTGCGTTTTGCTCGCTCGTAATGGGGCTCAACGCTACGGGGCAGGATGCCACCAAGGCTCCGTTGGATGTCGCCGATTTCGATCGGTCCGTAAGAGTTCAGGACGACTTGTTTGAGCACGTCAATGGAACATGGTTGAAGATAACGGAGATCCCTTCGGATAAATCGGACTACGGCACATTCGGCAAACTGGCGGATTTGTCGCAACAACGAATTCGTGAACTGATTGAGGAGACAGCGGAGGGTGAACACGCACTTGGGTCTGTCAAGCAGAAGGTCGGCGACTTCTACCGGAGTTATATGGACGCCGAAAGCGTTAATAGTTTGGGCATTCAGCCGATCGTGCCGATGCTGGAGACGGTTGAAGGTTTGAAGACACCAGCCGAGATTTGGAAGCACTTCGGATATCTCAGTTCCCGCAATGTCGATTCACCGGTTGGAGTCTATGTCAGTCAAGACGCGAAGGATTCAAACACTTACGCTTTGCACATCATCCAGAGTGGCCTAACGTTGCCGGATCGCGATTACTATTTGAACGATGAGAAATCATCGGTCGAAGCGCGAGATGCGTTCATTGAGTATGCGACAAGTTTGTTTCGGATGATCAAGCATTCAGCCCCGAAAACTGCTGCGGCCAACCTGTTAGCGTTGGAAACTCAGTTGGCCAAGATCAGTTGGGAACGGGTGAAGTTGCGCCAGGCCGAGTTGCGTTACAACAAGTTTTCATTGGAGCAATGGTCTGAGAAAGCATCAGGTGTTGACTGGTCAGCTTTGGTTCAGGCTAATTTGATTGAGCCACCGAGCGAGCTGATCGTTGGAACGCCCAGCTTTTTTGAAGGCGTCGCGCCGATGTTGGAGTCGGTGCCTGTCGAGCGATGGCAGGAGTATCTCAAGTTTCGCATTGCTGATGCGTTTTCGCCGTATTTGTCCGAGGCATTCGTTGCAGCCCGCTTTGATTTCTATCAACGAAAGTTGGCAGGCGTCCCTGAGCAAAAGCCGCGATGGAAGCGAGCGGTTAACTCAATCGCGGGTACTCGTGGCTTCGGTGCTTTAGGCGATGCGGTGGGGGAATTGTACGTTGAAAAGTACTTCACTGAAAAAGCCAAGCAAGAAATGGATGCTTTGGTCGGAAACTTGATGCGCGCATTTGATGAAAGCGTGGACAAACTGACTTGGATGACGGACGCGACTAAGGAAAGAGCTCGTCAGAAGTTGAAAAAGATCGGTACGAAAATCGGCTACACTGAAAAATGGCGAGACTATTCTTCGCTGGAGGTTAAGCGGGATGACCTCGTAGGGAATGTGATTCGTTCCAGTCGAGTGGAACATCTCCGCAATGTCAGCCGGTTAGGTCAGCCGGTTGATCGGCAGGAATGGAGTATGACGCCTCAAACGGTGAATGCGTATTACAATCCGTTAAGAAATGAGATCGTGTTCCCCGCCGCGATTTTGCAGTCGCCGTTTTTTGACTTGGAAGCTCCGGACGCATTGAATTACGGTGGTATTGGAGCCGTGATTGGGCATGAAATCAGTCATGCGTTTGACGACCAAGGAAGCAAGTACGATGGCGACGGGAACTTGAATAATTGGTGGACTGACGATGATCGCAATGCCTTCGCCGAGCTTACTTCGAAATTGGTTGATCAGTTCGCCAAATTCGAACCGTTGCCCGGCAAGCCGGTTAATGGTGAACTTACGTTAGGAGAGAATATTGCGGACCTAGCGGGGTTGTCGATCGCATTCAAGGCTTTGCAATATTCGCAGCAGGGCAAGCCACGAGAAAATGTTGCCGGTTGGACTCCTGAGCAGTTGTTTTTTGTTGGCTGGAGTCGCGTCTGGCAGCGTAAGTATCGAGATGCAGAGATGGTCAAGCGGTTGCTGACCGATCCGCATTCGCCATCACGGTACCGAACCAATGGACCGGTCACTAATATCGATGCGTTCTACAAAGCTTTCGATGTGAAAGACGGGGATCAACTGTTCCGGCTTCCAGCGAGCCGAATCCAGATCTGGTAATTGCCATCATGGCCGGTCAGTCTCGTGTTTTGTTACATCTGAAAATGCGAGTCGGCACGGGAAGTCGGCTTGCGATAGCCACGGTAAGTGCACGCTCAATCGTGGCTACGCCAAATGGCTCAACGTGAAATTGAGTTGTAACGAAGGCCTACGTTTCCTCGGTGTGTTCGGGGTCGGCCATCGAAACGACATAAACGATTCCGTCCCAATCAACTTCATCCCCGACTCGGAGTTGTTTGCGGCGACGAGTTTCGACTTCCCCGTTGACCAATATTTCGCCGCCTTGAATCATTAATTTTGCCTGCCCACCTGTGGCGACTCCGCAGGTTTTCAAAAATTGATCCAAATGAATCGTGGGTTCTGGTTTTTCTGCGGGCGTTTTTGGCTGGTTTGATTCGGTCATATTGGGCTGAACGGGATTGGGACACGCTTTCTAACTGGCGAATCAGCCTAGCACATCGATGGCCACGTGTGTTTGAGAAAACTGCTATCACGCTTGCCAATATTCTTTGGTGTTTTGGTGATTGGTGTTGACGCCGTCTGGCAATCCAAGTAATTACGCCGCAGCAAATGGCTTTTCCTCGCTCAGTTTGAGCTGTGAAAGAGCCATTTGGCACGCGGATTCGCGTGTTTCTGTCCAAAATGGAATTTGGCCAGGCTGTCTGTGAAGCGAATGTGATTTTGCTGAAACAGTCTGAAGATCACAAAAAAATATTCTTGAGCGATGCAAAACAAGGAGAGTTGCGTGTTAGCCTCCGACCGAATTCAAGGCAATTTCTGTTCCCTCGCCTCTGTCGC
>CAZDZX010000399.1:0-3062 GCA_964510005.1 uncultured Pirellulaceae bacterium
TGGCAACAGAGTTCAATCGATTGGGGCTTTCTGTTTCACTTGACCTTTCATTTTAGGGTCGTCAAGATTGATGGTTGAGAAAAATCGACCGACAAATAAAAATCCGAAGCATTCGCATGCACTCCAAGGCGACAGCCTTCGCGATCGCCAACGAGCAAGAAAAGGTAGAAGATGAAAAAGCGTGGCCATGAATCGCAGTTTCAGCAAACGCGAAGTTGTTTGGGCAGTTGCATCGCCTTACGGGTTTGTTTTTTTGCGGGGCTGCTTTTGTCTTGCTTGGTCGGGCCCAATATCGCGGACTGCGATGAATTGGCATCGGTAGCCAGCGCGGCCGATCCTGTCGAAAAGGTCGAACCGGCCAAGCCGAACATTATCATTATTTACACCGACGACCAGGGTTACGGAGACGTAAGTGCTCTCAACCCAGAGTGCAAATTTCAGACTCCCAATTTTGACCGGCTGGCTAAAGAAGGCGTGGCATTTACCAATGGTCATAGCTCGGATTCGATTTGCACTCCGTCGCGATACGGTTTGTTAACAGGGCGTTATTCGTGGCGAACCCGCATGAAGAAAAGCGTCCTTGGCGCTGAAGCGAAATGTTTGATTGCGGATGGCAGGGTAACGATCGCTTCGCTGCTAAAAGAAAACGGCTACCACACTGCGATGGTTGGCAAGTGGCATCTGGGGATGGACTTTCCTGGCAAAGCGGGCAATCGAGATTGGTCGAAACCGGTCAAAGATATGCCCTTGGATAAAGGCTTTGAGTACTTTTACGGAATTCCTGCCTCGTTGAATTATGGAGTCTTGGCGTGGTTCGAAGGCCGTCGCGCTGCCGTTCCTCCGACTTTGTACAGCAACAAAAAGAAAAATCCACGGCACGAAGATTACAGAATTGAACCGCCCTACGATTCGACACCCCAAGAAACGAAAAAGAAGTTGGGCAGATCCGGTTTTGAGATCGCACCCGACTTTATCGACAACCAGTGCCTGACTCGGTTTACTGACAAAGCCATCGATTGGATGGGCACTAAAGTCGACGACGCGAAAAATGGAAAACCGTTTTTCGTGTATCTGCCCTACACTTCTCCTCACTTTCCTGTCTGCCCGCTGCCTGAATTTCATGGCCAAGGAAAATGTGGAGCCTACGGGGAATTCCTGATCGAAACCGACCACCATGTGGGTCGAATTCTCGAGTTCCTAAAGAAATCAGGGATCGATGAAAATACCTTGATCATTTTCACCAGTGATAACGGTCCAGAGAAACCGTGGAAGGCTCATCTGAAAGATTTCAAACATGACAGTCGCGGCGGCTATAGGGAGGGGAAGCGTTCGGTCTACGAAGGCGGTCATCGTGTTCCGTTTTTAATCCGCTGGCCTGCGGGAATTGAATCCGCGGGGCGGGAGTGTGGCGATCTTGTTGGCCAAATCGATTTGTTGGCGACGTTGGCTGACTTGATCGGTGTTGCCCTACCCGATAACGCGGGCGAAGACAGCCAGAGTTTTGCCGTCGTGTTAAAGGACGCGAATGCAAAGCACAAGCGTTTGCCTCTGATCAATCTGGGCAATACCGGTGGGGCCACTCGCTATGCGATCACGGATCAGAATTGGAAATTGGTTCTTCCCGGTTCGCGTGCGAAAAAGACAGAGCTTTACAATCTGTCCCTTGACCGGGCTGAGAAAAAGAATGTCGTCTCAAAGAATCAGGCTGTCGTTTCGAAACTGACTGAGAAAATTAATCAAATCATCACCAGCGGCCGCACAACGCCGGGCCAAGCCCAATCCAACGACACAGGTCACTGGAGCGATTTGGAGTGGCTGAGCGAAAAAGAGTACAATCTGCTTACGACCAAGGCGCAGCAGGAGTAGGAGATTCAGTTTCCAGATGGAACTTTATTTCCCCGCGTGCGTCTGTGGTTTTCCTATCTCGTGGCGAATCGTCGAACCATTTCCCAATTTGCGTTGAGAAGAAAACATGTTGACGACTAAGAAAGTAGGCCTGTGGATCGTTGTATTGGCGTTTGTGACGATCGAGATGAGTGCCACCGCCGATGCACAGTTCCGAGACGTGCCTCCGAAATACGAAGAATTTCACTTGGTCAACTTGCTGGGCTTCCCCTCAGTCAGGAAGCATCTGGCCGAAGATTTTGGCCTCTCTGAGGAAGCCATGCCTCAACTGAAGGACCTTGGGAGCGTCCGTTTGAAGAACATGCATCGACGAAAGAATTTGCGATTCAAGACTCGTAAGATGTCGGATGAGAAGTTTGACAAGGCGCGAGCTGCGTTATTGCGAACGATCCAACAGGCCAATCAGCAGAACTGGGTCAAAGCCAAGGCCTTGCTAACTGAAGCACAAATTGATCGTTTGAAGCAGCTCAGAGTGCAGCGCTTGGGCGTGGCAGCGCTGACGGATCCGGAAGTCATCAAGGCGTTGGGGCTTGATAAAGATCAAATCAAATCTGCTATGAAGTTGCATGAAACTTACAACAAGAAAATGCTGGCGTTGAAAGCTGCCCAGCACAAGCAGGTGATGGCGGAAAAGCTCCAGCCTCAATCGCAGGAGAGTTACGACCGAAATGTTCAGCTTTTAAAGGAACGGGAGGAGGCCAAGGTTGCCTATTCGAAAGAGGTCTATGAAGCGGTGCTGGACGATATCCAGCTGAACAAGTTCACGGACATGAGCGGGAAGGCGTTTCAATTTAGGTTCGACTTTGATTTCCCAAAAATGAAAGTCCAGTGGCACACTGATCCACTCAAGAGAGAAAGCACGTCAGCGCCTCACGCTGACAAGGAATAGGTCGGGCTTCTGAAAACAGCGTTTAGATTCCTGGTCAGTATCTAAGTAAGTCAGCAACGTTTTCTGAGCGGCAAGGCGCCAGCCGAATGGCACTTGCTTTAGGGATCGCATCTCCCATACGCGATACAAATCAAATCTCTTTGTCATGCATAAGGCCATCTGGCGTACCACCAACTCGGTCACAGAAGTCTAACTGCTGGGCTTTCCGTTTTTGCTTTCGAGATGCGATAGTTCATGCGGAGCAGGACGAGGCATCGAACCCAAAACT
>CAZDZX010000400.1:0-3057 GCA_964510005.1 uncultured Pirellulaceae bacterium
CGCCAACGAAAACAGAAACAGAATCAGGAGGGCCAGTCCCACCACCAACAACACGCCTCGACTGGCACCATCGTAGTCACTGCGACTGGGAGCCATGTGGCCTCCGATGCACAACACCAGATAGATGAACAGCCAGAACTTCCACGACACCCAATTGGCCGGAGCCGCAAGCTGCTGCAGCAACCCACCGGTCGCATCGACCAAATGACTGATCAGCGAACCGTCTGGACTCTGGCCCGCTTGAAACATCTGGGCCGCGGGCTCTGGAAAGAACATCCACAGCACGGCCGCCAACGCAACCGAGCCACCGATCAAGGGCGCCATCCCGATGAAAAAATTACCGGCTTCCTGAAACCAGTTGCCGGCATGAAACGAGTGCTCGACGTACCCCAAACGCCCCGTCTTTAAATCGGGCTCGAACAGAGCGATATCTTTGATCTTGTGTTGAAACACGACACACATCACCGCATGGCTGAGCTCATGGATCGGCGTCCCCAACCAGCCCGTCCACAGCACGCTTCTCCATCCGAATCGACTGGCCAGTCGGCCTTGGATCTTGCGTTCGATGGCGTGCATCACGACCCCGAACAGAACGAACGGAGCCGCCAGCACCACAATCAGGAAAAGTGTCTGGCCCAGAACCTGAGTAATCCCGTGTGTTTCGGTTTCGAGTTGTATGATGGCTTGGAGCAACGTTCTCTCAGGTTGGGGCTATCAGGGATTGAGGCAATTAGGCTCGGGGTTCAAAAAGCAATTTGTTAGTCTAAACTGGGCTTTGCGGCAACGCTGACCCAGTGCACCAACCTTTTGCTTTTCCATCCTGATTCATGAACAAGCCGAAAATTCCCGTTCGACGCGAAGACATCGGACCCAACGAAAATCTTTGCGACTATTGCTCAGCAAAGTGCTGTCGCTATTTTGCGCTGCCGATCGATTTGCCACGAACCTGGAGCGATTTTCAGTATCTACGTTGGTATCTGCTGCACGAAGCCGCCTCCATTTTTGTCGAAGACGGCATCTGGTATCTGCTGGTGCATACGGTTTGCAAACATCTCCGTGAGGATCATCGGTGCGGCATCTACGAGACTCGACCGCCGATCTGTCGTGAGTATTCTACAAAAAACTGCGAATTCGATGAGTCGTTTACTTATGAGCAGTACTTTGAAACTCCTGAGCAAATCGACGAATATGCCAACGCCCGGTTTAGCAAGCCAGAAACGTTTCGAACGCCCGAGCCAACGGGGCTGCCCATTGTTCAGGTTTGAAGCTTAAATTGAGGACCGGCCGTTGTGGCGATTCCCATACTGCTTTGACATGAACCGTGGCTAGCGCCAAAACGGCGAACGTTACCCAACTCCATTCAAACAATCTCCAGTTCAAATTTCAGCACTCGCTCATGGCACTGATATCACCCCGCACTCTCAGAGGCTTCCGGGATTTTCTGCCCGAAATGATGATCCCGCGCGAGCAGTTGATGGAAACAGCTCGAGCCGTTTATCGATCTTACGGTTTTGTGCCGATCGACACCCCTGCCCTTGAGCTGTCCGAAATTCTGTGCGGCAAAGGTAGCGAAGAAACCGATCGACAGATGTTCCGCTTCGATCACGGCAAACACGATGTCGCGATGCGGTTTGATCTCACGGTACCACTGGCTCGTTTTGTCGCCCAACATTTTGGCGACCTAGGATTGCCGTTTAAGCGATATCAAATTGCGCCAGTTTGGCGTGGCGAAAGGCCTCAGGCCGGGCGCTATCGTGAATTCATTCAATGTGACTTTGACACCATCGGCACGACTTCGATCGCCAGCGACATTGAAACAGGCTTGGTGATCTTCGATCTGATGAAAGCGATCGGATTCGACAAATTTTCCATTCGCGTCAACAACCGCAAAGTGCTCAATGGCTTGCTAGAAAAAGCCGGGCTTTCCGAGTCCAGCGTGTTGATCCTGCGCGCCTTGGACAAGCTTGCCAAAACCGACCGCGAATCCGTCGCGAAAGAGATGCAGGAAACCACCGGTGCGACGCCGGCTCAAATCGACGAAATCCTGCAACTAGCCGAAGTCACCGGATCCAACGCCGAGATTCTGGATCAACTGGTTCCCATGTGTGCTGGAAACGAGCTAGCCGAAGAGGGCCTTGGGCAACTACGTCAAGTTGTCGAATCCATGTCGGCTGTTGGCATTGATGATTCGAATTTACAGGTCGACGTTTCGATTGCACGAGGCTTGGACTATTACACCGGTACGATTTACGAGACGTTTCTGGACGAGCTGCCCGAGATCGGCAGCGTTTGTTCGGGTGGACGCTACGACAATCTGGCCAAGCTATACACCAAGCAGGATCTTCCCGGCATCGGTGCTTCGCTGGGTTTGGATCGTCTGTTGACGGCGATGGAAAAGCTGGGCATGCTGCCCGAGACACGAACGACCGCCAACGTGTTGATCGCTTTGTTTTCCGAATCTGCCCTGCCGACCTATCTGCAGATGGCCAAGGCGATGCGAAGTGGCGGAATCGCAACCGAGGTCTTCCCCCAAGCCAAAAAGCTGGGCCAGCAATTTAAGTACGCGGACCGTCGCGGATTCGATGCGGTCTTGATCGCTGGCGAAGACGAGATCGCCGCCGAAAAGGTGCAAATCAAGTGGCTTGCCGATGGCTCACAAACGGAGCTTAGCAGCACCGAAAATTACCGGGAAGTCATCGAGTGGCTAACGTCACGAATTTGATTTTCAAGGCAGGCAGGTGGCATAAGCTTTCGGCCTATGTGCGAGCGCGTCAGTAAAAGTAGGTCAGGCTGTGCCTGACATGGCCCATGAGAAAATGAAAATTGAAGCAGCACACTGTGTGCGAGCGCGCTGCGATCGATCGTCGCAGGCAGCCGTATCAAAATGAAAATTGCTGCCACCCCTATCGGGGCTTTGGAGTGCGCGGCGACTGAATTCCACGGGCTGACACCCGTGGCTACATGCTGTCACCCCTGTCGGGGCTTTGGATGCGAGTAAAAGTAGGTCAGGCTGTGCCTGACATGGCCCATGAGAAAATGAAAATTGAAGCAGCACAC
>CAZDZX010000401.1:0-3024 GCA_964510005.1 uncultured Pirellulaceae bacterium
GCCCCGGATCGCCACCCTTTGCGTCGACGAAGGAGAGTTTGACGTCCCGTTTGCGGAACTTTTCGATTCGCGCATCCGCAGCGGCACGCCAATCGTTTTCCGCAATCGAAACCGCATCCAACATAAAGTCAAACTTCTGCGGATCGTCATCGGCATTGCTGACGATCAGCGTCAGCGTGGTGATCGGGCCATTGGGATCCACGGTGAATCCGCCCTGAAGCCGAGTCCACTCTCCCTTCGCAGCAAACACTTCACCGCAAGTCAGATCTCGCTTACCTCGATTGTCGGCTTGGAAAACTTGGAATCGCATGATTCCGCTGTTGTCGCCGACGGGCTTTACCCAAGCCTGGAAGTGGTAATCTTTTCCGGATTCAAGACGTCCGGTAATTTCCTGAGCTGCGCCGTTCCAATGGTGCTCGCGACCGGACACTTTGCAACTGGTTTCTGAAAGATAGCCAGTGTCTGCCTGCTGGATCTCTGCGCCACCCCAGCCAAACCACCAATTCGTTTGATTTTCAAACTGGGCGTTACGGATAACCTGCGCCGTGGTCGGGGCAACAAAACTGCCGCCCACAAGGACGATAGTGACAAGTAGGATCAAACCCGGCTTAAACATGGGCTCTGCTGTACTGATACCGCACTTGGGAGGTGAGGCAGTTATGGTAAAAAGACGGGTTGCAGACAATGCCTTGCCCGAACCTTGTGCTTAATCGCTCATCTTGTTTCAAGGGTCAAGTAAACAGATAGCTCACGTTTCACTGCCACAAAGACAAAATTGATGAGTAAACCTCGAAAAATCCTAATCTCCTCGGCTTTGCCCTACGCAAACGGCCCGATCCACCTTGGGCACTTGGTGGAATACATCCAGACCGACATCTGGGCTCGATTCCAGCGTCTGCGAGGCCATGAAGTCCTCTACGTCTGTGCTGATGATACCCACGGCACCGCCATCATGCTGCGGGCCCAAAAGGAAGGACGCAGCGAAACCGAAGTCATCGCTGAATCCAGCGAGTCCCATCAGCGAGATTTCGCCGGATTCGGAATCAGCTTTGATCACTACGGCAGCACCCACAGCGACGAGAACCGAGAACTTTGCGGAGAGCTGTGGTCAAAGATCCGGGCTGCTGGCCTTGTCAAATCCAAAGAAGTCCAACAGCTTTTCGATGTCGAAAAGGGAACCTTTCTGGCGGATCGATTCGTCAAAGGAAGCTGTCCGAAATGCCTAAAAGCCGATCAAGCCGGTGATAACTGCGAATGCGGTCACACGTACTCGCCGGTGGACTTGATTGACCCCGTCAGCACGATCTCTGGCACGACTCCTGAAATCCGTTCGGCCAATCACCTGTTCATTGAATTGGAACAGCTGCACGACTTCCTCAACGAGTGGACTCAATCTGGCGACCACTTGCAAACCGAAGTCGCCAACTATCTCAAAGGCCACTTCTTGGGCGATACACTGCGGGACTGGGACATCTCTCGACCGGCTCCCTATTTTGGTTTCGAAATTCCGGACAGCCCGGGAGACTACTGGTACGTCTGGTTCGATGCTCCGATTGGCTACATGGCCGCCACCAAGCAGTGGTGTGATGCCAACAAATCAGATTTCGATTCGTGGTGGAAAAGTGATCAGACGGAGATCCATCACTTTATCGGAAAAGACATCGTCTATTTTCACACTCTGTTCTGGCCGGGCATGCTCAAAGCCACCGGGTTCAGCTTGCCAACGAAGGTCCATGTCCATGGCTTCCTGACCGTCAGCGGCGTCAAAATGTCCAAACGTGATGGCACCTTCATTAAAGCCGAAACGTTTTTAAAACACATCGACCCGTCGGCGCTGCGGTATTTCTACGCCTCGAAACTGGGGACGAGACAGGACGACATCGATCTGAACCTGGAAGAGTTCCGCAGCAAAGTCGACACGGATTTGGTCAACAAAGTCGTCAACCTCGCTTCGCGCTGTGCCAAGTTCCTACAGCCCACGGGGATGTCGGAACAATGGCCCGACGATGGCGGGCTGTTCCAGCAAGCAGCTGATTCCGCCGACGAGATCGCTCAGGCCTACGAGGACTGCGATTTCAACAAAGCGATGCGGTTGATTTTGGCTGCCGCCGATCGGGCGAATCCATTTATTGAAAACGCCGCACCGTGGGTGTTGAAGAAAGACGAATCTAAAGCTCAAGAGCTGCAGGACGTTTGCACGGTCACGATCAACCTATTCCGGCAATTGGTCATTTTCCTGTCACCGGTTCTTCCGGAACTGGCGGAGAAAACAGAACAATTGCTGGGCGAAAAAATCACTTCTTGGGAGCAGGCTCAAAAGCCGCTGCTGGGAACGCCAATTGGCAAATTTAAACACATGATGAAACGTATCGACCCTAAGGACATTCAAAAGATGATGGACGAAACTCGCGACGATGTTGCCGCCGAATCAGCCTCTGCAGCTGCTTCAGAACTGGCCGCCAAGTACAACGACAGCCCGCAACCGCTGACTGACAAACCGATCGCCGAAGAGTGCACGATCGATGACTTTGTCAAAGTCGACTTGCGCGTCGCTCGAGTTCTTAAAGCGGAACATGTCGAAGGCGCGGATAAGCTTTTGCAACTAACGCTGGGGCTTGGTGGCGACGAGCAGCGAAATGTCTTCGCTGGCATCAAATCGGCTTACGCTCCTGAGGATTTAGAGGGGCGATTGGTGGTGATGGTTGCCAATCTGAAGCCACGCAAAATGCGGTTTGGCTTGAGCGAGGGCATGGTTTGCGCCGCCGGTGCAGGAGGTTCGGAGATTTTCGTTCTCTCACCTGACGATGGCGCGCTACCGGGCCAACGCGTAACATAATACGTGTAACCCAATCGAAGGAGACTGACGAATCGGGCACCATGCTCACGAGAAACCGGGTGCCATGCTCACGCGAAGCATGAGCATGCCTAATTTGAGGAACCTCGCCTAGAGATTCCTCTCGAAGCGGAGCCGGTGTCCACGACATCTTGGTTTGGAGTTCTTTTTACACACGCGGGTCGCATCGA
>CAZDZX010000402.1:0-3020 GCA_964510005.1 uncultured Pirellulaceae bacterium
GTTGCGAAAGTAGTCGGCAAAAAGAGAGCAAGCTCTGAGCTCTGAATGATGAGCGGCGAGGCGCTAGCCGCCGGTAGAAGTGCCCTGAGCTCAAACATCTCCAGTCGGCGGCTAGCGCCCAATGGCACTTTTATTTTAGGCCAGCGGCCGACACAGTCGCTGCCGGTGGCGTAAGCCACCGGATCGTCTTCTCGCGAAACTTAGGCCAGCGGCCGACACAAAAGGCCCAAGAGAGCGGCTCGCAAATCCGGTTCGCGTGATGTGTCGCCCGCTGGGCTTGAGGGATGACTTTCCCGAAACCGTTGGCTTACGCCAACGGCAATGGGTGTGCCGCCCTCTGGGCTAAAAACCTCGGCTGATTGCTCGCAGCGCAATCGGTTCGTTCTAAAGTAAGTGCCATTCGGCGCTGGCCGGTAGCGGATGTTTGAGCTCAAGGCACTTCTACCGGCGGCTAGCGCCTTGCCGCTCACTAAGGTTGCCGTAGCGCAAAACGCTGCCCTACACGTCGAGGTCGTTCAACTCGTCCACCAGCGCATCGAGATCGTCTTTGGGTTCGGTCGAATTGCCCGTCTGGCGTTTCTTGAGCCCTGACATGCCGACGGCTTCTCGGCCCGCCAACAAAAGCTGCTCGTCACGCTCGATGGCGGCTAGTTCGTCCGCCGATTTGCCACTGTCGGGGGCGCCAAAGAGTTGGGACAGATCGATCTTCATGCTGGCGGCGGCGTCAGGCGATCCAGCGATGGCCGGTGTTTTGTGCTGGGGGAACATGATCGCGTTTTCAGGGCAAACGCGACTGCAAGCCGGACAGCCTTTGCGACAATTGTCCGGTTGTTCCACCAAAATGGTGTCAATGCGATCCACGCCATACACACCGAACAGACAAAAATCGATGCACTCCATGCAGTTGGTGCAGCGACCGTAGTCAATCACCGGATACCAACGTCGACCTTCGGTCTGCTCAAACCGTTGAATCATTTCGTGCTGAGGCGGCGCGTCGGTTGGGGGTTCAGGTTGCGGCGCTGGATTCAGCGGTGCCACGACCGCCGGTCCCGCACCCAATCCCACGACCTTGACCGCGTTTTCGGTTTGGATCCGCCGAATCTCTTCGACGTAATCACTGGCGACAGAGGACGTTTTTAAATCCAAGCAGTAGATCCGCCGATCGGGCAGCTCTCGTTGATCAATCACGCGGTCTTTTAGTGGAGCCCCTGAATCACCGTCTGCGTCTTGATCTTCTTCATCGTCATCGTCTTCGTTCTGCAGCAGGACTTTGCCGATGTGGCCGTGGATCCCGTTTCGATCGAGCACCCAGTGGGCGGCCCGTTCGTACAGCCACGAACACACGACAAGGTTCTGGCCGAACTTTTTCAGAGCCAGCATGCCCGAGCTGTCAGCGGTGATGTCGTAGAGATTGGGCACAACAGTCACGTCGATGCCGTTTTCCAACATCAATCCCATCACGATATCTTCTTCCAGCTTTTTCTTTTTAGGGTTCTTGCTGGGAGACTGCGAGATGACTACCGAAAGTCGCTTGGCCATGGAATGATCCGGTTACCTTGAAATGAAGCCCTTCATTCTATCCCAAATTCGGCCGCAGCGAGAAAAATGTTGGTAGTGGGTAATCTAGCCCCTATCCATCGATACGTTGTTTCACAATCGACGTCAGTTCATCGATTTTCACTCGCACCTGCTCCAGCGAGTCGCGATCGCGGATGGTCACGGTTTGATCTTCCAATGTCTGACCGTCCACAGTGATGCAGTACGGTGTACCGGCTTCGTCTTGGCGACGGTAGCGACGACCGACAGCGCCTTTTTCATCGTAGAAGACTTTGAAGTCTTTCTTTAGCGTTCGGTAAATGTCTTTGGCGACTTCCGGCATGCCGTCCTTTTTAACAAGGGGCAGTACGGCGGCTTTGATCGGAGCCAGTCGTGGATGCAGCTTCATCACGATGCGCTCTTGCATTTCGCCTTTCTCGTCGGGCTGTTCATCTATGGTGTAGGCTTCGCAGAGGAACGCCAACACGGCCCGGTCGGCTCCGGCCGACGGTTCGATCACGTGAGGGATGTACTTTTCGCCAGACAGGTCGTCGCGGTAGGAAAGGTCCTTGCCGCTACCCTTCCATTTCGGTTTGCCGTCTTCGCCCAGCTGAACTTCCAACGTGTCGGATTTCTCGTCCAGCTTGCCTTCCATGTGGCTGCGCAAGTCAAAGTTGCCGCGATGGGCGATGCCTTCCAGTTCGCCGTATTCGCCTTCGGCCATAAACGGAAATGCGTATTCAATATCGGCCGTACCGGTCGAATAGTGAGCGGCTTCTTCGGGGGTGTGCTCGCGCATGATCAGGTTGTCGCTAGAGACGCCTAAATCGTGATACCACTTCAGGCGACGATCGCGCCAGAACTGATACCACTTGTGCGACTCGTCCGGATGACAAAAGAACTCGATCTCCATCTGTTCGAATTCACGCGATCGAAACGTAAAGTTCCGGGGCGTGATCTCGTTGCGGAAGCTTTTACCAATTTGAGCGATACCCAATGGCAAGCGATGCCGTGTACTGTCGAGTACGTTTTTGAAGTTCACGAAAATACCCTGAGCCGTTTCGGGACGCAGGAAGGCAGCGCCTTCTTCGCCGGAAAGGGCGCCGACGTAAGTCTTAAACATCAAATTGAATTCGCGGGGCTCGGTGAGCGTGCCCAGTTCTTTGGCGTCGGGACCGAGGACTTGGCTAAGGTCTTCGATCGTGGTTAGGCAAACCGAATCGCCTTCCCATTTCAAATCGTCAATGTTCTTGTTGCGCAGTTTGAAGAACTTGAGGGCACGCTTCGTCATGACCTCCTGTTCATCGTCGGCGGCGGGGGCGGTGACGAAGACTTTTTTGTCTTTGGCTTCGACCCAGCGACCGTTCAGCTGGTCGTGGCGATACCGTTTTTTGGTTTCGCGACAATCGACCATATAGTCGTGGAACAGGTCGTAGTGACCTGAGCATTTCCAGACCTGCGGGTGCATGATGATTGTGCAGTCC
>CAZDZX010000403.1:0-3003 GCA_964510005.1 uncultured Pirellulaceae bacterium
TGGCTAGCCCCCAGCGTTTTTCGATGTTGAAGGTACTCGCGACCTGTTTTCAAACTAAGATCGCCTCCCGTGTTCCAGCGGCTAACCAGAATTTCGTCCGTTCCGGCAGCCATCAAACCGCATGTCGTCAGGAACAGATCGCTTCCTTCAAGCTGATTTTTTAGTCCAATCCCCGCGTCGGACTGGAATCCGGGCATCAAGATCGTGTCGGGGCCTTGCCAAGGAAAGTTCAACCAAGAATTCAGAGACGGCCGCTCCCCTTTAGCAAACCCGAACGGAGTCGGCACAAAACTGAGTGCTTCAGAGCGATCGATATTCAGGCCGCCCCACACCAACCACTGCTTCACCAGACTGGAGTAGATTCCGGAATCGACAGGCAACTGTTTCACTTCCGCGATGTCGGGCTGCTGCTTTTTCAGTTCCGCAACCTGAGCTTTGATACGCTCGACGTCTCCGCGAATCGACATTTTGCCAGCCAGCACCACCGATTTTGCGTTGACACTCGCGGCAGCCGGAGGACGCTGACTCCTCAAACCAGAGTAAAGCGTGGGGGAGTAGCGAATCGCAATCTGGTCGCCCAGTATCGGCGGATCTTTCTCTTGATCGCCGACGGGAAACAATTCAACCGGCGTGTACCACAACCAGCCATCGGGAACGATCACCAGTTCTTTCAAACCGGTCCATTGGCTCACATCCACTCCCGGCCAAATCGCTTTCATCAATTTTCGAGCCGGTTTCTGCCATTTATTTTCGTCCAACTTTTCTGGCTCCAACGCGTTGTCCGCCACCTGTAGCGATTTCATGTATGCATTGGCGATTGGCTTGAACTTCCGCCGCGATACCTTACTTAAATGCTCGACGCCCTGATCGCTGACCATCATGGAATGATACGCATCCGACGTGGCGACTCCTATGATTGCTCGCTGCCCCGGCCGAATCGATTTGATCCATTTTTCGGCCCGGCGTTGCGGAGGAAACTCCATCCGAACCGGCTCCCGCAACAGAGCGATTTTCGCCAAGAAGGATTCCTGCTGAGCCGATATATCAACCAACTGTGGCAGCAACTTGGTCGACTGCTTGTGTTCATCCGATTTTGGATCGGAAACCAGCGGCAATGCAGTAAGCTTCGCATTGATTTGATCTGCCTTGCGAACTAGGTCCTGATAGGGGGCGTGTTTAAGGAAGAAATCACTACGGCGAGTCAACGTTTCCTTGCTGACGGCGTGCGAAGACGCGTTGAGCATCCAGCGGAACGACAATAGACGTCCTGCCAACGGGAGACTGGCATAGAATCGGTAACGCCGTAATTTTTCCGACACCTCAATCGCACGGGTGTAGTTCTTTCGCGACACGGCAATCTCGAACCAACGCTCCAACGCGTTCACTCGAGAAAACAATAGAGCAGACATGGCTTCAAACGGATCCAGCAACCACTCGTTATCGGTCGGATCATTGAGCAAAACTTCAAACAGCTGGTCAGATTCACGCTCGCCAATGGAACCATTAGCCGAAAGTGTGTTGATCAGTTCCATCCGAAAACGAGACAATGCCCCATTGCCGTCCCGATTCATCGCGGCATCCAACTGGGAATTCCCATCCTCAACATCCCCGTTTAAAAAAGCGGCTGCGGCTGACACGTATCGATACCGACTGGCGATCACGGTTCTGGGAATCGATTCTCGTTTCACCAACTTGGACGCCTCTCCAAGAACACGAGCCGCCCCCGCTCCATCACCAGATTCGACTAGGCATTCGGCAAGGCGCACCTGAAGCATTGCGTTCAACCAGTTCAAGCGATTGTCGGACCAGGTGATTGCTCTCTGGAGCGGCACGAAAACGGAACGCTCCGTTTTCAAGTGAATCATGGTGGCTCGACTGAGCGATTCCTCGATGATGTCGTATTGGTCAAAGATTGCGGCTAGGTAGCTGGCTTCCAACGCCAGTTTTTCGGCGATGTCGTCGCCTCCCTCGGCTAATGCGATATCAGCCATCGTCAGATAGGCGACCGGAGTAAGCGAGTGGTCATATTTTCCTTCGAACAGCACCGATCGCTTCAAACGATTCGTCGCATTGGACCAGTCCTCCAACGAGGCAGCGGCAATACCCTTCAAGATTCCATTGTAAGCCCCGACCACCGTTGACGTGTTGGTGATGGTTCCTCGCAGACCGTTGACTAGCTCTGTCGTGAACGGGTCGTACTTGCAGGTAGGGCCGCGGATGATTCGGCGTCGATGCATCGCCAATGCCGTACACCGCATGATCTCCGTGACATCGACTGACCGAAACTGAGCCGGGTTAAACACGCCGCCCTCTTGGAACGCGCGTTGCGCATCAAGCTGACCAAAGAGCATGGACATCTCGCCGGGCAACCGAGCGATACGAACTTTTCGCGACGGTCGGTACCAAGTAATACGAGCACGATTGATTTGAACATTGTCTTCCTGGACCAATCGCGGCAACCGAAGACGATCCTGCCACTTACGCTGAGTGTAGGTCAGGTACAACTTCAATGAACGATCGTACAACTCCAGAGCTTCTACATAATTACCAAGGTGGTAATGGCACTCGCCCATCATCGTCCACGCGCAGACCGAATCCAAAAATCGCTGGTCACCAAACTTGTAGGCCGTCCTAGCACTGGAAGTGAACGACCGTAAAGCGGATCGATAATCGGCTTGGTAGAAATCGTTGAAGCCTTGGAAATAAGTTAGCGACGGCAACCGGCCGATCACTTGGGCGTCTGCTGAACCAGCCCCGGACAACGTCCCCAGCAGCCCGATCACCATTCCAAAACATCGCAACAGCAACCGCGATCGGTGTGCCCGCGTTTTATATCGAAAGTCTAATTGGTGTTCTGATCGATTCATGTCATCGCCGCCTGTTTGAATCAGGAATCTGTCTCTCTGGGCCAAAAACCACAGGTTTGGGCATTGCCGAACTAGTGGTCAAACATTTTTCACAATAGCAGGACACCCTGATCATGGATGCTTCAATCCAGCACTT
>CAZDZX010000404.1:0-3003 GCA_964510005.1 uncultured Pirellulaceae bacterium
TTCGATCGCTGCGGGTTGATCACCATTGGGCTCGAATGGGGCCGTGAGTTTAAACATTACCGGGCAATTTCCTACGACTTTTGAAGGTTGACGGTAGTTTGATCGTGCCGATTTTGAAAGCCCCCATAGGTAGCGAAACCGCCGGATTATCCGGGGATCTTCCACCACAATCCCAAATTGGACTCCAAAGATCACTCGATGATGTATATCTTTATCGTAGGAACGCCTCGCACCCACGCCTTTTATTCGTCCGAAAAACGCTCGAATGTCCAGCACGAATTTGCTCATCTACCCTGCTTGGGGATTCCAGCATGACTCCCACGAGTGGCGCTTGCATTTTTCTGGAGTCTCGTGGCTGTCGCCGGTCGTGTTCAACCGCCGCCAAAAGATGCTGATCCGCGTCGTCGGTAACAAAATGAAGGCTTCCGATGAGGAGCTTGAGAGCGATGTGTTTATCAATCGCGTACGCCCTTTTCTGGCCGAAGGCGACCACAAAAGGAACATTCAAGTTACGATCGGTGATCGGTCATTTACGCTCAAACGCCGCACCCGCCGCAACGGGCACTTCCGTAGTTGGCTGGTGTTGCCCCAAGAGTTGATCAACGAAGTCGCCGGTAGCGACGAAGGCCGCGTTCGGCACCTGCCAGTCACGATCGGGATCCGTGGTGAAAGTGGTACTCATCAATCGGCGATTGTTAGATTGTTGCCTTCCTATGGCGTCAGCGTCGTTTCCGATATCGATGATACGATCAAGCTTTCTTGCGTCGAAGACAAAAGTAAACTGCTGCGAAATACCTTTCTGAACAACTACAAAGGTGTCGCAGGCATGTCGGATCTGTATCGCTGCTGGGAACAGCGGGGAGCCAGTTTCCATTACGTGTCCGCCAGTCCGTGGCAACTTTTTGGTCCGCTGTCGGATATGAAGCAGGATCTGGAACTGCCTCAAGGCACGATGCACTTGCGGAATTTTCGCATCCGCGACGAGCTGTTCAAGAAGTTTAGAATCCGTCGTCTGGGTAAACGATTGGCCATTCGCAAGCTGATGAAGTGTTACCCCCAAAGAGATTTTGTCTTGATCGGCGATTCGGGCGAAAAGGATCCCGAGATCTACCTGAAAATTACACGGCAAGCCAAGGGGCGAGTGCGAGGTCTGTTCATTCGGGACTTGCCGCACAATCCGATGGATGTGGAGCTCTATTCTAAGATCCGCAAAGCCTTGGCTGGCAACCCGCTGATTCGCTTTCGCGACGGCAAGGATCTCGAAGCGAAATGCGGGACTTTGATCAAGGATCTGACCGCTGAGGCTCGTGAGCGCAGCGCCACGGCAATTTCTTAAGGGCGATCGACGCGATGCAGATCCCCGCGCCCGAAAACGAATTCCAAGCCCAGCACGCGGGTTTGCTGGGTGCGAGCTTTTCCCGGTTGCTGGAGCGCGAGTTGGTTCCCGGTTCTGCGGGAATTTCAGCCGTGGAGTTTGCCCAGCGTCTGTTTGAATCGTCTGCGGTGGTGGTTTCTCATGGGATGCAGGCCGATCCGATTTTCAACTATGCCAACCAAGCCGCACTGACGTTGTTCGAGATGGATTGGCAGAGCTTTACTCAGTTGCCGTCGCGACAATCAGCGGAACCGCTCAATCGGCAGGAGCGGGCAAGGTTGCTGGAGGCGGTTACCCGCGATGGCTTTATCGATGACTATTCGGGAGTCAGGATTTCGTCGACGGGGCGTCGGTTTCTGATCCCCAAGGCCATTGTCTGGAACGTGGTCGATGAAGCGGGCAACCGGGTGGGGCAGGCTGCCACGTTTTCAGATTGGGAATATGTTTGAAGCAGTGCGGTCTGGTCACACCTCGCTACTGTTGTGCTGGTGTTTCCGGCGTTTGCTTCGGTTTGTCGATTGCCGGTTTTTCGCCGATCTTTTTTTCTAGAAACTCAAATGCCTTTTTCAAGGCAGGCTTGTTTGAGGAGGCCTCAATATGGCCGGCATCCGGTATTCGATGCATCTGAGTTTCGACCCCCGCGTTCTTGAGAGCCAAGCGACACATGTCGGCCCAGATGATCGGAACGATGGCGTCTTCTACTCCGTGAAAGAAAAACATTGGAGGGTCGTCTTTGTCGACAAAGGCAGCCGAAGAAGCCGCCTGAAACTTTTCAGGCACTTGATCCAGATTGCCACCCATCCAGTACTTGGCCCAGTTCCCCTTGTCGGGCATCCAGCGAAAATCCGTGGGCGCTCCTCCCGCAACGACCACTTGGACCCGCGTGTCGACGTTGCCGTTCTCCTTGGTCGGGGGTTCGCCAGTGGTTCCCAGCAGCGTCGCCAAATGGCCGCCTGAGGAATATCCAACGGCGCCCAATCGATCCGGATCGACGCGATACTCTTTGGCGTGTTTGCGAATCCAGCCAACGGCCGATCGGCAGTCCTCGATCTGAGCGGGAAACTTGTGTTTGGGAGCTAGTCGATAGTCGATCGCAAAACAGGCGAACCCGCGACCGGCCAATTCCGTGGCGTAACCCTTGAGTTGTTTTCGATTGCCCCGCTTCCACGCGCCTCCAAAGAGAATCAAAACCGCAGGATTTTTGTCACCCTCGGCGGGAATGTAGGCGTCCAGCAATAACTTTTGCGTGCCAACCTGTTTGTAGGTAACGGCCTCATGAGTCTTAAAACGAATTACCGGCTCTGCTTTTTGTTGCCCGAAAACCGATCCCTGAAAAACGAGGGCCGTCATCAGCAGACAGAAAATTCGAAAAACAACAATCATGGATCGGCCATTGGGGATTTGAGTTGTCCGCTCTTGCGGGGACTCGTGCACAAAGAGTGTTTGAGCTCGAAAACACGTTGGCGGACTTGCAGAGCCCGCTCCATAAAATAACGCTTTTGCTTGATAATTTCCGCAGCAACTGGGACCAGCTTCTACGTTGCGGATGCGAATCGACACTAATCGACTGCTGTTCAGAGAATCCTATGGCGCGTGGTCGCAAAGTCGCATCAGAAAGTTGTCAGATC
>CAZDZX010000405.1:0-2975 GCA_964510005.1 uncultured Pirellulaceae bacterium
TTTGGTAAATGGCTGTTGATTTGTAGCATCAGCGCCGCTCCTAGCTTTTTTTGGGGTTGGGCAGTGCTCGGAGAACAGGATGTCATTTCGGCGGCCGCGATGGTCGCGGGAATTTTGACCTTCGTTGTACTTTACGTTTGGATCGAGTCGCTCCCGTTCGTGCGGAGCAAACTGGCCGACCGTAGATTGCGCCGAGCCGTTAAGATTGGCTACGGCATTCGAATTGGTATGTCGATCATCTTCCCAGTTGCCATCATTTTGGACCTGTACTGCGGGGTGATGTCGGTGGGCGTCGTGAATACTGTACTTGGTGTAGAGGGCTTTGAAAGCGTTAGTACGAATTCTGCTTTTCCACTTTTCAAGCTGATTCAATTTTATCTGACCACATTGGTACAGGGCGTGGTGCTGAACATCCTACTGGGAGGGTGGACTTTGTTTGTTTACGTTATTTGCTTAGGGATCATGTATCCCGTTAAGCCCGCACCTGTAACGAGCGCACCGGTTAACCCAGCGGAATAGACTGGGCCGTCGCGATAACAGCTCGAAGCGCAAGAAAGAAAGCGAGTGGTTTTCACCCCGTTTAGGGAACCACTCGCCAACGCATTGTCATGGCATTCGGCACTTTGTTGACGATTTTTGTCGCCAATGTTGCAAGACTTCGGAAAGCCAATCCTTCGGCCTCTGCAGGTTACCAGTCCAGCTACGTCAACACCGAAGCGATTGATTCCGCGATCCTAGGCACCCATCGCGTCTTCGAAGGAGCCTTCTTGAACGGGGAAGCACAAATTGTCGCGAACCCAAGCAATGCCTTCGGCGCTGGTGGTGTCGCCGTCGCGATAGTTGCTTTCGGCTTCGACTACCAGCGGGGCCGTTTCGGTACCCATCAGCTCGCAGTAACGCTTGGCATAACCGATCTTCATCATGACTTCCGCATAGCGGGTCATGTTAAGATCGCCAGTCGCCAAGTCCGTAAACTGCATCCCACGATGATGCCATTGGCCTTCCATTTTTCGCAGGGCCACGTTTTCGCGGATGGTGTAATTTTTGACGTGACAACCGTACACACGACTGCCAACTTTTTCGAATCGTGTTTCCCAGCTTTCGCCTTCCCAGCAGTGAGAAGGATCGGCGTTGACGCCTAGGCACTTGTCCCCGTCACAGATGTCGACCAACAAATTGAAATCATCGGCGCACATCGCAGCCGTGCCCGGGTGGATTTCGTGAGCCAAAACAATGCCCAAGGAATTGGCATGAGCGCGAATTTTAGCGGTTTTGTTGACGAAGCGTTCCTTGCCCGCTTCCATTAAATCAAAACCCGGACCGGCCCAAAATCCCCACGGATATCCACTGGCCAATTCCCAACCGAAAGCCACACCCCAAAACATCGGGATGATTTTCACGCCAAGCTCAGCGGAAACGTCAAGCAGTTTCAAACAATAGGTCTCATACCATTGCTCCAGCTCTTCAGGAGATTTGTCCTGATTCTGGGCGTGGATGAAAGGGTGGCCACTTTTGGTTCCCGTCCAAGCACTGGTGTGCACCCAAAACGGACAGTGAGCCGAAATGCCATCCAGCTTCATTTCGTGCTTCTCGAAGAGATCCTTAATCTCGGAGGCCGACTTAAAAGACTCGCCGTCTTCTCCAGCTTGCAGCATATAGTTGGATGGCTGTACCCCAGCAGCGCCTGAGTTCTTTCCAAATACAATAAACTCCTCCAAGCTTTTGGCTCCATGTTGTGCGCCCTCGATGCTGGAGTGGTAAATTGGTTTCGCCATATCATGCTGCCTTTTGAATCATGGTAAAATTAATGCGTCCTCATTGTGATCGCAGAAGGCAAGGGTTTCAAGAACGCCTTGGCCTTAGATTGATAAAGAAAGGACAACCTCTGTTCGCCAGCTTCCCCATTTTTTCCCAGCCCAACCAGCCAAAGGACAAAGCATCGTGACCTCTGAACACATTCAAATCAGGAAAAATATCCCCAGCGGAACGATCATTCTGAATCGAACCGACAAGAAAAATGCGTTGTCTCGTGAGATGGTGGGAATGCTCAAACAATCACTCGAGGACTTCCTGCCAGAAAAGAAAGTTCGCAGCATCATCCTGACCGGAGCGGGTGACACATTCTGCTCTGGTACGGATCTCGTGCAGATTCAAGAAACTAGCCAAAATATCAACGCAATGCAAACTTGGCATGAAGACGTCAATGCGTTTCGTTCGCTGATCGAATACATGCTTCGCTATCCCAAACCAATAATTGCAGCCATCAACGGCCCCATTGCCGGAAGCGGCTTGGCTCTCGCGTTAGCGTCCGACATTGTCGTTACCGCCCAAAGTGCCGAAGTGGCTCTGCCGGAACCGCTGCGAGGCCTCAGTCACGGGCTCACTCCACCGCTGCTGTCTTTCCGGGTCGGTTCTGGGCCGGCGGCACGGGTTCTTTTGGGAGGCGCTTCGGTTGATTCGAAGACCGGGAAAGAGTTGGGGATTTTTCATCATGTTGTGGATGAAAATCTCGTTTGGGTGAAAGCTCAAGAAATCGCGCAAACGATCGCCGACGGCGCACGCGAGTCCTATCAAATGACTAAACAATTCCTCAACGACACCGTCGGAGAGTCTTTGTTCATGCAGCTCAGCATTGCCGCGGCCAACATGGCGGCAGCCCGCACGACGCCGGCTGCCAAAGAGGGGATTGCGGCGTTTCTCGAGAAGCGGGAAACCGACTGGGAAAAGCCGCTGGAGTAGCCCATTTCACTTGCTGGCGTTAGGAAAATGCCCTCAATGTGACATGATCCACAAAATCGAAAGACAGTTGAGAGAACTTCCATTTTGAAACAATTACCGGGGTAATCGAAGTAAGAGCTCTCTAGAATCCTCTGTCTTAAGAGTGCAAATGCGGACTGAAACAGAGGAATCGAAGATGACTGAGCAAATCATTTATGTTGGCAAGCTGCGCGACGGGACGCCGCTAGTTAACTTGA
>CAZDZX010000406.1:0-2973 GCA_964510005.1 uncultured Pirellulaceae bacterium
ATCCTTGGGCGACCCCTTGATTTCGACATTCGATTGACCGTCCAACCCGAAGCCGTAAAACCAGCAAAGTTGGGCGAATCGAGACTTGGGTTTGATAGTTGGGTTTGTTCGTTTCCAGAAACCAAAGAGAGGACTGACATGCTGAAACGTTTCAAATGGGATGACATGACAGCAAAAAAGTGATGGGTCGAATTTTCAAATGAGAGCTTTGCTGATCTTCGAAGCTCTCTTTTGACAGTTCCACTTCAATAAGGAAATAACCAATGCTTGCGAATCGTCTCAAAACTTTGGTCAATCGCCTGAACCCAACATGCCGAACTGCCCTCGACGAGGCAGGTCGAATTGGTGTTGCGCGCACCAATTATGACATCGAAAACGAGCATTGGGTTTCTTGTTTGCTGAATACGACCAACTCGGATATCCCACTGATTTTGCGTCACTACAGCATCAGCGCGGAAGCCTTTCACGAAGACATTGTGCGTGTGCTCAACGGTCTTAAAACAGGGAACACGCGGACCCCTGGGCTGTCACCTCATATGGTGAACTTAGTGCGGGATACTTGGATGATTTCTTCGTTGGATTTTGGTGGCAGCCTGATTCGTTCCGGACACGTGTTAATTGCCGTCCTAAAGGATGCTCGAGGACATGGTCTGCCAGTCGGAACTTTGGTGTCCATCGAAGCGGATGATCTGGTCAATCGCTTTCATGACATTACAGCGGGCTCCGTCGAAAAAGGCACAGAACAAGTGATGGGTTCGTCAGCGGGCGGCGCCAGTTCCGGCGGGGATGAGCCTGTCTTTAGCAGCAATAAAGCCTTGGATCGCTTTACGATTGATTTGACGCAACAGGCCCGTGACGGAAAGATCGATCCGATTGTGGGGCGCGACGAAGAGATTCGGCAGGTCATCGATATTCTTTGTCGTCGTCGACAAAATAATCCGATCCTGACCGGCGAGGCAGGAGTCGGCAAGACGGCAGTGGTGGAGGGGTTTGCGCGTCGGATTGCTGAAGGCGACGTTCCCCCGATGCTCAAAGACGTTTCCATCCGATCGCTTGACCTTTCTTTGTTGCAGGCAGGCGCAGGTGTTCGCGGTGAGTTTGAAAATCGCCTCAAGGGCGTCATTGAAGAAGTCAAATCTTCTCCCAAGCCGATCATCATGTTCATTGATGAAGCTCACAATCTTGTGGGAGCCGGTGGACAGGCAGGGCAGGGCGATGCCGCCAATTTGCTCAAGCCCGCTTTGGCCAGAGGCGAACTTCGCACAGTGGCAGCAACGACTTGGGCCGAGTACAAGAAGTTCTTCGAAGAAGATGCAGCGCTTTCTCGACGGTTTCAAGTCGTCAAAATTGACGAGCCCGATGAACCGACAACTGTTCAAATGATCCGCTGTCTCACCTCGACCTTGGAGGGGCATCACAATATTCGGATTCGCAACGATGCCGTGATCGATTCTGTTCGACTTTCCAATCGTTACATTCCTGGCCGCCAACTTCCCGACAAAGCAGTCAGTGTGATTGATACCGCTTGTGCGAAAATTAATCTCAGTCAAAACGCGACCCCTCCCAAGATCGAGGACTTGCAGCGGACCATTGATCTGCTGGGAGTGGAAAAGGAGAGTCTGGCAAAAGAGTCGGTTGGATCCGTTGATCACACCGATCGCCTCAAAGAGATTGATGCCCAAGTCGTATTGAACAATGCTGAACTTGAGACGTTGTCCAAGCGTTGGGAGAAAGAAAAGGAGCTGGTCGCACGAATCACGGAACTCTACCAGCAATTTTCCGAACCGGATGAGGAAGGTCCTTCGCAGGACGAAGTCGAGCAAAATATTTCAGCGGTCGAAAAGGAGCTAGAGGCGCTGCAGGAAGGTGAGCCCTTGGTGCATGCATGTTGCGACAAGGAAGCGATTGCAGAAACGGTTTCGTCATGGACCGGCATTCCGCTTGGTCGAATGGTCTCCGATGAGATCCAGAATATTTTGCAGCTTGAAGACCTGCTTCGAGAGCGTGTCATCGGTCAAGACCATGCTCTGCATCGCATTGCCGAGACGATTAAATACTCTCGCGCTAATCTTGCCGACCCCGACAAACCCATTGGCGTGTTCATGCTGGCCGGAACTAGCGGTACCGGAAAAACCGAAACTGCGCTGTCGCTGGCGCACTACCTGTTCGGTAGTGACCAGAACATTACGACCATCAACATGTCGGAATTCAAGGAATCGCACACGGGTTCTTCATTGACGGGGCCACCTCCGGGATACGTGGGTTACGGCAAAGGCGGAATCCTGACCGAAGCCATCCGGCAGAAACCCTACAGTGTGATCTTGCTCGACGAGATGGAAAAATCGCACAAGGAGGTTCAGGAAATGTTCTTCCAAGTTTTTGACAAAGGCCAAATGACAGACGGTACCGGGCGGGTCGTGAATTTTCGCAACTCCATCATTTTGATGACGTCCAATGCGGGCACCGAATTGGTCCAGTCGCTTTGTGCGGATCCCGAAACGGCGCCTGGAGCGGAAGCGATTGCCGAAACCTTGCACGAAGAGTTTATTCGTCAGGATATCTTCAAGCCGGCGTTTCTGGGTCGAATCACACTGGTGCCTTTCTATCCGTTGACCGATCCGGTTATCCAAAAAATTGCGGGCTTGAAGCTAAACAAGGTCAAAAAGCGAATCGAATCTGGCTACCAAGCCAAAGTCGAAATCGACGAAGCCGTCACTCAGGAAATTGCGGCTCGCTGCAAGGAAGTTGAATCGGGAGCTCGAAATATTGATAAGATTGTGAATCAGTCGCTGCTGCCAGCGCTATCGTCCGCCATTTTGGAACGCATGGCGGATAACCAAGTCGTGGGGACAGTGAAAGTCGGCATTGGCGACGACAAACAGTTTTCGGTCAGTGTGGAATAGGGCAGTTTGGCAGGCGGTTTTCGTGAACGGTGTAAACGGGTCTGTAAGAGTAAACGGGTCTGTAAGAGTG
>CAZDZX010000407.1:0-2960 GCA_964510005.1 uncultured Pirellulaceae bacterium
GTCCCAAGCTCAAGTTGCTCGCGAGTTGTCGGCCGCACAGGCCGAAACTGCTGACGTGCCCTTGGCGCGTCGATCGCCTAAAAAATCTCGCTCTAAGAAGAAGAAAAAGAAAAAGGAAAGTCCAAAGCCTGAAAGTCAGAAGCAGGAAAATCCTGCTCCGGTTCTCGCGACTCCAGCCGGCGTCCCGGTTCCCGCCATTTCCGAACAGAGCGAACGTCAGCGTTTTCACTGGAAGATATTGTTCACTCGGCAGTGGGTGATGCGGAACACGGGAGTTGTGACATCGCTGGTGCTGCATACGGTGTTGATGTTGGCGTTGTCGCTGATTTTCTTCCAAGCTGGAATTGGAGACTCTCGTATCTTCCTCGATCTATCGGAGGCCCCGGCGGCCAATGACGATAACGATTTGCTGGAGGTCGATCTGGCGGGCCTTGAGGGGGACTTCGATCTGGACGACTTGGGCAGTGATGCGGAGGAAGAAAGTCTCCAAGATGAGCTTGAACAAGAAGACGCAACCGATCCTCTCAGTTTAGCTGAACTCGGTGCCTCGGCGGAAAATGCATCCGCTTCAGCCAGCAACGGCCGACAGGGCGACGGCAAATCGGCAACCTTTTTTGGCACCCGCGCGAAAGGAAACCGATTTGTGTTCCTTGTCGATCGCTCGGTCAGCATGGAGTACGGAAAAAGGGATCGCAGGTCTCGATTGGCTTTCAATCGATACGACGTCGCCGTTGCAGAGTTGCTGGATGCGGTCAGCAGCCTGCAGCCCCATCAAGAGTTTCTGGTAGCGATGTTTGCCCAAGACACTCGTGTGATGTTCGATCCCAAACGACGGGAAAAGCCTACGTTGGTTCCGGCCACCGAGAGTAACAAGCGGCGGTTGCGCGACTGGGTGGAACGCCAGACTTTGGGTTGGGGGACCGATCCCCGCGAAGGATTGAAGTTGGCGTTTGCTCTCAAGCCAGATGCCATTTTTCTGCTGAGCGACGGGGCGTTCGTCAACGAGCAAGGAGACGACAAACCGAAAACCCGTGATATTGCCAGAAAGAATTCCGGAAGGCTTGGGGCTATCCCGGTCAACACGGTGGCTTTGGAGGGCGAGTCGTCTCGAGAATCGCTGCAGGAGATCGCGGAGATCACCCGCGGTGCGTTTCGTTTTCAATCGATCGACAAATACGTCGCGGATGTTCTGGCTGGCGGAAAGAATGGGATTCAGTTGCGTGCGATTTCTTGGGCGTTGCAAGGGCAAAAAAACATAGCGTTGGAGCGACGCCTAGAAATTATAGATCAGTTAGCGTCGTTTGTTGACAGCGGCCAAGCGGAGAATCGGTTCATTGCCGAAAAGCTGATTCACCAAGCCACGTTTGAAATGTTTGAAGGCGAAGTCGAGCCAGTCAATGCGGGCAATCGTAAACAGATCAGTGGTACTTGGAAACGGATCGCGAGTGAGATGCAGGGCTACCGGAAAACGGGTCAGGTAAGCGCTCTGGATCCCGAGCTGGCTGATTCGCAGAAGCTGTGCATGTCGATCGCGGGCAATGAGATTGATACGTATCTGTCGCTATTGGAATCGGGCGATCCGCAAAAGCTGCAGCCAAGGGCGATGTTGCGGTTGATGTTGGGCGTGCTCGAGCAGCAAGAGCAGGCTGGGCCGACACCGCAGTCGATTGGTTGGATTCGTTATTTAGGGCGCCGCTTGGATGGCAGGAAGCCCACCGAGAGTGACCGTCAGAAGTTGGGGAAAAGCCAGTGGTCTCATGCCCAGACTCGGTCGTGGGTTGAGGATTTGCTGGCCAAACGAACAAAGCGTTCCCAGAACCTTTTCGAAAAAGTAGCCGATGCGAAAAAGCCATGGCCTCAGCGCGAGAAGCTGGCGTGGCAATTACTCAAGAAGTATCCGGAATCCGAAGAGTCGGTCAAAACGCTGGAGATCATTCGCCAGAACATTGACCAAGCCGATGACGTTGGCAACGGCGATGCGTTGACGGTGGAAAAGCTCCTGAGCTTCTCATTCTAGTTCTGTAGAAAAATTTCTTTTTGGCGTGAACTTCTGGGAACCGATCGCGTCCTAGTTGCAGAGTCAAAATTCCTTTTAGCGAAAAATCGAACAATGCGTTTCTTCAGTCAACAGCAGGTATCCAATTCCGCCTTCGGCCAATGGTCGAATTCGATGGCGATTTGTGCCTGCGTGCATTGTTGATTCCGGAAACCGATTGATTTCTAGGGTCCATTGCCAGCAGGCAATGGACCCTTTTTTTGTAGCGTGGCCCAATGGGTAGGGCGGCTCACTGTTAATGAGACGATTGGAGGTTCGAGTCCTCCCGCTACAGCTTTGGAAGCCATCCGGCTGGATGAGGAACCTGTCTTGAAAACAGGGGGCTGCGCAAGCGGCTTGTGAGTTCGAGTCTCACGGCTTCCGCTGAACGGTAAGAGATAGATGTTTGCGTTTGAGTGAGATGTTGAAGTCTTAAATACTGCGGGGTAGTTACTGCTGGTAGTAACGCCTGACTCTGAATCAGGAGGTCGCCGGTTCGATTCCGGCCCCCGCGGCTTGACGGTGAAGGCGAGCTGTTGTGCCGATTGTTACGGTGCGGCGAGCCGGCAACGGCCACGAGTTCGGACGGAAACCGTTCAAAAAATTTTGCGTCCTTGGTGTAACGGCAGCATCACTGATTCCAACCCAGTGGGTCGGGGTTCAAATCCCTGGGGGCGTGCTTAGATGAGTTTAGAAGAGATCAGGAAAGTAGCCGAATACGGTTCGTCGGGCCGGTTTGCTAAACCGTGCGGTGTCACAGCCATGTGGGTTCAAATCCCATGCTTTCCGCTTCTTGGGGTCCTCCATAAAGTCTTGAATCGTGAGAGAGGATAATGGATGTCCAACTACGCAATCAGTTCCTTGAAGATAAACGCAAATAAACGTGAATCCCTGCGCAACCCTATTCGCGTGTATTTGCGTCCAT
>CAZDZX010000408.1:0-2924 GCA_964510005.1 uncultured Pirellulaceae bacterium
TGGCACAGCAACTTTACGTGCTGATGTTATTGGTTGGTGGCCCGGGGCCAACTTCGGGACTGGACGGTGCACAGTTGCTCGCGGACATGGACAATCAATCGAACGAAGGTCTCGCAAATCTAGGTCTGCCGCCCTACCCGACGGGTCTCGGCGAGACTGCTGTGCAAAGCTATCGTCGTGCAGTGGCGCAGTGGGCTGTCAATGTCGTAGACTTTATGGATCCCGATTCGGTCATGACGGTGTTTGAGTACGATACCAACCCATTCAATAACATTCCCATCGACAATGATATTACGACCAGTGAAACTGAACGTGGAATTGTGGTCGGAATGGAACGCCCTGAGTTGCTGTTTTCGGAAACGTTTGCTTTCCATGATCGTCAGAATGAGGATCTGGATACTGAACCAATGGGAGATACCCTTGCCGACGGTGACATGGATTGGGATAGTCGACGTGTGCCTCAAGGGGCAGCCTTCATTGAACTCGTTCATCCGCACACACAGTCACAAGGCGCCAACGGTTTTCAGATTTTGCCTAGTGTGCTGGGAACGACGGGGGTGAATCTTAATGCCACCGCACCTAATAATGCACCGGTCTGGCGGATTGCGGTACACCGCGGTCCCAATGCAAACAATGCGGACGAGTTTGTCCGATCCATCTTTTTTGCAGATCCTTCTGCTCTCCCCGCCGCCCAGTTGGGAGGTGATGCATTTTTTGCGTCAGATATGATTCCTGAAGTCACGCCCGGCGATTTTTTGGTGTTGGGTCCATCGGGCAATGCGACCAGCGGCGGTGGTACGAGTGTAACGACGATCGGCAGGCTCAACGGTATTCCAGCGGGAATAGATCCGACACAGCAACAACTGGATGACACTCGTGCGATTGTGCTGGATCCGAACGCGAACAGTGTCACAATTCGGGAGCCTGGTTCTCCGGTTTCAAGGACGGCTACGGTTGCGATTATTGATTCATCAATTTCTGGTGGCGTTACAGACAATGATCGGAATTTTTCACTATCCGACCCCAACGGCGGTTACAACTTTGTGGCTGCCGACGTGGACGGCGCTCTCGATGCGGATGGCATCACTTTAGTGAACACCCGTGACGAGCCTTTTGATTCTGAGGCAGATGCAGGTGCTGGCAACCGTGATGCGGATGACATCAATGCGATCTGGACCAATGGCATTTCGGGAGGAGACAACCGCAGCGGAGGTTATCAGTTTCGAGTATTGAGGCTGCAGCGATTAGCCGATCCAACGCAAGAATTTGATGAAACGGCAAACCCCTACGTGACCATTGATGTGGCGAACGTAGACCTGTTGGCTTTCAACGGTCTCACCAGCAATCCTACCAATGGGGGCAACACCACTGAAGCTCGTCTTGCCGGTGGTGTTACTGATGGTTTTACTCGGCTGAGTAGCATTGAGCGGGGAGAATTGGCTGCTGATATTGAGGGTACGGATACCGCTCGTCGGCAGTTTTTTCGTTTTGATAGTCCTTTGACCATTACTTCCGACGCTGGTGCCGTGAATGGCTCTCACAACTTCGACTACAGTTTTGCTGGTGAATCGACACTGGGCGGCCCTAATGCTTCATTCCTCAACTCCACTGTCCCGTTGGGTTGGTTGACATGGAACAATCGCCCCTATGCCAATGCTCTTGAGTTGGCGAATGTTCCGTTTCTTTCCAATGAGGGCGTGGTGAGAAACTTCAACAGAGTGGATGCTGAAGTCGCCGATCCGGGGACACCTGCCAGTTCTGACGATGCGTTCGCGTTCTTTTTTAGCGATGATCAGTTTGGTCATTTGCCTAGTTTTGGCGGCGTGATGCGAGGCGGTGGCGACCGATTGCCCTCTCGTTTTGATCATCTGTGGGAGTTCATTGAAGCCCCCAACCTTTTCCTTGGCTCGGAGACATTTTTAAGTACACCGATTACAGCGCCCACGAACGGGCCGCTCGTGTTCGAACCTTTAAATTCAATTCCCAATTTTCGTTATCCCGGCAAAATCAACCTGAACACAATTTTTAGTCCCGACGTTTGGGATGCGTTGCGGCGCGGTTTTGGGAACTTGGATTTTGGCAATTTCGTGGCGGATCGCAGCCCTGGTGTTGGTGCGGCGCAACCAACAGATTTTCTTGGCGTCCACACAACGGCTGAAAATGCCGAGTATGTCACTGCAGGTTCAGACCAGCTGCGTAAGGGCCAACAGGCGGGCTTGTTCCGATTCCGGACCAACACCCAGCAGCGGACTTTTGAAGGTGTTAATACAAACAGCAACGGATTTATCACCGATGTGGAATCGTCAGCAGCATTCCGCAATGAGTTCCGCACACGCTTGGGAGTGGCGGCGACAACCCGTTCCAACGTGTACGCCATGTGGGTCACGATCGGTTATTTCGAAGTCGACGAGCTCGGACGATTGGGCCGCGAAGTCGGTTCCGACGAAGGCGAGGTTTCTAGAAACCGAGCGTTTTATATGGTCGACCGTTCGATTCCTGTTGCCCTTGAACCTGGCCGAAATCACAACGTCGACAATGCCATCCTTGTACGTTCCATCATCGAGTAGCCTTCTTGGCTGCAGCTGCGACTCCTTTGGAGAATCCATAATGCTTTTTTCAAAACCTAACATTCAAAACCAACGCCGATCGGCTTTGACCCTCGTTGAGGTCCTGATCGCGATGGCCATGACCTTGGTGATCCTCGGCGCGATGATGAGTGCGTTTCAGTACGGTAGTTCCGAAATGGCCCGCGGACGTGCGGCGATTGAACTGAACAATCGCTTGGTTGCTGCCCAAGAGCAACTTCGCCGCGATCTGGATCGCATCACGGTCGAACTCAAGCCACATCAGTTTCTGCCAGCCCTTCCCAACGGCTATGTGGAAATCGTGGATGGGACTCGTATGGATTACAATCCTGAAGACGA
>CAZDZX010000409.1:0-2923 GCA_964510005.1 uncultured Pirellulaceae bacterium
CTCGAAAAC
Source organism: uncultured Pirellulaceae bacterium (assembly GCA_964510005.1). Lineage (GTDB taxonomy): Bacteria > Planctomycetota > Planctomycetia > Pirellulales > Pirellulaceae > Mariniblastus. The sequence goes on from CAZDZX010000409.1 coordinate 10, forward strand.
CGTTTCTAGGACAAACCCAATCCCTAGCTCTCGGACTTTATTAATGATTCCCATGTTTTTCTCAAGGATTCAGTTTTTCAATTCTTTTGATTCAACGTGATACGCCCGATGCAACCAAACCTGACACGCGAAGATCACACCAACTGTTGAAATTTGGCAGAAAGCTTCCGCAAATTCCGACCGGCAAAGATCGTTAAATGAGTGCCGGTGACTCGGTGTACGGACAGGGCAGGGGAGTAGGGCGTCCAGCCATAATCGCTTTCGATCCGGTATTTAGCTTCCATCACATCACCACGAATCAAATGCAATTCAAGATCGCAAGGCTCGGGCTTGTAATCGTCTTCGATTTTGCCGTGGATGTCTTCCAACTCAAGCGAACGAAGAACGTCTTGATTGTCGCTGAATCGGGTTTGTTCGCCGGCCCGCGTTCTTTCTCTATCTTTCGCGTAGCTTAACGCCTCCCAAGCCATAATCGGAGCTTTCAAGCGATGAGTCCAGTTTGCCAATCGCGTGACTGGATTGGCTTTTTCAATTGCCGCGGGAACAGGTTGGTCAATGTTGATGACCTTCGCCACTTCGAAACCACGCTCGCTTAAAAAGCGGGCCGTTTCAAAGGCCAGAATGCCTCCGAACGAATACCCCGCGGTCACGATACGACTGCTCCGAGGAATTCGTTTTGCAAGGGCATCCGCATAGACGCTGGCAATCGAAGCCGCCGAATGCTTGTGCTCGTCGGCGGGGAGCTCTCCCGTTAGCCACGGGGAATCGAGAATCAAGATCGAGTAATTGCTTTTGATGGTCTCGTTGAGCAAGTCGTTGTACAGATAGCCGCTGCCACCGCCGGGCGGCAAAAAAATCAAGACTGGACTGCCAGATTCCAATGGCTGGCCCAGTGAACTGATGATCGGGTAGAGGCCGCCACTTTCCTCGTCCTGAATGCCGTCGGTTGCTTGGCGAATGTGCTCAGCCAATTGGTTAACCGTTGGAAAAGAAACCAACGTGGCCACGCCGAATGATTTGTGAGGGAAAGATTTGGCTAGCCCAATCGCCATGGCCATCCCCGCCAGCGAGTCACCTCCGCTTTGTTCGAAGGTTGTGTCCGACGTGGCAGGCGCGGAACCAAGGACGGATTGCCAGATTCGGGTGACCTCCGCTTCAATCGATTCCAGTCCACTGACAGGAGTTTCCGGCGGATCGCTCTGGTCCGCCTCAATTAGGGACAATAGTTTTCGAGTGTCGACCTTGCCTCCAACGGTCATCGGAAACTTGTCCAGAAACATGAACCGCGAAGGCACCATGTAGTACGGTAAAGTTTCCTCAACAGAGCTGCAGATTCGTCGCTGCAATTCATCGTCGCGACCCGTCGCACACGCGTCCTTTTTTTGAGGGACCGCATAGCAAACCAACTGCTCGTGTCTCGCATCGGATTTTAGCACGATTGCATTGGTCACCTCTGGATGAAGGCAAATCGCGTTCTCGATCTCGTGCAACTCGATTCGAAACCCACGGTATTTGACTTGGCTATCGATGCGTCCACAAAACAGCAGCTGTCCGTGTTGATCCCACATGACGCGGTCGCCCGTTCGGTAGCACCAGCGACCGCCAATGAGGTCCGAGTGCATGAACGCGGCAGCGGTTTGCTCCGGGCGGTTCCAGTATCCTTTGGCGACCGAAACGCCAGAAATGTAAAGCTCTCCCGTTTCGCCACTGGTTTCGATCAGCCGGTGGTCGTCCGCAACGATATGGCATTCCATGTTTTTAATGGGTCGGCCGATCGCCTCTCGATTATTCGGTGTCAGGTCACAGACCGTGGAAGTGATCGTCGTTTCAGTCGGACCGTAGCCATGGACCAGACGAACTTTGTCTGGAGAAACATGCTTGAACCAAAGATCCACCAGCTCTGTTTTTATCTGCTCGCCACCGATCGTCACCAAACGCACGCAGTCAGGGAGCGGTTCGTCTTCCAGCGCCGGCACGATGCGGTGCCACAACGCCGTCGGCATGTTCAGTAACGTCAATTTTTGTTCACGCACCCAGCGTAAAAACGTGACTGGGGAGTCCAGTGCCTGTGGATCGACGGTGACCAAGCAGGCCCCACTGCGGATCGTCGTAAAGATGACTTCAATGGAAAGGTCGAAACCGATCGAAATCATTTGCATGATCCGATCGCTGGACGTGATCTCGTACACGTCAATCATGCCTTCGTTGTGATTGCAAATCGCTTCCCAGTGAATGCAAACGCCTTTGGGCTGCCCCGTCGAACCCGACGTGTAGATCATGTAGGCCGGATCGTCGGCGGCATGGGGGAAAACGATGGGCTTGGCATCACGCGCAGCAATCGCGTCGGTCGCATCAGCCGCGCCGGCAAAAATGGATTCGGGGCCCAGTTCGATGACATGCAAGTCCAGCCCAAGGCTCCTGATTTTCTCGGCGGACGCGGCATCAACCAGAGCGCACTTCGCCTGCGAGTCGTTCAGCAGGAACTTAATTCGTTGTAGCGGGTTGGCGGGATCAATCGGCAGAAAAAATCCACCCATCGAAAGCACCCCGAACTGACTGGCGTACAGTTCGGGGCCACGATCCATAATCAATGCGACAGCGACACCCCGGTCCAGTTCAAGCGATCGAAGCCGAGTCGCGACTCGCTCGATGCCGCAGCAAAATTGCGAGTAGCTCACATTCCGGTCGGCTATCGAAGTCGCGATCGCGCTGGAAGGAAGAATGTTGTTCACGACACCAGAGCGGATGCTTTCTGGGTAGGGAACGCTTTCTTGATCATTGGCAAAGCTTCTTCCGGGTTCGAATTCAGCTCATGCATCAGCAAGATTTCTGCCGAGATGCCAAAATCAAATCCATGCTCGTCAAAGAACGCTCTAATCTGAGTTTCAGCGACCTCACGAGTCGCATCTTGGCT
>CAZDZX010000410.1:0-1282 GCA_964510005.1 uncultured Pirellulaceae bacterium
CCAAGCCCCGACAGGGGTGACAGCATGTAGCCACGGGTGTGAGCCCGTGGAATTCAGTCACATCACATACCCAAGCCCCGACAGGGGTGACAGCAATCGGCTTCGCACTCCCACAAAGCGGAATCGAACTTGCGGACGAATCATCCGCATTCCGGCTGAAGCCGAACATTGACGATCACAGGCTGGAAGCCTAAGCCACTTAGGGTTCCGTGGGGCGCTGGGCCAAGCGAACGGTGACGCGGGAGTATTGCTCACCGCGTTTGATGCCCAGCACGACATCGTCGCCAGCAAGATACGCTTGGAGATGTCCCAAAAAGGCCTCTGCATCGTTGACGCGTTGGCCTCGAATACTGACCACCACATCTCCCCAGACAATTTCACCGTTGTCGTCTTCTCGCGTAGCCAGAATCCCGGCCCGCGCCGCCGGGCTGTTATCACCGACTGCCAGAATCAATACACCGTCCTCAGAGACTCGGCGGGAAACCTGAGGCGGTGCTAATCGCACGCCTAGAAAACCGCGATCGATCATCTTCTTGCCATCGATCAGCAGCGGCACGACGGTGCGAACGGTGTTGATCGGAACAGCAAAACCGACACCCGATGAGGTTCCCGATCGGCTCAGAATGGCCGTGTTGATTCCGATGACTTGTCCGCGGCTGTCCAATAGCGGTCCCCCCGAGTTCCCGGGATTGATCGCCGCGTCGGTTTGCACCACGCCTCGGATTGCGCCTCCGCCACGAGAGTCAATTTCGCGACCCAGCCCGCTGACGATTCCAGTGGTCAGCGTTTGGTCCAAACCAAAAGGATTGCCGATGGCGTAGACCTTCTGACCGACTTCGAGGTTGTCAGACCGTCCTACCGCCAGCGGTCGCAGTCGACTTTGAGGGGCGTCAATTTTGAGCACCGCGACATCGAACTCGGGAGCCGTTCCTAAAACTTCGGCGTCCCAAGTTGTTCCATCGGTAAATCGAACGCGGACCGAATCGGAGTCTTCAACGACGTGAAAGTTGGTGACGACATGGCCGGATGAATCCCACAGAAAACCGGATCCCGTTCCGGACGGGATTCGGTCGGGGTTCATCGTGCCGCTCCCATTTCCTTCTCGGACTCGTGAAGTCGAGATGTTGACGACCGATGGAGATGCGACTTTGAAGACGTTGATATTGGATCGCTCTTCCTGATCCAAAGACCGCTGTGGTGGTCGAGATTGTTGAACCGGTGGCAGCGGTTGCGCTTGCGGATATTGTTGTGTTGATTGAGGTGGCAACTGCTGCGGCAACTG
>CAZDZX010000410.1:1382-2923 GCA_964510005.1 uncultured Pirellulaceae bacterium
GCGGCAACTGCTGACGGCGTGGCCGCGGGGCTCGGGGCAACTGCTGCAGCGGCTGCTGCGAAGGTGGCAATGGTTGCGCCCGTGGGAACTGCCCAAACGGGGGGAAGGCGGGCTGCTGCTGAGGTAGCTGTAGAGGCGGCAGTTGCTCGAGAGGTTGCTGCAACGGAGCGGCGTCAGCAACAGGAAGTAAGAATGATGTCGCTGCAATCAAAGCGACCACGGCAAGCCGTTTGAGGAGTCGGGTCGATTCGGGGCAATATTGGCGATTCATTATCGGTCCTTCCTAGTTCGATCTTTAGCTTCAATCCGTTGTCATCTTAAAAAGACGATCATTGTGTTTGACGTTTGAATTTCCCGAACCTTACAGGCCTTTATTTGATGGCAAAACAGTGCCGTCATAGCAAAAAACCCGGTTTTTATTGGTAAGAAACCACGATCTGTCCACATCATAGGTGTGACCACGAACTAGAGATTTGCGATGATTCACTTCCAAACAACAAAAACCAACCAAGACGATTCGACGATCATTGTCGAAGTCCAAGGCCAGCTGACTGAGGCGACCCGAGAAGAGTTCTACGAGTCGGTGAATGAGAAAGTTGACGAAGGTTTCTCACAAATCATTTTGGACTGTGGCGGATTGGGCATGCTCAGCAGTGGCGGCATGGCTGCCTTGATGGTGGCCCGCAAACGGGCTCGTCAAAAGTCCGTCAAACTTTATTTGACTTGCGTCAATTCAGTTCTTTCGGAACTGTTGGAACAGACGAAATTGGGAAAGATCTTTTCGATCTTTCCATCGACTGAGGGATTGATGGAGCAGCTGCGAGACGGGGCTCTCGCGGCCACCTGATGAACGGACAAACCGGGTTAGTCTAACCCTTTGACCAATACAAGTTGTTGAAAGAAATTTTCAAGCGAATGAGAAAAGGCTTCCGGATCGGAAGCCTTTTTTATTTGGTTTGAGGGTGGCACACGTGATCTGCTATTCGATGTAGGGCCGGTTCCCACCGGCCAGTTTGAGATCGGCCGGTGGGAACCGGCCCTACTTGCTGACAGCGATGGCCAAAGGTGGATTTGGAACCGGCCCTATTTGCTGATGGCGATGGCCAAAGGTGGATGCGTCTATGAGCGGCAAGGCACTAGCCGCCGGTGGAAGTGTCTTAAGTTCAACCACCTGCAACCAGCTGCAACCAGCGGTCCGCAGGGCACTTACTTTAGGCCAGCGGCCACGAACGAAGTGCTCATAACCTCAACGAGGTTAGATCATTAGCCCAGGGTTCTTGAACCCTGGGTGCCCCGTCCTGACAAGTTGGTGAAACCCCAACGGGGTTTGATCCTATCCCGTTGGGATTGAGAGAGTTCCGGTGTCCGCAACCCAAAGTTCGAGAGCCTTGGGCCATTGCTTACGCTGTCTTGCGCCGTTGGCGTAAAGCGTTGCAGTGCAATCCTGTCGCCCCTTCGGGGCTTAAAAGAATGGGTTGGTTAACGATCCATGGGCTCACGCCCATGGCTACATGCTGTCACCCCTTCGGGGCTGTGAAAAA
>CAZDZX010000411.1:0-2923 GCA_964510005.1 uncultured Pirellulaceae bacterium
AACTGCTCCAAAAAACTGACTTACACGGATAAGTCTGAGCAAATTTCCAATTTTCGCCTACATCAGTTTCTGGTAGCTTTTTACTCGCCGATCGCCTTAGGCGGGAGCCCACAGTTATGCGCGGCGACCACATTCGTGGCGACACTAAAGGCAGCGACTGTCTTCAAGATGGTTCGCGCTTGGCCAAGAGCCGAGTGGCAAGCATTGTCGCTGCCCAGCAAAGGTGAGAAAGTTGGTCATGCAATCGCAAACCACCGTATTCTCAGACAAAAGGCCTGCGCAGTACGAGTAGGAGCTCTTGGCAGGGATCAAGATATCGCCGCAAACCATGGCATGAAACGTTGTCAGGACATCCCAGTTCAAGCACAAACGAATATTCGACAAAGATGCAAATTTGACGAAGTCACTTTGATGGCCCTCGGAGAAGATGTGGATCATCGCATCTGGATTCAGAGCTTTGATCTTGCTGAGTACCGCCAGATGCTGCTCGTCCGAAGTATATCTGCCTTTGAATCGGCGTCGGCTGTTGACATCACCTCTTCGTATATGCATACAAACATTAATCCTGTTTGCGGAGAATCCGACATCGGGTTTGGGCTTCTGATAGTATTTCGTTCTCAATCGCTGGCGAAACGAGTCAGTGTAAAACGTCTCGGGCTTGCTTGAGAAAAGAACCTCAGGCATGAAGAGACGCTCCTCGATATTGAGGGAGGCAACTGAGGAGTCTCCGATGTTGGGCTCACCGACACCAATTCCAAAGAAAGCCTCTGCGGCAGAAACCGTAGCAGCGGTCAACCCGTGAGCGACTTTCTCAAATGGTGAGTGAACATAGGTTAGAGAGTGATACTCACAGTATGCCAATCCAGATAATTGAGCCAACAGCTGTGCCCCCAGACCGTCCCTTTTCCCGCGAATCGTCAAATACTGGTTTCTCATTTCTATTCTCAAACTCATGTCTGCCACGTGCCGGTTCCACCAGTTGATGTCCTTGAAATCCACTTAAAATGTTGAGGCGGCTCAGTTGTCACCAGGCTTAGGACGACGGCGTGCTTTCGTTGAAACTTCATCCGGCAGCATCTCTAAGTTGACGACGCTGGCAATATGCTCCCAAGTCAAGTTGAGTGCGTGGTCGTTTCCAGTTTGATAGCGAATCAGCTTTGAGTTATGTCGCGAGTTACCCCACTGAGAAAACGCTTGTTTGTCGTTGTTCATCCGCAAGGCCGATCGAAACGCAGCTGAGATCTCGCGCCCTTGAGTAAACTGCTCGAGGCCGCGGTCCTGATGAGCTTCACTCCTGGTATTCACGGCACCAAGATGGTTCAAAAAAAGTGAACGCTCTGGGGCCAAGCGATGTGCCAGGAACTGGGCATACCACATCGAGCAGCCAGATCCGGACCACCACGTGGGGAACACCAGTTCCGCGTACCTGCGAGAAAAGATTTGAACACAAAGATCTCCTCCGCGCATTCCTACCGCTTCGCCATCGTACTTCCCCAAAATTCGTGGCCAATTCGTACTGGGGATGCTGCCGTGGATCGGCTTGAAGCGATCTAGGGTACTTCTCAGTTCTTCTGCAACGCTTTTGGATGTGTTTGACGCAATGTCGATGTCATCATCAATAAAGATGTAGTATTCATAGCTACCTCTTGATTCTTCGAACAAGCGACTGCGGCCTTCGCTCCAGGTAATTTCCGTTTCGAAATAATCCGCGTAGCGATCATTCCCGTCGCCCTTCCAATTTAGGCGAAAAGCATCGCTGAAATCAGTCGAAAATTGCTTCTTGTGTTTCCCGGCAAGGGCATAGTTGGTTTCGCTGCCTTGTTCCAGTACGACGAACTTTTTCATAGTGACTCAAACGCCTCCACCCATGCTCTTACCGTAGTGAGTTCTTGATTCTTGACGACTCCTTCGTGAGCCAATCGCTCATAGACAATAACCAGGTCATCGATTTGCCCACGTAGCGTGATCGATGGCAGGATGCGCACCAGCAGGTCATGGAGGCACATGTACATACTGCACTCTGACTTGAAGTCTGCCATGCAATCGTGAGCGTTTCTGACCTGTTGAAAAAATGGCGAAACAACTGCCATCTTCTGGTCGTATTCCCACATGCAGCGTTGAGCTACGTACATTTTAAGAATGTCGCAAAATCGAAACGAGACAGATGCCGGAATGTACGTCAAGTGAAACAGCTCTCGCTTGGTCCACAGAGTCGCTTGCGTGTTGCCTTGGGTGTAGATACCGTTTGGAAAAACGAAGCCCTTGTTCGGTGCGAATCGTGTGTTGGGCGAATAATTCTTAGATGTCAGTCGAAAAATCGCGTCTACATCAGGGTCTCCATTCACGAGACTCTGAACGACTCCGATTCGATTGAGATCTGTCTCTTTGGTGTCGCTCAGTCTTTTCTCTTGATTTGTAGTTATCAGTTCGAGCGGAAAGCCCCGAGCCCAGATGGGGTAGTCACAGAATTCCGTGAGAATATTCGGCAACCGCGATCCAGATACGGTTTTGAACTTCAGTTGCCTCCAAAGATTGATATCGGCCGTGAGGTAGTTGTCATCGTCGGTTTCAAGAATACTCTCCGCGCCGGCGTCCGCAGCGAATAGATAGCCCAGGTTCTTCCTGCAATAGTGGTTGTAGGGGAGTAGCTTCGCCAACAGTGACCATTTTTGTGGGCCATCAGCAGAAATCAATGTAACGTCTTCCTTGCTCCACGATTCAATGGGTGTTTTGATATCGCATACCACGATCACATTGTATTGCCAGTTGAGAAGACTCTTGACAAACGTCTTCTGGGCAGGGTTGATAGTCGTGATGACAGATGTTTTGCTCATAGTCATGCGGCGGCCTTCGTTCGATGAAATTACTGGCTTGCGCTCCAAGCTGTCAAAGTTTGAGTCGGAGAACCATCAATCTACTATTG
>CAZDZX010000412.1:0-2913 GCA_964510005.1 uncultured Pirellulaceae bacterium
TGAGCAAGAAAATTCAAATACCAACTCGCCCACCGAAACAGCCAAGTGCTGACGATTGGATAGCCGACAAGGAACTACCCAAAGCAAAATCGACCGTCAAACCCGTGCGAATGACTGTCGAACTTGATCCTGATGTTCATCGAGAGTTGAAAATTCACTGCACGATGAAAGGCATCTGGATTTCTGAACTAATGCGAGATTTGATCTCGCGCGAACTCGAAAGTGTCAAAAGCCTGTAGCCTTTGTAGCCTCAGACGGTTAACGTTAGCCTAGACTCCTATATTGCCCGCGCTCTGCTTGAGACAGGTTTGGCTAAATGCAATGTTGTTCAAGCATCGATCTTTCTCCTCCTAAGCCAACATGAAAGAACCACTCGATATGGGAGATTGTGTTGACGGCGGCGCCCAAAGAGTCCGGGAAGCGTTTAGCGAGCGAGTATACTTGCGATCGATGTAGTGACTCATACTAAAACAGAAAGAATTACCGTGACAATCGAAAACATCTGTGCTCGCTGCAATACAATTTTGACCAATGGCAAGACAGCATTTTACGAGGTAAAAATTGAAGCGGTGGCAGACCGAGGATCTCCAGATCTAGAAGACTTGTCGGAGGATTACGATGACCCCCGAGAAACCTACCGGGAGATGATCGAGGCATTGAAAGGCGTTTCCGCGCAAGAAGCTATGGACGAGATTGCAACTTCTAGGATGATCTTTTTGTGCAATGGATGTTTTTCGGCTTGGATCGATGATCCGGCCAGCCACGGGTAACTCCCTCCCTTCCTAACGACTCGACTTGGTTTCGCTCGGCAAGATATCCGAAACGATTACCTCTTGTTCCGAAGCCGTGATGGCGTTTTGCAGTTGCGTTGCGTAAGGTTCAGTTCGCTGGCGACACAGTTGCTTCAACTCACTAAGCGACACCTCAGTGCGGGTGAGGCGGAGTTCTTCTATGACTTCTTCAAAAGCTGGCAACAGGTCAGCGTACTGGTTGTTAAAAAGAGAAGTAATCGACGCAATCTGACGGGTATCGTGAATGTTCATGCTTGCTTTTTCAGTACTGGTTGATTCGGCTCAATCACAATGGGCCACAGTGTACGGGATCTCATGCTAGTTGGCCGAGAGCAATAGTGTAGAGTTTTGGTGGCTGGAAGCAAGAAGTTGGTGAAAATGACCTTGGAAAGTAGCCAAAACCGCCTACCTATATTATTCGCCATTCAGGGCATTCTGTGCCAATCTGAGTAATCGAATTGTCGCCGAATGCGGGAAATGCTCCCGATTCTAAGGGTTTTGCGGCCATTTGGCTGGTCTGCGGACAGTTTGCGGACAGACGGACGAACTTATCTGCTACTAAGGGGGCTCAAGAGACCGTTTCCCCTACACGTTGTTCGCATCTTGCCCTCTGTATCTTGCCGGAATTCTGCAATGCTTGCGGAAAGCACTTGTGTGAAAATCTAGTCAGGGTTGGCTCGATCAAGCAAATTAAGCAGCTCAAGCGTTGAATCAACGACACAACTTCGGCTGCGAGCCGCTTCAAACTCTAAGGATACGTATCCGGAGAATTCGGTACCTTCGGTTTGACTGAGTTCCACTAACTTTGACAGCCATGCAATGTACAGTTGCTTGTCTTCCTCAGCCATCATGGAAAGCGAAATGTCACCAAAGTGGGCACGGCGGCTGTGCCCCGAAATGTGACTATGGAAAATGCGATTTTTAAGCAGAGGTTCTGGATATCTAAAAATTTCATCGTCGATCCCGTTGGGGTATTCTGTCGCTAGGTATTTCAAAGGCCCTTCAATAAACTCCGGTCTGATATTCTTCAGCCACCAATGAGCGATATCAAGATTGAAACCGATGTGTTTCTGGATCGCAGGATTCTCGTGATTTTCAATGAGTTGGCAAAACCGAACGATCGACATTGGGCCGTCGAGTAAATAAAGGGGCCCTGGTTCAAGCTCGAATGCGATTCGTAGTTTGTCGAGCGATAGCAAGTACTCTGGCTGATTTTCAAATTCGTCGCTGAGAGACTTGAAACATGCGGAGAGCCGGTGAAGGACCATGTGATAGGAACTGTTTTCATCTGCCGAGACGATGCAAAATTTATTAGTGCTTGAGTCACCTAAAGACTCGACTCGATCGAGCATATTGCCAGCAACCATTTGCACAACAGGCGTTTGGCCAGTTTCAACGCCAATTTGAATTGCAATTCTAAATAAGCCCACAACAGCATCAAGGATTCGTTTCTCGTTTTCCGCATCAACATGCTGAGAGATCTCTGGCAGGAAAGACGTGAGTGCAATCGGGGGATGGCACTTATTTCTTGTTATGAGCTGCTCGACGACGTCAGACAAATTTTGGCCACGGAGCTCTTCTAGGAATTGAAACGCAGACATCTGCCTTCCATTACCAAACTCATTTGAAAGAAACCCAGAGTCGCTTTCCATAAAGATGTATGCGTCCAAGGTGATCTGCTTGCCCTGAAACGATTCGCCAACAGCCTCTTTGATCAATTCAAATTCGTTACTGGAGAACATGCCGGCCGGTGCAAATGATGAGATGAGAGAAATATTTAGGCTCATAACTCAGCTTTCAAAAACAGTATTACAACAACTAATTAGCTCTATTCGCGAATTCGCCAATACGCGTTTTCATCCGATTCATTCTCTTGGACCAAAACGATCACCAGTGCACCGTCGATTTCACCTTCCTCTGCTGAGGCACGCCAAAACCAGAGCATTTGCCTTTTCTCCCCTTTTGAGATGGGGTGCTCCACTTCCTGGACCCAGTACCAATCATCGACGATACCGGTCAACAGCGATCGGTCGAAATCCGGTAGGCCGCTCCGTTTGGAGTCAAGCCGAACTTCCCCTGTTGAGCCACTCCGCTTATGGACCAAGTAGTATCTCCCTAGCAT
>CAZDZX010000413.1:0-2911 GCA_964510005.1 uncultured Pirellulaceae bacterium
AACATCATCGACCGTGAAAACGATGCGAGTTGATGGCGTCCAAGCTTGCCTCTAGCAGGGTGCTGAAAAACTAAATTCGAGTCGTTTTGGGTTGCTGAGATTTCGTTTTTGTGATGATCATCTTGGGTATTCAACAACTTGAAGGCTGAGAACGGTAGTTTAAAAAACGCCGATTCGAAATGCTTCGACTTTTTCAGCGGCCTGCTAGCGAGTCGGTCGCGTGAGTGCGTTGGTTACTTTTCCGTTGACCGTACGTACATTTTTGATTCGTCGGCCAATCCCTCAAGCATCACCTCGATCGAATCCCGAATTTGATTCATCAAGGGTTCGCCCTCGCCTCCTTTTTCGCGCCGAGTCGGAACCTCAATCGCCTCGCCCACATCGATGACGGCGTGCAAGTCGCCATGCAACGGGTAGGTTCCTAGGAAATCCTCTTCGAACTTTTCGATGGTCTCTAAAATTCGATCCACCGTCGGTCGCTCGGTCAGGTACTGTTCGGGATAACAATCCACCTGCTGCGCCAGATAGGTGCGGTCCAGTTGTTCCCATCGTCGCTTACGTTCGGCTACCGACAGCGTGTCGGTTGTCATGTCCGGGAAGATTTTGACGCGCAGGTTTTTGACTCGCATTTGAATTCCACCTTCTTGTGGACCGCCAAGCCATTCCTCTTCCAGCGGGTTCATTAGATGATTCACCATGTTGTTTTGCCGCTCGCGATGAGTCGCTCCCTCAACGACCGGGCACTTGTATTCCAGTTCCTTAATGCTCAACAACGCGTCACCGACTTTTATGATCCGATCGATCAAGGGCATGTCGCGTTGTGAAGACCAACTGAGCCGCTTTTCAATTTGCGACAACACGTGGTCGGCCCGTGCTTCGATATCGCCCCGAAAGACGTACTTGATGGCGATTGGATGCACGACGACTTTTCCACTGCCAAGCTCCTCTTTGGCTCGGCGTTTGGCGGCGGTGCGAGCGATAAAGGCCGGACCATCCATGAATGTCATCAGCCGATCATTGGTGCGACTGGTAGTACCTTCGGGGAAAATAACTAACGGGCGTTCGGCTGTTTTCAACACATTGATCGCGAAATCAATCGCGGTTCGATCCATTCCTTCACGGTTGACACTGAACGCGCCCGTTACTCGAAGCATGAATTTCGCGAAGGCTCCTTGGTTGAACAAATGCCAACTGGCCATCGTGTAAAACGGACTGTTGACTTCAGCAATCAAGTTGTAGGTGGAGATCGGATCCGCAAGGCGTGGATGGTTGGGTGTGACCAACACGCCGTGTCCGGCTGAAATAGATTTAGACAGCCGGTCGGAGTTCCGGATCTCGCACGTAAAAACGCCTTCGCGTCGACGAAGGGTGCGCTGGTAAAGTCCTAGCTTGGTGAACAGTTTTTGCGGCCACCGTACCTTAAACGGAGGAACAAATTGGTACGGTTTCTCGATAAAGATGCTGTGCATAATGTTCGCTGAAGGGATTCACTTTTAAATCTCTGGTCGATCGGTCATACCAGTTTACACAATGCCGGCGTGTGATGTCGCTACGGGTTTGGCCATTCGTCCAGTTGCATTTTCTTTCGGACGTTTGCCGTGTGCTCGTTGTAGTGACGCTCCATTTGTTTCAGAAGTTTGCGAGGTGTCCAGAACCTGCTGCCTTTCGCCTTTCGGTCAAGATCCATGCCGTCCAACAGGTATGCGAAGCGGCGAGTGAACGCTTCGACGCGTTCGGTTTGTTGAGCCTCTTCTGCTCCCGTCCAATCAGCATGAGCCATTTTGTAGTCATCGGGCATCTGCCGAGGGTTTAAGTCCATGACAGGAATGCTCGGGTCGACTGCGTGGTAAATCTGAGAGAAGAACAGAAGTTCTCGTCCCATCATGTGTTCTGAATTCCAACGAGGCGTGTGAGTCCCGTTGGGGGGGCGGAAGTTCATCTGTTCAATCGAGAGTTTGGCGAAGGTTTCACGCGATTTTTTGCAGGAGGTTTCTTTTTTCTCAAACAGCTTTGTTAGCTCTGCCGACAGCCGGTACGGCTCGTCCGCCAATGAAACGAATCGAGTGCCCGCCGTGTTCGAATCTTTTGCCGAGCACACTGCCAAAGTGTTGTGTGGGATTTCCACAACGTCTTGATCGTTGATTTTTTTGAGCGAAGGATTGACGACCAAAATTCGCGGCTTGAGTTTTGATGCGATTGTGCGAAGAACGGCTTCGTCGTAAGAACTGTCGCTTGCAACAATGACATCAAAGTCGATCTCGATGTCGAAAGTAATGCCGAACGGCAACCGACGCTTTTCTTTTTTAGGGGCGCTGTCGTCTGGTGTGGATAGTTCTTTCATGACCTCTTCAGGAAGCAAATGGTTGAGCAGGGTCACTTCGACTCCGTCGACACTAAAGTGGACAGCGTAGTGGTCTGGATTGGGATCACTTTCATTTTTGGGGAGGTGGTTTTTTGAAACAACCATGTCGTTAGCCTTCCCCGTTTGAGCATCAAATTCTTTACTTACTAGAACCTTAAGCGACTCGTTGGGTAGGCGGCGAACAGTTGCAAATTCGTCAGGTTTCAATTGATCGACGTCATAGCTAAGCGGGTGCGGAAGTTGCTTCTTGGTGGTTTCGGTCAAACCGCTACCAACGTGCAGATCCCACATCGTCTCAATTGTGACGCCGCCATCAGGCCAACTGCGAATCGCGACGGGATCACCGTCATCCGCGAAGGAACAGGTCGGCGAAATCGCTGTTAGGAAAAGCAAGACAACAACGGATGGATAGATTGGTGGTTTCATGCTCGTAACTCGAATGAAGGTTTTAGGGTGAGGGTTTTCGGTTTTCGGTGTGAGGTTTTTGGTGTGAGGTTTTTGGTGTGAGGTTTTTGGTTGTTGGAGTGCGGGGGCAAGAGACCTTCGCAC
>CAZDZX010000414.1:0-2883 GCA_964510005.1 uncultured Pirellulaceae bacterium
GTAGGGCCGGTTCCTACCGGCCGATTTACAGGACGGCCGGTGGGAACCGGCCCTACGTCCGTAAAAAAGCGGGGTTTTACTCTAATTACAATGGAGGGAGACCAACCCGTTTTTTGAGAGACTTTGATGATGTCGCGATCTGCTGTGGCTCTGCTTGTTTTGCTATTTTCTATATCTGCGTTTTCAAACGCGCATGCTGGCGATTTGGACGATCGAGGTGCGAACGCCTACCACGATCTGTTGTCGGCTCAGCAGGCGTTGCTGCAATCCGAACTGGATAAAGACAGGACTCGGTCGGGCAGTCTTGAGCAGTTACGCGCCGGGGGGCACGCTTCGTGGTTGGAAGTGCGTCGCCAACGTCTGAAAACACAGACGATGGAAGTCCGCGTCGGTCTGCTGAAACATTTGGCCGCAACGGTGAAGTGGAACGCTCGATCGAAACCCGAAGAGTCGATCTTCGATGGAATGACCGATCCGCTTGGGAAACTTCTGTTCACTGATCTAAAACTTAAAACGGATTCAGCCGGCGAAGGAATCGACTTGGGGTTGCTCCAACGGTTCATGGTCGAACGAGAGCAGAGCATGATTCAAACGCAGACGAATCCAACCGAAGCGGAAATGAACCTCGTCGCAGCTCATCGTGCTTTGGCCAATTCGTTGCAGAATTGGCTGCAGCACAATCACGAGAGTGTCGATCATGATGCGGGTGTTGGGAACCATCAAATTTCAGACGAACTGCTTGCCGCCAGTGTGAAGCAGTGCGACGTTCACAACCAGCTGATCGAACTTGCGCTTTCGCGGGAGCAGGGGCGATTGGAGAAGGTCAACGAACTGTTTGCCCAGAACATGACCAGCGGCAAAGACATCCAAATTCTACAGGGGCGAATCGACCAGCTTTTGCGGATGCAGCAAGAGCAGACACAGGTCATGGTTTACTTGCAGCAGCAAGAGTCTGTTTCCGATGTCGACGAAGGTTCTTCGGTCGCCCGGTCGTTGGCTCAGGAAGTTCGGTTTCAGTTTGAGTTGCATGAAGCGCATTTCCAACAGGAGTCATCACGTCTGGAGCAGGAGATGTTGCAGGAAGTGCTCTCGCGTTTGGAAGTCGCGGCAGCCAAGGCCGGTGGGCCTACCTACTCTGGGATCGGCCATTCACTTTCAATCGGGCAACAGAACGAGATCAACAGCTACCGGCAAAAAATTCGGATGATGGAACTGGAATCGCATTTCGCCCACTGCCGCATCGAAGTCCTTAAAGCACAGGGAGAATCAGGACGGTTTCTGCAAGTTAGCCTTGCTGACGAACCCGAGACGTCTCCGAATTTCGCACTCGGACTGTCGTCGGCTTCGTTAATCAACGTGTTGACTGTGCCCGGTTCGGCCCGCAAAGCACTGCCTTCTGCCCTGTTTGACCGGAGTTTCGAACCTTTTCCCTTCGATTTCCGTCACAACGGCGATTTTCGCTCGGTCTCATTGACCCGGCGGACACCCGTTTCGTTTTCTCGTTCTTTGACGCCGAAGTTTTCTAGTCGATTGTCGAAAACTCCTTCTTCTTTCTACCAGAGCCGTGTGGGGGCCAGTCGCTCCAGCTTTGGCAGTTTTTCGACAGGCAAATCGGTTCATAAGCCGCTGCCGACGTTGGGAAGGGCCTACCGCAACGGAATCATCCGCAGTGACTTGCGTCCGTTTTTGCGAGTCGGCCAAATACCGTGGTATCTCCCTGGTTCACCTACGAATCTTCGCACTCAGCAATTGCGAACCGACTATCGTTCCAATTCGTTTGGGATTTCCGGTAACCAGCTGCTGCATTCGACTCGCTTTACCGATCTGCATGGCAGGTAGTCGAGCGGAATTGCGGTCCATCGATGGCACTGACAACGGAATTACGGCCGATTTGTTTATTGGCGCCACACAAGTTGCAACGGCGACTTTTGCGCGGTCCAACCCGCCTTGGCTGAGCCCTGCGAAATCCGCTCGTTCGTCGGCGCTGCTCGCCGAACGAGTATCTGCCTCTCCCGCCCGACCCTTCTGTGAAGAATTCACGGCCTCTCTGGGCCTGCTGTCGGTTAAATGAAATGCGGCAGAGCCTAATAACGGGACTTGATCATGGATCAGGTATCGCAACTACGGCTTCAATACGCATCGTTGTTCTTTGCCGCTGGCAGGTTGCGAATTGCAATAAATTGCGGTCCACTTTACCCGACATTTAGTCTCAGGCTTGCAGTCAGGGATTCGATGATAATAATAGTCACATCGGACTATCTACTAGACAGATTGAGAACCTAACGAGGCGAGATTGATGACAACTCCCAGTCGACGACAGTTTATAAAAGCTTCCGCTGCAACCGCTGCTGCGGTAACGGCCACCAACACAGCCACTGCAGGAGAAACGAAACCCGTTTCGGCCAACGACAAAATTCGGATCGGCTTTATCGGCCCCGGCGGCCGGGGTTTCAGCGCCCACGTGAAAAGTCTGACTAAGTGGGCCAAGTTGGGCCAACCGATTGAATTGGTCGCGGTGTGTGACGTCTACACGAAAAACAACGATCGGGCCGCGGAGCACATCGAAAAAAATCTAGGCGTCGCGCCGACCAAATACGTCGACTACCTCGAGATGTTCGAGAAAGAAAACCTTGATGCGGTCTGTATCGGAACACCGGATCACTGGCATCATCGCCAGACCATCGACGCGCTCAACAAAGGGTTGCACGTCTACTGTGAAAAACCGATGACCAAAACCGTCGAAGAAGCCATCGACGTATACAAAACTTGGAAGTCATCCGGGAAAGTCATGCAGGTCGGCGTTCAGTCGACCAGTCTGCCCGTTTGGGGGCGCGTCAACAAGATGCTCAACGAAGGACTGTTGGGAAAGGTGTTGATCTACCA
>CAZDZX010000415.1:0-2871 GCA_964510005.1 uncultured Pirellulaceae bacterium
AATTAACATTAAATCTGCCGGTAGCATTAAGAAGAGCGCGCTTCTAGGAGTTTTGCAGAGCGCTTTGCAAAAGCACGATTTGCTGATTGTGGATGATGCGGTCAAGGGGTGGAAGTCGATCGTCAAAACTTCCGATCTGATTTTGGATTCGCAACCAGGAACTGCAGCCGAACAAGAAAAGAAGTTTGGTGCCCCCACTGCGGTGACTCAGACATTTTTCCTGCAGCATATAAGTCCCCGAACCTTGGAGCCGGTAATTCGGCCCTTTCTGGCCCAAGGTGCGAACAACAACCTAATTGTGCTGGAGGAGCAAAAGGCAATCGTCGTATCCGCCTACACCCCCTACCTTGAGAAAATCGCCCGCCTGATAAAACAGATTGACTTACCCGGTCCTGAAGTAAACCGCCACTTTCTTGAGGTCTCCAACCTGAAAGCAGAAGACTTGGCGGCGCAGCTTACTGAAATCCTGACTTCTCGAGGAGCAGCTGCAGCTGGGCAGGCCGCCAATCAGCCGACCGCTCCAGTTCTCAGGCCCTTGCCTCGAACAAATCAGATTTTGATTATCGGCAACCAGGAAACAATCAAAGACGTGATTCGATTGGCCGATTCTCTGGATGTCTCAATTGGGAAAGAGTCAAGGTATTACAATTTTCGGAATATCCCTGCACAGCAGATCGACCAACTTTTTCGCAGTTTGTTGGGAGAGCAGGACACGGAACTGCTCTTTGACTCAGTAGTTGACGAACGCAACAATGTGATGATTGTGAATACGACTGTGGAGATTCATCAGCGCTTGGAGGAATTCCAGAAGCGATTGGATGTCGGAGAAGGCCAAAGACGCCCCAGCCCTGTCAAGTTCTACAAACTTAAAAACATCTCGGCACTCGAGGCGATCACCACGATTCGTGCCGTTGAAGGCGTTACTGATGGCACCTCGACGGTGACTCGGTCGCGTGATTTTAATTCGAACAGTTTTCGTGGCGGCGGAATCAATTTTGCGCCGATCCCGTTCAATCAGCTAACTCAGCCTGCCTTCAATCAATCTTTGAATCCCTTAGCCAATCCGCTTGCGAATCAAGCATTAGGAGCGGCGGGAGGACCTCAAGTCGGAGCAGGCAGCCAGACAAACGGCCAGGTGCCGGGCCCGCCAGCCGGTGGCACGGAAGATTCTCGCGAAACTCCAAATGCGCCGGCGCTTGGCCAGGGAGCAAGGGTGACCGTTGATGAAAACACCAACAGTCTTATTGTCGTTGCGGACGAAGCAACTCAAAAAATTTACGAAGAGTTGATTAAGTCGATCGACAATCGACGCCCCCAAGTCATCATCGAAGCGAAAATTGTTACGATCGATACTTCAGATAACTTCAGTTTGGGAGTCGAGGTGTCTGGAGGGGATACGGTGGGAGCCAATCAGTTGTTTGGCTTCAGTTCTTTTGGCCTTAGCGCCGTTGACGCGGCCACAGGAGCATTGTCACTCACGCCAGGCCTAGGCTTTAACGGGACGTTGATCGATCCGGAAATTGCTGATGTTGTCGTGCAAGCCCTCTCGACCCATGCACGAGCAAAAGTCGTTTCCACACCCCGAATTCTAGTTAACGAGAACGCAGAAGGCCTGATTACCAGCACGATTAGTGAACCGTTCGCAAACGTTAACCTTTCAGATAGCGGAACCTTCACGGGCTTAGGAGGAACACAGGATGCAGGCACAAGTATTTCAGTCGTTCCAAATATTAGCGAAGGCGACCACCTAAGGCTTGATTTTTCGTTGGAGGTCAGCTCGTTTACGGGCGGAGGTGATGGCACATTGCCTCCACCTCGTCAAGTAAGTTCAATTCAAAGCGTGGTGACGATCCCAGACGGACATACGGTCATTGTCGGAGGGCTGACTACACAATCGGCCTCGGATTCGATTTCAGGGATTCCCTTTCTTGAACGCATCCCAATTATTCGGGAGCTATCCAGCAGTCGCTCAAATGCAGACATTAATACGGCATTATTTGTTTTTATTCGTCCGATTATTCTTCGCGACGATAAATTTAAGGATCTAAAATACATCTCCAAACAAAGTGTCAGTAGTGCGGGAATTAAACCGGATGTTCCGCAAAGTTATCCTGTGTTGATGAGATAGTTCGTGGAAGACGCGACAACAAAAACCCCGTCAGGAAAGTCTCTGGAGTCGAGGCTCAGAAAAGCTCTCGAAATTTCCGGAATCGAAACCAATGTCACGGATGCGGATCTAATTTCATGGTTTCAAGAGACGGAAATCGATGCCGATATCAAATCCAAAGTCTTGGCGACGACTCTCAATGTGCCATTTCGCTCCAGCATCGCCGATGATGCCCCGTCAGTTGCGTTTGTCGAAAAAATAGCAATTGGTTTCGCAAGGCAGTACAGCGTTATCGGCCTAGCAAGAAGCTCTGGCCGTGTCGAGGTAGTGATATCTGACCTCAATGGTTGGGAAAGAATTGACACGATTCGTCGGCGTCTTGGTGTCGACGTGGATGTCTGCTTCTCTGCGCATTCTCAAATTTTAAATATCATCAATTATGCGTATCAGCAGATTGCTGCTGAAGCGCAGGAGTTTGTTGAGACCATTGATGGCTCATCGAAGAACATTGACGATTTGAATCAGCTTGTGCTTCGGGAAGATCTGCTGGATTCTTCGAATCGAGCACCGATTATTAAATTGGTAAACATGCTGTTGTTTGAAGCCGTAAAGCAGATGGCTTCAGATGTACATATTCAACCCTCGGAAACGCGCTTGACCGCAAGAATGAGAATCGACGGGGTATTGTCAGACACTTGTGAAATCCCCAAAGCACTTCAAGACGAAGTCATCAGCAGGATTAAAGTTCTGGGGCAGATGAACAT
>CAZDZX010000416.1:0-2809 GCA_964510005.1 uncultured Pirellulaceae bacterium
GAGGCTCGCCGTATCGAACAATCCGAACATCAAGGCCGGATTGAGATCGAGTTGCTCAAAGCGACTCCACCGAATGCCCCCACGCTGATCGTGCGCGACAACGGGATTGGTCTGACGGAAGCAGAGGTCCATCAATTTTTGGCGACCATCGGTCAGTCGTCCAAACGCGAGTCGATCAACCGAGAGAACTTTATCGGTCAGTTCGGTATCGGATTGCTGTCGGCGTTTTTGGTCTGTGAAGAAATCGTGGTTGTCACCAAATCAACCCAAGCCGATTCTAAGACGATTCAGTGGAAAGGAAGAGCCGACGGAACGTATCGGATTTCTACCATCGAGCAAGATTTCGAACCAGGGACGGAAGTTTTCATCCGCGCCAAACAGGGTTGCTTTGACTTCTTTGATTTTGAGTTTGTGAGAGACACGGTTTCGTATTTTGGAAAGTATCTAGGCTACGGTGTCTCGGTGAGCTGCGGTGACCGACAAGATCTGATCGCCGAAACGCCTCCGTGGAAATTTGACGAATCGAATGGATCGCAACTCAAAGATGCCTATCTTCAGTTTGGCAAAGAATCGCTGGGTGCAGAGTTTTTCGACGCGATTCCGGTTCAGTTGGATGAACTGGGAGTCGAAGGCGTGATCTTTGTGTTGCCGCGAGCCAATCGTTCGACGCGAAATCATCTGCACCGAATTTACTTGAAGAATATGTTGTTGACCGAATCGGTAGACAACCTGCTGCCGGATTGGGCTTTTTACGTGACCAGCGTGTTGAACGTTAGCAAGCTTCGTCCGACCGCGGCCAGAGAGTCGTTTTACGAAGACGAGCAGCTTTCTGAAACGCGTTTTGAGTTGGGAAAGATCCTGAAGGATTACATCGTCGATCTGGCGGATGCCAATCCACGGAAACTCCAGCAGTTGATCGGGTTGCACAATCTGTCGATGAAAGCGCTGGCCGTTGAAGACGATGACTTCTATCAAACGATCATCCAGTGGCTTCCTTTTGAGACCAACATGGGGCATATGACGGTCGCCGAGTATCGACAGATCTCTGATGATCCAATTCGCTATGTGTCGACGGTGGATCAGTTTCGCCAGATTTCCAGCGTCGCCGCGGCGCAGTCCCGATTTCTGTTCAATGGGGGATTCGCTCATGACAACGAGCTGCTGGAGAAACTGAACTTTCAAAGCGAATTTCCGAACGCGGAGTTGATCGAGCCCGACGCCCTCGCTCAGGATCTCGAAGAGTTGACCGAACTGGAGCTGGAATCTGTGGCTTCGTTTTTGAGCTTCGCCAACGAAGTGCTTGGCGCGTTTGACTGTGAAACGGAGATTCGGAAATTTCAACCGGGCGACCTGCCCGCCTTGCTGACCAGCAATCGAGATGCCGAGTTTCTGCGATCGGTAGAACAGGTCAGCAAAGAATCCGATTCGCTGTTTTCCGATGTGTTGGGCGATATCGCGGCGCAGTTTAGCACCACGGCGCGAACCCAGTTGTGTCTGAACTTTGAAAATAGTCTGATTCGAACACTGGTGGGTGTTTCGGATCGGAACATCCTGCGGCAGACGATCGAGATGCTGTACGTTCAGGCCCTGTTGCTGGGCCGATTCCCGATCAAGCCCAAAGAGATGCGGCTGTTGGGAAGCGGGATGCTGGGCATGATCGAATCTTCGCTGAATCAAAACAGGAGCAGCGGGAGCTAATTTATGAGTCGCGAACTTGTTATCCAAATGCTCAACGAGAGCAGCCAGTGGGAAAACGACACTCACAAGGTGCGCCACTTAGAAGAAGCCGTCAAACAGGCGGATGCGATTCCCGACGAACCGTTGGGCTACGAAGCCCGCATGGAGTTGATCTCTGCGGCGACGTTTTCGGGGAACTACGACGTGGCCTTTGTGGGCTACGGCTGGTGTCGAAACTATGCTCGCAAAAATCCGGATTCGGTCGATTGGGGGAGCATGATCTGGTATCTCAAGTGGGTGGTGACCTTCGGACTTCATCTGCCTACGATCTCTGTGGCAAAGATCGATGAGATGTTGGACGATCTGGAAGCAAACTTGGCTGATAATGGTTACAGTGCCCGCCCCGCTCATGGAAGTCGGACGACGATGTATCGAAACATGGGGTGGATTGAAAAAGCCCAAGAGGCCAGCAAGGTTTGGCTGTCGACGGTTCGTGATGAATTGTCGGACTGCCGAGCCTGTGAAGTTCACTCCGAAGCGCTATTGCATGTATCGTTGGGCGAAAACGAAAAGGCACTCGAAGTTGCGGCGCCCATCATTGCAGAGACGCTAACCTGTTCGACGAAACCGCAAGCGACGTATGGGCAAATGATCATCCCATTGCTGCGGTTGGGAGACATCGAGCGAGCGACTGAGTTTCTGAAGATTGGATTTCCGATGGTTCAGGGCAATAAAATGTACATCGAAGAAAATTCGTTTTTCATGCTGGCGCAGACGCGGCTGAAGGATTGGGAGGGAGCGACGCGGAATTTCGATATGGAGGCCCGCCAAGTCGAAGAATCCAATAGCATGTCCGACAAATACAGTTTTTACGTCGGTGCGATGGCGATGATGGAGGGGTTGCTCAACGACGGGATTGCAAATGTATCCTTGAGGGTTCCTGCCCCGTGGAGTGCGGGTTCAGAGGACGGAAGTTACGACGTGGCCGAGCTTCGTGACTGGTTTGATAAGCAGTCGGATCAAATTGCAGCCAAGTTCGACGCCAGAAACGGCACCACTCTGTTTGCCGATGAAAAGGCGGAGTGGCTCTCGCTGGCTCAATAGCGCCGCGAGTGGAGCCCCGACAGGGGTG
>CAZDZX010000417.1:0-2790 GCA_964510005.1 uncultured Pirellulaceae bacterium
CAACGACGTTACTTGAAGGTTTCATTCAATAGCTGGAGAAGACGCAGGGATGGGATGAAGAGCGGGCGATTCCGGGCGATTCCGAGAGGCTTTGGATCGGGACACCCTGAAAACGACTAACTAGATTGCGTAATCATGGCTGAAAATCGTAAATGCGAAAGGTCTTATCGGGTTTCAAACCGCCTCTTTCTAGGGTTCCACGAGACAATTTGTTAGATTCCAAAACCCAGGAAAACTCTGCCTCATCGACACCCCATTCGAGGACCTCGGGCAGCATCCGGTTCATCAGGACCAATCCCAATCCCCATCGCTGGTATTCGGGGACCACATTGGTGCTGATCAACCGCAGGGCTTTGAGCTTTTTCCGCCCCATTAAAAGCCGTAACCAGCCAAACGGGAAAAGTTTACCGTCGATTTTTTTGATCAGTGGATTGTAATCCAGCAAACCGAAAACGACTCCCACGCCCCGCCCGTCAATCTCTGCGACGGAAGTCATCTCATAGACCATCAAGAATTTAAGACTGGTGGCCGTTTCTTTGAGTTCGCCTTCGGACATGGGCGTGAATCCCCATTGGCCGACCAGTGCCGAATTGTAGATCTTCAGAAAAAGTTGCACGTCTTTCTTGAAGTTCCTTTTATCGACTCGACGGACATCGATATTGAAACGACGTCGCGCCTCTTCGGCAACGAACAGTAGTTTTGGATCGAGTTCATCAAGCATGTCGGATTTGCCGCGATAGGAAAACAAATCCTGGGCTTTCTCAAATCCGTAGCCCTCAATCAACTTGCCGTAAAAAGGCTTGTTGTAGGTCATCATAAAAGTGGGTGGACTGTGAAAGCCATCCACCAGCAGACCCCACTCGTAATTTTGAGAAGGGTTAGCCGGTCCCCGCATCAATGCAATATCTTTGGCGGCAAACCATTCTTTGGCGGCATCGAACAGGGCATCGGACACCGATTGGTCATCAATGGACTCATAGAACCCAAACATGCCGCGCTTTTCATTGTGCTGTTTGTTGTGGTTGTGATCCACAATCGCCGCGATCCGTCCAACGACCTTGCCATCGCGCTTGGCCAGAAAAGTCTGGACTTCGGCGTTGTCGTAAAACGGATGGTGCCGATAATTTACCAAGCACTGAACGTTGTGAATAATCGGCGGGACCCAGTTCGGGTCGTCGCGATAATGATCCCACGGAAACCGGACAAAAGCTTTGCGATCAGCTCTTGTATTAACCGGGATGACAGAAGTTGAACTCATGGGATGTGGTGGTGTGCTTCCGACGCAAAGCGGTATACTCTACCAATAAACTCAATTCCCGCCACTTCCCGACGGGCTGGGAACGATAAAGCCGCCATTATTTTCCGCTGAACCCCCATCAATCATGAAAATTCTCGTCACTGGAGCCACCGGTTTTCTTGGGAACAATTTAGCCCGCCGGTTGCTCGCCGATGGTCACGAGATCGCAACGACCATCCGAGCGACATCAGATCTAAGGTCGCTCGATGGACTGGAGGTCGAAACGCACCTGTTCTCGCTGACCGATTCGGGGGATATCGCCAAAATTACCGACGATGTGGAGGCCATTGTCCACAGCGCCGCCATGATCCAGCTAGGCTACAGCCGACGCGAGCAAAATATCGCCTTTAATCGGGATTCCACCACGCTGCTGGCTCAAGCGGCTCGGCGACGAAACATCCGCATGATTCACGTCAGTACCGTGGATACGTTCCCGGCCGCGGTGGATGGTAAACCCGTTTGCGAATCGGACTACGGTGAGCCAAAACTCGATTTCACGTACGCGATGTCGAAACGAGCCGCCTGCGATGCCTTTCATGAGGAAATTGAAAAGGGGCTTGATGGCGTCACGGTGTGCCCGGGTTTTATGGTCGGGCCCTACGACTGGAAACCCTCATCCGGCGAGATGATTTTGACGGTTGCTAAAACACCTCTGTTTTTTGCCCCGGCGGGCGGTTGTTCCGTGGTTGATGTGCGCGATGTGGCCGACGGGATTCTGCAAGCTTTGGGTCGCGGAGAAACCGGCCACCGCTACATCATGGGTGGAGAGAATGTGACGTATCTGGAGCTTTGGACTCGGATGGCGAAAGTCGTGGGCTGTTGGCCGCCACGTCGCAAGTTGAGTAATTTCTTGGCTGAATCGGCCGGCCGCGTGGGGGATTTGATTTCAAAGTTTCGCAAACAAGAGTTGTCGCTAAATTCTGCGGTGACTCGGATGGGACAAATGCACCACTGGTACAGCAGCCAGAAAGCGATCGATGAAATCGGTTACCGCATCGGAGACGTCGACGTTGCTCTCGAAGATTCTTGGAAGTGGTTTCAGTCCAAAGGCTACAAGTAGTGAAACGATGACTGAGCATGAAAACCCGTTTCGTTCGCCACAGAAATCTGAGCTTGCGTGAGGCATTCCGGCAATTCAATTGGGTGCCACGTTCATGCGTCTTTGCGTAAGGCTGACGGGCTGGACAGGCGCGAGCCAAGCCACAGATGAAACCCAGATAAAGACGGTATTCGTCGCACAAAGTATCTGGGTTTCATCTGTGGCCGACAATGTCCCCGCTGAAGTCGGCAAACCCCATGCCTGCAATGGAACCGCAACTCGTATTTTGCGGGGATAAACTGCCGGACCGTTGGTCCTTCATGATTTTTTGGGGCTCGTATTCCCAGCCCTTCAGGCTGGGCTAGGAAAACTGCCGGGGCGTTGCCCCTGTAGGTTGCCGGGCGTTGCCCGTAGAGGTTGCCTGTGCGTTGCTGAGTTGTCACGGTCCAGTGCG
>CAZDZX010000418.1:0-2776 GCA_964510005.1 uncultured Pirellulaceae bacterium
CTCTTCGGGCGATCTTTGCCAGCCACCTGTGGCAGCCGAACATTCATGAGGATCATAAGCGAGTACGAACCAAGCTAAGAAAAGGGGTTCGGGAGTCGCTGAAAATTCGTCGCGAATATCAAAACTAGTGTTTTTGGGGTGACGGAAACAGAGGTGGCTGACGGGGACAATAATCGCCTCGGTCACATCGGCCGAAGCAGCCTAAAACGGCTCAAAGGCATTTCAAATTTAACAAACGTGTTGCAGGCTTAGCAACAGTGACGGCATAACGATCCGTTGGGAATAACCGGCTTCCTCGATCACCTTGACGACAGAGTAAACTCAAGGGTTAGCTTCAAGAACCGGCCGATCAGTAACGTGCAAGCCAAGATCGGGTTCTCCAGCGCATACAGAAAAAGGCTGAGACAGTTGGCGCAGAAGATGGGTTAGTCTCCGTTCAGTTTAGAAGGCAACTGCGCGTCCTTCTGCAGCATACACCTCCGGATGGTTTCGATTTTTAGAGAGTGCAAGTAGGCAGGGACGATTTGCCCCTCCGGGTTGATCAAGAGATACGTTGGAAATCCCTCGACCCCAAGCGGCCGATAGGCCTTGAGAATTTCTTCACCTACTCCATCGACGACCAGCGGGAAATTCATGCCGCGAGCGTCACAGAATTGTTTTACGGATTCTGAGGGTTGGCCCGCTCTGTGGACACTGATGACGGCAAACCCTTGCTCTCGATACAGGTTGTAGACCTTCTTCAGGCTGGGAATCTGGCGCTCACAGGGGCCGCATCCAATAAACCAAAAGTCGATCAGCACATACTGGCCGCGAAAGTCTTTCAACGAATCTGAATCCGTATTAAACCAAGTACCACCGGCGAACTCGGGTGCCAGATCAAAATCTTTGTTCTTGTGTTTCTCCTTCAGTTGCTCCAAATCAATCCCCTTCTCGTCTGCGTACTGTTCCTCCAGTTCTTTCTGGTCGACCCCCATCTTGGCCAACATCTTGGCGCTTTGTGCTTGGATTGTTTTTTTAATCTCGTCTTCGATCCAACCTGGTGCTTGTTCGACAAGCTCCATCGTTAGGGCTGAGTGCTTCGATTTGTCCGACAAGTCGACATCGACGATGCCGGCCAGTGGCCCGTGTGGGTCGAAAGCCACGACTTTGATGTGGTCGAGTCGTGCTTCCGTTTCCATGTCATATTCGAAGCCCTTGAGCTTAATTTCAAAATTGCCATCCTTGTCTGAAGTGACGTACTTCGTTTCGCAGAAAGAGGAAATCACTCTGGCAATTGCACCGCCAACAGGGCGACCATCAGCCGCCACGATTTTTCCGGTGATTACAGGCGGCGGATCGAGCACCAAGTCTGGTAGTGTCTGTCCATTTTGAAAATCGGTAACCGGAGAATCTTCAGGGGAGCCACCACCCCAATTGATAATGAAACGAGTGGGGCCTTCGGGAATTTCGATTTCGTAGTAACCGTTGGCGTCTGTTTTGGCAAAACTGTAATCAAATTTATTTTCGGTTAATGAAGACAACTTTTGTTCTTTGTCGACGAAAAGATTCTGAACCAATGCAGTGATTTCTGCTTCGGCTACTGGAGCACCTTGCTCAGTGACGGCGCGGCCTTTGGCAACGTAATTCCTTCGAACAACAAAGTTCCTGTTGATCCTTTCTACCGCGGGGATGTTAGTGAACTCAAATTTCTGGAGCGTACTGCCAAACCGAGGCGTAATGGAAAACCCTTCAATACCTAAGCCAAATCCATCGTATTGCCCTTCTTCCAAGCAAAACTCAATGGCTCCATCCTTGACCGGAAAAAGATGGGCAATTTCATATCCAACACCACGGGTCATGCTATTGATAAATAGCCTGACGTCAATGTTTTTCCCTTCCAACTCTTTCAGGACGGAGTCATCTCCCACCAATTTTGCGGTCACGATTGTTCCCTGCTCCATCACGACGGTCGTAGATTTGAGTGTTTCAATATTGGCCTCTTCGGTTTTGGTGGACTTCCAATGCGGGTGTAGAACTTTTGCCCGGACCGAACTTCCGACCGGCAGCGGGGGCAGGAAAATTAGCCCACTGGCGTCAGAAACAAAGTCTTCGCTGGGACGGTCGGTCAACATCTCGAATTGACGATGGGACAGTTTCATCTTGAGATTGGATTCGGTATTGGACACGTTCAACCCCGTAATCATTGCTCCGGCAATCGGTTCACCGCTAGACGAAATCACTCGCAGCGATCCAACTTCTGCTTTGAGAAGTTTGAACGCTACTCGAGCCGCCGTTCCCTTTTCGAAAGAAAAAGGCTGTAAAATTGGGGCAAAGTCTTTGTGCTTCACCAGCATCAAGGGGTAGTAGCCTGGCTTGAAGTTCTCAAACACGACTTCGCCATTTTTGTCTGAGGTACCTCGGTAGTCCGTGTCCACCCAGTCATCGTCCCAATCTTTGATCTCAACTTCAGCGCCCTCAACCGCAACTCCTGAGGAATCGACCAGAGCAACAGTTAATGTTCCCTCGGGATTTTGTTGAGCTACTTGGCTGGCTTCTAGGTAACTCCAAACACTGGCGGCCAGTAGTGTCATAACGGCGAACACAGTAACCGTTGCAAATCGGGATGAACGAAATGGGGTTCGTTCGTCGACGCCCATCACTCGAGAAACGCGCGTTCGCAGTTCGGTCTTGCGATTGCCGTCGACAGCCAGCGTTGCTCCAGCAGCCAGTCGCGCACGATGCTGACCAAGCTCTACGACTCGTATTAGTGTCTCTGCATATCCGGACGGCTCCGCAC
>CAZDZX010000419.1:0-2748 GCA_964510005.1 uncultured Pirellulaceae bacterium
AGTCGCCTGAATAAGCATAATAGAAGGCGAAAATTGCGCCGCCTTCGGAGTTGTCACCCAAGGTCATAGATCAATCTGTTGCGCTGATTTTTCGATTGTGCCGACGTCGTGCCGACGGGCTACCGCGCGGCTCAAGTCCTGAATTAGAAATTCGGATTGGAGGTGCGTTTGTTAGCGAGGCGGATGGGAGCTAAGGCGTCCAATCGATTCCATTGGATTTGGCAAGGGCCAGCTGAAGGGCATGTGTGCCGTGTTTACCGAAACCGGCTTTTTCCAATTCGGAATAGAGCTCGTGAACCAACTCCAGGCCTTTCAGATTCAGGCCCATCTTTTGTGACTCTTCGGTGGCGATCCCTAAGTCTTTGACAAAGTGCTCGACAAAGAATCCCGGATCAAAATTTCCTTCGATGATCCGCGGCGCCAAATTAGAAAGCGCCCAACTGCCAGCCGCTCCGCTACTGACCGATTCCAGCACGGTTTTCAAATCCAGCCCTGATTTCAAAGCGTACAGCAGGGATTCGCAAACACCCGTCATGCCAGCGGCCACCAAAATCTGGTTGACCATTTTGGCATGTTGACCCGATCCCGCATCGCCTTGATGAACAACGGTGTTGCCCATGATCTCAAACAGCGGCAGCGTCGCGCTGACGGCCTGCGTGTCGCCACCGATCATGATCGACAGCGAGCCATTTTTGGCGCCCACGTCGCCGCCGGAGACGGGAGCATCGATTGAGCCGATTGATTTTTGACTGGCGGCGGTATGAATTTGTTTGGCCAAATCCGGCTTGCTGGTCGTCATGTCCACCACGATGCTGCCCGATTTGGCACCGGCCAGCAAACCCTCGCTGCCCAAAAACACCTCCTCGACATCACTGGGCATGCCCACGATCGCCAGACTCATATCGGATGCCGCGGCGACTTCGGCGGGCGAATCAGCCCACGTTGCACCGGCGTCAATCAACGGTTGAGCTTTGGATTTCGTTCGCGAAAAAAGGGTCGCTTGGTAGCCGGCGTCCATCAAGTTGCGACACATGCTCAGGCCCATCACGCCCGTGCCGACCCATCCGATTTTTGTTTCTGCTGGATTCGCTAATGAAAAAGGCATCAAAAGTCTTCGTCGTTAAAGTCGGGGCGTTTGAGAATTTCGTTGACCAAGATCGCCTGTCGAACCGACTTTTGCGACTTGAACAAATCCAACAGGTCGCGAGCGAAAGGACTGACTGTCTTTCCCGGACTCGGCGAGGACGAGTTGGGCTCATTGATGCTGCGGACCTCATGATCAAAAACATCATGGACATGCTGGTCCATGTGGTCATCAGCCAATTCAATGACTTCTGCCAGTTGGCCCGCGTGATCGGTGACTTCGGTGACGTCGGCGACATCGGAAACGTCGATCGCGCGTCGCACGTGGTCGGCAACCGATTCATGGGCGGGTTGTTTGGAGGGCAGGGCAGTCGGAGTTCGCGTTTCGCGGCGGGCCACCGGCGGCCGTGGAGCAGGCGGAGGAGTCGGCTGCGGTGGCGGATCCGATTTTGGAGGACGTCCGCCGCCCTGTTGGTTTTTCTTCCGGCGCTCGGCGGCGCGGCGAAGAAACTCTTCGATGTCACGGGCCATAATGGATTACCTTGGTGCCGGTTTCGATGTGGACTCACCCGCCGACGAAATTGACTTTCTCATGTCGGTGTCGGCCTGCACGTTACGAAGCTTGTAGTACTCGAGAATCCCCAGTTTTCCACTGCGAAAGCTATCTGCCATGGCTTTGGGAATGTCGGCTTCGGCGGCCACCAGTTTGGCTCGCTGCTCTTCGATGCCGGCCATGTTTTCTTGTTCCTGAGCCACGGCCATCGCGCGACGGCCTTCGGCGCGAGCCCGAGCAACCCGCGTGTCGGCTTCGGCCTGATCGGCGCGAAGTCGGGCTCCGATGTTGTCACCGACGTCGATGTCGGCGATGTCGATGGAGACGATTTCAAACGCGGTCTGCGAATCCAGTCGCCGCGCCAGTACCGTTTTAGAGATCACGTCCGGATTCTCCAGTACTGCCGAATGGACCTCGGAGCCGATCGCGCTGACGATGCCTTCGCCAACACGAGCAATGATGGTTTCTTCGGTCGCTCCACCGATCAGTTGTTGAAGGTTGGAACGAACGGTCACACGGGCGCGGACTTTCAACTGAATTCCGTCCTTGGCCACCGCGTCGAGCGATTTCCGTGCGGAGCCTCTTTCGGGGCAGTCGATCACTCGCGGGTAAACGCTGGTCTGAACCGCTTCGAGAACATTTCGACCAGCCAGATCGATGGCTGATGCTTCTCGAAAACTCAGTTGGATCGTTTTGGCTTTGTTGGCCGCGATCAAGGAGCGAATCACCAGTGGCACGTTGCCGCCAGCCATATAGTGAGCTTCAAGGCTCTTGGTGGTGATTTCGGGATCGTCCAATCCGGCTTGAACCGACATGATCTTGCTGGGCACGATCACACTGGCGCGGACTTTACGAAAGTACATTCCCACGAGGTCCATTATCTTGACCCCGGCGCCAGTAAACACCGACTGGAGGTACCAACGCAGCATGTTGAGACAGAAAAACAGCAGCACAATGCTGACGAATACGACAATCAAGCCGATGGCCGATAGGACGATTGTCACTATGCCGATTTCTTGGTTCTGTCCGATCAGGATGGGCAGGCTACCAGAGATCAAATTTTGCATTCGAATTTTCCGATTGAGTTGACTTGCGGATCCGCGTGGCGGATT
>CAZDZX010000420.1:0-2745 GCA_964510005.1 uncultured Pirellulaceae bacterium
GCGAATGACGGTTGCGCAATGAATTCACGTCTATTCGCGTTCATTCGCGGTTCCAACGGCTGACCTGAATGCTGGCCGGTGGGAACCGGCTCTACTTCCTGATGTAGGCCTATTTCCCAATGCAGGCTGCAAAATCCTCCCATTTCTGAAAAATTCCAACCGGTGTGACCCAATGTGTCACGCCCTCGGCCAATGATTAGAGCGTGAACTAAACGGGTCTTCTAACCAACTCCAAAGCCATGATTGAAAAACTGATTCGCAAAGCCATGATCGCTCACGATGACTATGTGTTGGAAATCCAGTATCGCGACCGCAAAAAGAAATTGACGACGCGGGTGGTGAGCCCTATTCGATTCCTCGGAAAAGACCGTTTTCTGGCACTGTGTCTGTGCCGGGAAGAGCCCCGGATGTTCTGTATCGACTACTGCGAGCAAGTCCTGCTGAAACCGGCTTGGGATTACGTAATGCCCGTCGCCATGGAAGAACTGGCAGTTTAGGATAGGGGCTCCCTGCTGTTGCTGGTTCTGTGGCAGGTCCGTCTGTTCTTCTCCGTCACATGATCGACCTATCGAATCTGGATTTTGAGTATCCGCGTTCTGCATTTCGGCTGAACATTGAATCGCTGTCCATTCCCGCAGGACAAAAGCTCGCGATCATCGGACCCAGCGGCAGTGGCAAGACGACGCTGTTGAATTTGCTGGCCGGTATCGCTTCGCCCCGATCGGGACAGATCAACGTGGGTGGCGTCGATGTCGCTTCGTTGACCGATCGCCAACGGCGTGACTTCCGGATCGCCAATATCGGATTCGTGTTCCAGCAGTTTGAGCTGTTGGATTATCTGAATGTCAAAAAGAATATTCTGCTGCCGTTTTATATCAATCCGTCCCTTGCCGAATCGTTTTCTGTCAGTCAGCGAGAACAGCAAGCCGCCAGTCTGGCTCAAGCGATGGGGATCGGCGACAAACTGAATCGATACCCTGCCAAACTTTCCCAAGGTGAAAAACAACGGGTCGCGATCTGTCGGGCGCTCTGCATTGAGCCCAAATTGATTTTGGCCGACGAGCCGACGGGCAACCTCGACCCCGACAACAAGCTAAAGATTCTGCAACTGCTGTTCGATCAGGCGGATGCCAACGGTCAAACTTTGGTTTGCGTCACTCACGATATGGCGATTCTGGATGGCTTCGATCGCGTGTTGGATTTCGCGGAATTCCGCTGCAGCAACGAAGCCGCGGCGCCCGCCGGGGGGCATCAAGCATGATGGGTTCCCTGCGTTTGGCAATTAGTTACCTGTCCCATTATTGGGGCCGCACTCTGATTCTGTTGCTGTGCGTGTTTCTGACATTGGTGTTGCCGATCAGCCTCGCCATTTTGCTGAACCAATTTAGTCGCTCGATTGTCGCTCGCGCCAACGCGACGCCCACGGTCGTGGGAGCCAAGGGCAGTAAAATGGATTTGGCTTTACACTCGATTTACTTTTCGGCTCCGCCGGAATCAACGCTGAAGTATGCTGCGGTCAAAGAAGTCAACGAAAGTGGATTGGCCCGCGCGATCCCGATCCACGGTCGGTTTACCGCCGAGGGCTATCCCGTGGTTGGCACCGCTTTGGAGTATTTTTCGTTTCGAGGCCTGAGCATTGAACAAGGCAACGGTCTGGCGATCCTTGGCGACTGCGTTATTGGCGCCGAAGTCGCTCAGCGGTTAGGGCTGGGCCCCGGCGATTTCATGGTGACCGATCAGGGTAGTGTGCTGGATTTGGCGGGCGAGTACTCTTTGAAACTGAATGTTGTCGGTGTCTTGCAGCCCAGTGCTTCGGCCGATGATCGGGCAGTGTTTGTGGATATCAAAACGGCTTGGGTGGCTGAAGGGCTGGGCCATGGTCATCAGGACCTAGAGGGAGCGGAAAGCGAAAAGCTGTTGGTGGGCGAAGATGGTGGCGAAAAGGTCGCCAGCTCTGCGGTGCTTCCCTACACCGAAATCACAGAACGAAATTTTGATTCGTTTCATTTTCACGGCGACACCGCTGATTTTCCGGTCAGTTGTATTTTGGTGAATGCACCCGATGAAGACAACGCCACGCTGCTGGAAGGTCGGTATCAAAACGCGGAGGGGGACGTGCAATTGATCCGGCCACCCGAAGTGATCGAACAGCTGATGGGGCTGGTGTTTCAGGTGAAGCGGTTTTTCGATGTCAACGCGATGTTGGTGGCGTTGGCGACGCTGATGTTGTTGGGGTTGGTGGTGCTGCTGTCGGTTCGATTGCGGGACCGAGAAATGCAAACGATGTTTCGCATGGGTTGCAGTCGCGGAACGATGGCGAAAATTCAGATCACAGAATTGTCAATCGTGTTCGCAGTTGCCCTCTGTTTGGTCGGCGCCGTGTGCTTTGCGGTTTCGTATTACGCAGAACCCATCGTGCAGCGATGTATCGACGGTTCTTTTTAACGTCGCTTCTTAGGGCAATTGAGTCGACTCCCGCATTTAAAAATAAGATCGGGTGGATTCGACACGTGTTTCTGACAAGATACCGCGAAGTCCAGATTGCAGTTGATCCGCTTCACAGACCACGAACCCGGTCAAGGCTAACGCACTTCCAACGCTGCTGACCGCGGCGAAGGGGACGACACCCAAGACAGCAACCGCCGTTAAGCCGACGGAGTAGCCCTCCTTAGTCGAAAGTAACCGCGGCGGAAACCCAACGGCCGATCGCTCGCTAATCCAAGCCGGTGGGAACCGGCCCCGCCT
>CAZDZX010000421.1:0-2726 GCA_964510005.1 uncultured Pirellulaceae bacterium
GACTGAAGCCGGTAAGGCCGATTTTAGTAATCGTTGGTCTTACGCGATGCGACCGTCTCGTTCTTTTTAGCGATCAAATTCTGCAGTGGACCCACGTTACTGGCTCTGGCAGGCCACGTGGTTCGAACCGACGAACCGGCAGGCGTTTTGATGCCGCTGTTAAACCAGAACCATCCTCCGGAAATAATCCCAACGACTTCTTTCTTTTCGTTGAATACCGGGCCGCCAGAATCGCCCGGCAGCAGAGGAACATCGGCAAAGATCTTTTCCAAGCTCGAGGGCGTTGATGCTTTCGCGGAAAAGTGTCGAATGCAGCATTTCAACTGCGAACCGCCACCCAGTCCGGCAAACTCAAGCGTGTCGCCTGATTCAATCGGATCTTCCGCGATCGGAGCCGCTGTAATTCCATCGGGGATCCAAACCCAGATCAATGCCACGTCTTTGTCTTCTTCGGAGTGCACGATGCGGCACTTCTTGGCTCGCTTTCCATTGCGAAACTTGACCTTGATTTCGCCTTCGCCATTGTCGTCTTGAACGACATGGTAGGCGGTCAAAACATATCCTTCGTGGCCACCCTTCAAGGGCTTGTCCGAATCGATCTCGACAACCACCCCTGTTCCGGTGCCGCCTGCGGAATGAATTTCCACAATCGAGTGGTGATGTTTCGAAATCGGCGTCCATTTCCACAAGCCGGATTCTTTACCGACCTGCGCCGAGACGCTGGAACAAATGGAACAAAGTAAGAATGCGAAAACGCACTTGGCACCCGTGGAGGATGCGAATTTTAGGAAGGGGTGGCTAGACTTGGAATCTTGGTACATACAACTGCCTCCGGCAGAGCGACCAGGCCTCATTTCCTGTCCAAAAAATGCGTGAACTATGGATGGCAGTACCTGACCGCCTCGATAAGTTGTCTTCCGTGAATATTTGTGTCGAAAAAGTATTCGGTTCTTAGGAAATCGGCAACGCGAATGGCAAAAGTTTAAGACCGATGGCAAATTGCTGTTTTAAATGGCACTAGGACACTGTTGCAGGCCTGTTGTGGGGTGCTATTTCACGTTGAAACTAGGCCCGCTTCCTCAAACCCGTCCAACCCACCTGACCCTCCCAGTTTGAAGCTAGTTCCAAACTGACAGCGAATGTGCGGATGGCGCAACAATGCAGCGGCGAACGATGTTTCCGCG
The DNA here is from genome assembly GCA_964510005.1 of uncultured Pirellulaceae bacterium. Taxonomy (GTDB): domain Bacteria; phylum Planctomycetota; class Planctomycetia; order Pirellulales; family Pirellulaceae; genus Mariniblastus. The sequence continues at coordinate 1,185 of CAZDZX010000421.1, forward strand.
TGCAGCCGATTCAGGATTTACCGGTCATCCTTTTGATCCACTTCGAGATTCCAATCAGCGCCCCAATCACGACGCACAACGACCCGACAATTCGAAAGAGGTTGGGGCGAGCCGAGACGATCCAAATCGCCGGCAACAAGATCGCTAAAGCGATTAGCGGAAGTTTGTCAAAAAAAGGACGCAGCTCAGGCAGCGCCAGCCACATCGCACCTAGGGTAATTCCCAATCGACTGCAGACCGCCACGAAGGCCCCGGGTGAATCCGGGGCCATCGAATAGGACACTCCCGCCATGACCAGACACAGCAACGAAAGAATTCCGACAATCAGACGCTTGATCTTAAATTCGCGCAGTGCGTGGGCTTCTTCTTCCGCCGCTGTTTGCTGTGTGGGGGCCATGGATCAACCGGGAAGCAACCGGGAGCGGATGGCTTTGATGAGCGAAACGGCATGGCCGATTTCGTCTTTTTGCTTTTGCGGTTCCTGTGGAATCTCTCGCTCAATGGTAAGCGGTCCTTCGAAACCGATCTCTTGGAGGGTCTCCATGTAGCGGTCGATGTTGACGTCTCCATCCCCGAGGCGAACTTCTTGCCCCCACTCTTCACCGGGTTTGTCTCCCCAAGTCGCGTCTTTGAAGTGCACGCTTCGGACGCGGCTGCCAAGGATCTGCAAGGCTTCGATGGGCTCTCCCGTTCCATACAGAATCATATTGGCGGGATCAAAGTTGACGAAAATGTTGTCACGTTGCATGTCGTCCAGAAACTGCACGAGAGCTTCGGCGGTCTCCTGTCCTGTTTCCAAATGCAGATTCTGTCCGTTGGTTTTGGCGTGATCACACAGTTCGCGGGTGACGTCGATGATTTCTTGGTAGAGCGGATCGGTAGTGTCGTGAGGAACGAATCCTAGGTGCAAGGCAATTACGCCACAGTCAAGATGTTTTGCGAAATCGGATATCGACTTCATTTCCGCCAACCGAGCCTGTCGGGTTTCAGGCGGAACCAGTCCCACGGTTCGCACGACCGTGGGGATGTCGGCGTAGCTTTCGCCATCGAATCCACCAACGACCGCCGTGGCGACGATGTTGAAATTGCTCAACCGTTGCTTGATTTCAGCGGCAGCTTCGGCGCTCCGGTTTTCGGGATGGGGGGCGTGAATTTGAATGGTGGGAATTCCAAGTTCTTTGGCGACTGCCAGATCGACTCCCAGTCCGGCGTCGATACTGGTGAACACCCCAACGGGCCACTTTTCCATGCTGATTTCTCGTAAAGAGGGTACGGATTGCCCACAGTTTTTCCGAAAATTTGGGACTCGTGTCAAGCGATCGAAACGAGGTTCGCCGTCTGTCAGCGGCAGCGTGGTTGTGGCGTCGATCAGGAATGCAACCGTTTTGGGAGTTGTCGTCTTCGATCGACCCAAAATGGATTCATGGAATCTGACCGGAATTGCCCCCTCGATCTCACATTTGTCGGCCATCTAGCACTTTCGTTTTCGTGGATAAGAAGTATCTTTAAAAGTAGGCTTGGACTGGCGAATTGCTGGATGAC
>CAZDZX010000422.1:0-2688 GCA_964510005.1 uncultured Pirellulaceae bacterium
CGTTTGAGAAAATAACGGACCCTGTGGCGGCATCACAGTCTCTGCCTCATTCAATTCATGACCGGAACCGGCAATCACCGCAAAAGGGATGTCCATGCAAAAAACCTTAGCACTCTCACTGGCGATCACACTAACCCTTGTGATGGCTCAAGGAATCGCGCGCGCACAACAGGTGAAACTCTCCGGAGCCACCGCCGAGGTTTACAAGAAAGCTTCCGGCAGCGAGCTTTACATCTACCGCTTCGACCCTGATGGCCACGATCCGAAAAAAGATGCTCGACCGGCAGTCGTCTTCTTTTTCGGAGGCGGATGGAAAACGGGCAAAGTCGCCCAACTGGTTCCCCATAGTCGTTACTTGGCCTCCCGCGGGATGGTCACCTTTGTCGCCGACTATCGTGTCAACTCACGTCAAAAGGTAGCGCCAAACGCCTGCGTCGAAGACGGAAAATCTGCAGTCCGTTGGATTCGCAAAAACGCGAAACGACTAGGAATTGCCCCCGATAAAATCATCGCAGGAGGTGGCTCTGCGGGCGGGCATGTCGCAGCCGCAACCGGCATCTGCGAAGGCTTCGACAATCAACAGGAAGATCTTTCGATCTCATCAAAATCAAACGCATTGATTCTGTTCAATCCCGTCTACGACAACGGGCAAGACGGAGGATATGGTCACGACCGAATTAAAGAATGGTTCCCCGCGATTTCGCCCGCCCACAACATCACCCCGGATGACCCGCCCGCGATTGTCTTTTTTGGAACCAACGACAAACACGTACCCGTCGCCACGGCCGAATCTTTCCGTGACAAGATGAACCAACAGCGGATCCAAACGGAACTGCATCTTTACGAAGGCAAAACCCACGGGTTCTTTAATAAGGGCAGGGACGGTTTCAGCGACACCCTCGCCAAAACGGATCAGTTTCTGGTGAAACTGGGTTACCTCTCCGGGCCAGCGGATCTGGAAATGATCAAGTCGCTCAATGGAAACCATTCCAAACAACGCAAGGCAACCCCATCGCCCCAAGAGAAAGATTCCCAAACCACTCCCAACTCCCAAACGACAAAAGGTCAATTATCGGCGGCATCAACCTTCACCGACAACGCCGTATTGCAACGCGACCTCCCGCTGCCCGTTTGGGGAACTGCAGAATCGGGAGCCACCGTTACGGTTGAGTTTGCCCAGCAAAAAAAATCGTCCATCGCCGATCGCAACGGGCAATGGAAAGTTGAACTTGATCCGATGAAAGCGAATGCAAATCCGCAGACGCTACGCATCTCAGGGCCGAAATCAAACCTTACGTTTTCCAACGTGCTGGTCGGAGAAGTTTGGATCTGCTCGGGACAATCCAACATGAAAATGGAGCGCCAAAGCATACCCGAGATCAACGCTCTGGTGGGATCTGCGAAGAACATTCGCTATTACCCTGTCCCCAGAACGGTTGCCTTTACCGAACAAGACCGCTGCGAAGGCAAGTGGACGGAAAAGCCTCCGATCAGCGCGGTGGCATTCGCGTTTGCTTACCATTTGGAACAATCCGCCGACGTTCCCGTCGGAATCATCGAAGCCTCATGGGGCAGTTCATCAATTGAAGGATGGATGCCCAGAGACATGACCCAAAAACTGCCTCACTTTAAAAAGCAAATGCGAGCCTTTGATGCTAACGTGGAAAAGCAAAACAGAATCAAAGGCATCCTAGAGGGACCGAAGCCATGGAACCTCAAAAGCGACATCTTCTTACGCACCCAACCGAACGTGATCTACAACGCGATGATGCACCCGTTGGCTCCCTATGGTTGCCGCGGCGTTGTTTGGTATCAAGGTGAAGCCAACGCCAAATCGGTCCCCACCATGTTGCAATACGACGATACGCTGAAAGCTTGGATGCAACGTTATCGCCAACAGTGGGACCGTGACGATTTGCATTTCCTCGCCGTGATGCTGCCGGGCTATTACAAGCCAATCAAAAGCGGAAACGAAAAAGGCCCTCAAAACCCTAGCGCGCACTCATGGGCTTGGATGCGCGAATCCCAAATGAAAACGTTGGAGTTGGAACACACAGCCGTCGTCAACACCATCGACTTGGGCCTTGAAAAAAACATTCACCCCAAAGACAAACTACCCATCGGACAACGATTGGCCCTACTGGCCGCTCGCGATACGCTGGGGCAAAGCGTCGAAGCCGAGGGACCTGCGATGAATCGTGTCGAGACCCGCGGGGCGAAACTGGTCGTTCATTTCGATCACGCCAACGGGCTCAAGACGCTCAACGGAAAACCGCCAACAGAATTCTGGGTGGCCGACAATTCGCAAAAATGGATCAAGGCCAATGCCGTTATCCAAGGCCAAACAGTGGAACTGAGTTCACCCGCGATCAAGAAACCCCGCTATGTTCGCTACGCATTTGTCGGCAAGCCCAACGTGAATTTGGTCAACGCAGATGGACTCCCAGCGTATCCCTTCCGAACCGACACCTTCAAACCGTAATTGCGAGCTAAAATATGTGTCTCTACAAAATTTAGTGTTTCTCACGACTTGTCTGCCGGAAGCCATTCTGCTTTACGGAGCCATCGGCAAGTGGTTAAAGGTCAACGGCGAATCCATTTACGAAACGCGACGTAGCCCCCTGCCCTCTACGCCCGACTGGGGCGACTGCTCGGTCAGCAAAGACGGCAACACGCTTTACTTACACA
>CAZDZX010000423.1:0-2669 GCA_964510005.1 uncultured Pirellulaceae bacterium
CCTGATAACAAAGCTAACGACTCAAAGATCACAGCGGAGCTTTCACGAAGCAGGCACGATCCATCAATATCGAAATTGCTTAACTTGCCAGAGCGGAACTGCTGGTAGGTTTCATTTCCAACGGGAAGGCAAATCGAAACTCCGGTTCGTTTCCCATGTGCAGAAGAAAACGAAAACGCGTTCGGATTCGCATGCCAAATCGAAAGGTAGCGCTTGAAGTAACCTTCTTGGGTTAAAAACGAAGCGTGGTGCTTCTCAAGTTTTTGTCTTTGATCTGGAGGCAATAACTCTAATCTCTGATTTAGATTGCGATGCATCGTTTCGAGGATCTTATGAAACTCTTTCTCGCAGTCGCAGAACGTGAGTTCATCGGGTGAAAATCGCCGCCCCATGAATTCCCACAGACGAAAAGGCCACCATCGAAACGAATCGAAATTGCCCACTTTGTCAGGGGCAGACGAATCGACAGGTCGAATTCCGACAGCACAGCTGATTGCGTGGAGAGTGGCAAGTTTTAATTCTCGCGTTTCCATTTCGGCGTGTTGCACCGTCCGCCTAGAAACGTCGGCAATCTCCGCCACTTCGATTTGGGAAAGCCCCATCTTTCTACGGGCTTTTCGGATTTGTTCTCCGGTAGTGCGAATATCAGCATTCATCCATGTTCCCTCCAATGTGCAGTTTTTTTAAAGCATTATATATGGGAATTGCGCATCTTTTGCGCCCTTTTTGCGCACAGAACACTACAGAATTTCCTATCTTAAACTTGTCGCGTTGGAGTACAGCCTAAAGCAAATCGCTTTCGTAGCGGGCGTGCCTACAGACGGTGAGCATTCGCGATAGTGAAGTTTCGGAAACGAAGTTTCTGAATTAGGAACTCCGACAACCTGCAATTCAACAACGTTGCAACCGGTGAGATGCCCTTAATCGGACCCTCTCGTTCTGCACTTTTGTCGTTCCAGTTGTAGAAATCCAATGATTGATTAGCTAATTTATCAGTGCGGGGTTGGGAAGCCATTCATTTGACTTGGGAAAGTTAAGTGACATTTCGTGATGTAGTGCGTTTCGAGAGATCGTCTCGAAGTCGAGTTACATCAGTGATCTTATTTGGGAACGCTGTCATGGAATTTCAACATACGAAGAATGCGGCCTACTGCTGTAATGGGGATCTGCTTCGTTTCTATCGTGACAGGCATGGATTGACTCAGGGCGAACTGGCAGATGCTGCTGGTTACTCAGTTAGGTTGATAGGTAAGGCCGAAGCGGGTCAGCCGATTCGAATGGCGACGATCGAGGCGCTTGCCAAAGTTCTCAGTGAGGCTTCGCCCCGTATCGGTGCTGTCGACTTGATATCGGACCCTTTGAAATTGGCTGAGAACTATATCTTGCAGCAGAATCTTTACCGCGACGACTTCGTCGATCAGTTTGAGCAACTTGTTTCCCCCAACTTCTCGTTGACGGTTCATGCCAATGATAAAGCGTCTGTTCTTGGAGCCGAGTACAAAGGCGTCGACGGTTTGCGGGACTATCACCGTAAACGTTGTGCGATTGCCCGACAACTTCCAGAAAAAATTTGTTTAGAAACTCGCTTCTGTTCCTTAGGAAACGAAGTCGTCGCTTGGTGTCAGCCCGCAGCGGGCGAAGTTGATGTTGGTTTTCGGTCGACCACAAAACTTCGATTTTCAAACGGATTATTGGTCGAACAGGAGGACCGAATCTCCTTTGAGTACTCGTGAGTTGTTTCCACTCCCCCTCTCCCTCCACCACTTTGCCTACCACCAACCATCCCCCACTCACCTCCAGCCTTTCCTATGAAAAATTTTAAATCACAGAAATTGGAAAAGCCAATCATATGGTTCGAGATGGTAAAAATTCGAGCGGCAAATCGTTTCCTTGTAACGGGAAACTGATCCGCTTTTACCGAGAACGTAACGGACAAACTCAGGCCCAGCTTGCAGTGCAGGCTGGCTATTCGGTGCGCTTGATCGGAAAAGCGGAAGCTGGCAAGCCGATTAAAATGGATACCATCGAGGTACTTGCCGAAGCCTTGAGCGGCAATGAAGTCTTTCTTAAGCCCATCGATCTGATATCCGCGCCGGTCACGCTGGCGGAAAAGTATGTAGGGGAGTTGCTGCTTCATCGTGAGAACGTGGTTGAAGAAATTAAGCACTTTGTGGTTGATGATTTCCAGCTGGAGGTGGTTTGCAGCAACGGCGCCTTGCCTTTCGATGGCTCTTACGCAGGGCGGGCGGGACTCAAAAGTTACGTCAACTCATTTTTCAATTTGGTTGAATTGCCTCCCTTCGTCGATGTCACGTCTGTTTGTAGGCTGTTTCCGATCGGGAACGACGTGATCGTTTGGTACCTTTTTCATCCGTCGCTGAAGAGCGAACTTTTTCCGGCCTCCGAGAAAAAGAAATCCATCAGCTGGACCAGCAAACTTGTTTTCTATGACAGCTGTCTGGTCAGCCAAGAAGATCGGCTGGTTGTCCGTTAGAATTCTGGGATTCTACCGAACCTGCCTGGCTGTTTTCGGTCTCCATAGCAACAGCGCTGGAGCCAGATGGTTAGGCAACTGGCTGCAACCCAGTGGAAGTGGGTTCGATTCCCACCAGCGTTTCTTTGTTCGTCAGGCCCCAATGGTTGGGACGCTTCGTTTTGGGTGTCATGAT
>CAZDZX010000424.1:0-2655 GCA_964510005.1 uncultured Pirellulaceae bacterium
TCTATCGGCGAAGCTAGGCCGTGGCGAAGCGTTCTTGCAGTGATTCGACGCCCATGGATTCCTTTTTCATGACGATCAGGGCATCGACCAATACTTCAATCGCTTGAATGGTGGTGATGCAGGGGATGCCGTTTTGTACTGCCGCGGCGCGGATCTTGCCTTCGTCGGTTCGAGCGCCTTTGCCGTTGGGCGTGTTGAGAATCAGATCGACTTCTTCGTCTTTCATTTTGTCGATCAGATTCGGTGACCCGTCGCGAAGCTTTTTGATGGCTTCGGCTTCGACGCCTGAATCTTGCAGGCGCTGGGCCGTGCCTGGGGTGGCAATCACTTTGTAGCCCAAAGAGTGGATTTTCTTGGCGACTTCAACGACGCGGTCTTTGTGAACGCCGCGAACGCTGATGAAGACCGTACCGCTTTCGGGCATCTCGAAGCCCGATGCCAGTTGGCTTTTGGCGAATGCGACAGGAAACTGCTCGCTGACGCCCATGACTTCACCGGTGGATCGCATCTCCGGGCCCAACACGATGTCGACGCCAGCGAATTTGCGAAACGGGAATACACTTTCCTTGACCGAAACCCGTTTGGGGACAAGGTCCGAAGTGATGCCCAGTGACTTCAGCGTTTCGCCAGTCATGACTTTGGCTGCAATGTTGGCCACGGGCACTCCCGTCGATTTGGCCACAAACGGCACGGTGCGGCTACCGCGAGGGTTAACCTCGAGGACGTAAACCGTTGCTTCGCCGGTTGCTTTGTCACGCTTGACCGCGAACTGCACGTTCATCAGCCCAATCACATTCAACCGCTTCGCCATCGCAATCGTGGCTTGGCGAATATTGTCGACGGTGCCTGCATCCAACGAGTAGGGCGGAATCGAACAGGCCGAGTCCCCCGAGTGCACGCCGGCTTCTTCGATGTGTTCCATGACGCCGGCGATGATAACGTCGGTGCCATCGGCGATACAATCGACATCGACTTCGATGGCTTCCTCTAAGAAACTGTCGATCAGTACTGGTTGATTGCCGGCCACGATAAAGGCTTCAGCGACGAACCGATCAAATTGTGTTTTGTCGTAGCAGATTTCCATCGCTCGACCGCCAAGCACAAAGCTGGGGCGGACCAGGACCGGGTAGCCGACTTTGGCGACCACGGCGCGGGCATCGGCCATGTTCTGAGCGATCCCGTTGGCAGGTTGTTTCAGATCGAGCTCATGCAGCAGTTGCTGGAACTTCTCGCGGTCTTCCGCGGCTTCGATGGTGTCGACGCTGGTTCCGATGATCGGGACGCCGGCGTCAGACAAAGCTCGAGCGAGGTTCAGTGGCGTCTGGCCGCCGAACTGAACGATGACTCCGTCGGGTTGCACATCATCACAGATGTTCAACACGTCTTCGACCGTCAACGGTTCAAAGAAGAGCAGATCGCTGGTGTCGTAATCGGTGCTGACGGTTTCTGGATTCGAATTGACCATGATCGATTCGATGCCCAACTCACGCAGTGCGAAACTGGCGTGGCAGCAGCAGTAGTCGAATTCGATTCCTTGGCCGATGCGGTTGGGGCCACCGCCCAGCACGATGACGCGCTTCTTGTCGCCTTTGGCGGGCGTTTCACTTTCGGATTCGTAGGTCGAATAGAAGTACGGTGTGTAGGCTTCGAATTCTGCGGCGCAGGTGTCGACTGATTTGTAAGTCGGGATAACGCCCAGCTGTTTGCGAACTTTGCGGATCTCCATCTGGCTGGTGTCCCAGATGTAAGCCATTTGCTGATCGGAGAAGCCCGCCTGTTTTGCTTCTCGCATCAAAGCTGCATCGCAGTTGGCCAGAGTCGTGGCACGTAGTGCGTCTTCGATTTTGACCAGTCCGACCAAGTGATGCAGGAACCACGGATCGATATTGGTTAGCTGGAAAATCTCTTCCGCCGTCATGCCCATTTTCAGAGCGTATCGCAAATAGAACACGCGTTCGGCGTTGGGTACGGAGAGCTTGGAGACGATTTCGTCGCGACCGGGGAACTCTTCAGATCCAAACAGGTCTTTAGAATCACAACCGAAACCAAAGTGCCCCGTTTCCAAGCCCCGCAGAGCTTTTTGAAATGATTCTTTGAAGGTGCGACCGATGGCCATCGTTTCGCCGACGCTCTTCATCTGAGTCGTCAACGTGTGATCGGCTTCGGGGAATTTTTCGAAAGTGAAACGTGGGATCTTGGTGACCACGTAGTCGATCGTTGGCTCGAAGCAAGCTTTGGTTTTGCGGGTGATGTCGTTGGGCAATTCCCACAAGCGGAATCCCACGGCCAGTTTGGCCGCGATTTTGGCGATCGGGAAACCGGTGGCCTTGGAGGCGAGGGCGCTACTGCGGCTGACGCGTGGATTCATCTCGATCACGATCATGCGACCGGTTTTGGGATCGACTGCGAACTGAATATTCGAGCCCCCAGTTTCGACTCCGATTTCGCGGATGATGTCGACCGAGGCATCCCGCATCCGTTGGTACTCTTTGTCGGAGAGCGTTTGGGCTGGAGCGACGGTGATTGAATCGCCGGTGTGGATGCCCATCGGGTCGAAGTTTTCGATGCTGCAAATGATGACGACGTTGTCATCGAGATCCCGCATGACCTCCATCTCGTACTCTTTCCAGCCGATGATGGATTCTTCGATGAGGA
>CAZDZX010000425.1:0-2627 GCA_964510005.1 uncultured Pirellulaceae bacterium
TTGAATGTGTACAACTGATAATGAAAACGTTGGCCTGTCCCCAATGATCCTTCTGCCGCAAACAACGAAATCTCTTGTATGAAATTTTCGGTACTCAACCTGTTGATGATTCTTACTGCAATCGCATTTGCAATTGGCCTTTACAGTTCAAACCGAGCAAGAGCCAAACTTGAAGCCGAACGCGAGACTCTTTTGGCTGAAAACAAAGCTCTCAGAACAGAACTGGGGTGCCTCACAATCAACGATCCCGAGAAACTCCATGCCATCAATGTCAGGACGGAAGAAGCTAGAAAATGGAGTTATCGCGTGCTTCTGCCAGAGGGGCGAAATTACTACTTTGCTTGTCAGATCAACGCGTTACCGCTCGCCAGCGCTCCTCCGCCAGTTGCCAAGCCACCCAGCCCAACAACCATCCGCACTCTCCGTACGAATTCCGTTGCTATAGGACGGCCTCATGGCGAGTATATAGTGACCCTTTCAATTGATTTAGAGAGTGGCGACTGGAAATATCGAATGTCTGTCCGCAAGGCTGGTGAGGCTGGCGATGGGGTGACCGGCGGATCCTCCATAAACGACGTCGACGGCAAGTGGCCTGAGGTCCGGGAGTCAGTAGCGACCGGTGGAGTTTACAATCAGCGCGAAATTTCGCTTGAGAACTCTCCACTTGTACTTCTCGATCATCGAGCGATGAACGACGGAGTGACTGTATCTAACAATTCAAACCAAGGGTGTATGTTATGGGTGGGGGCTGCCAATTGAACCGACGGTTCGGCAAATAACAATGCGATGCACGTTCGGACTGGCCAGGTCTGTTTGACTAGCGGGTGTGAATCCCGTCGAGGTAAGCGTTAGCCACGCGCCTCGTATCGAGTGTTGCAGGCTGCGTATAAGGATTTTGTCTGAAGTCGTAGTTTGAAGCGTACACAGAAAGGTAGCGAGGACGAATGGACTGTGGGTGGCCCTGCAGCCATGAATGGAAGTAGCTCCGAAATCTTGTAACTGTTGGATTCTGCCCAAGGTGTGTGCATTCCTGAAGGCAATATCGCTGGTCGCGTTAACGGCGAGCAGCCAGCGAAGTCCCGGAGTCCGCGGCCCGTTCGCGTTACACACCCGTGTCAAACAGGCAACCAAGAGGCGAACAGAAGAGGCGAACATGGACACCCAAGCTCTGTTCTGAGCTTTTGGCGATCGCAAACCTTCTTCTGTGAATTATCGGCGTCGCGACACCGGATTTGAGATGGAGATAGGATCAAACGCTACTTTCACAACGCTTGCGGGTGCCCGAAACAGAAAAACCCTCAAGGTCAGCGCGCTAAGTGGCGCAGTTAAACTGCCGCTTCGATAAAAAGAATGAGACTCTGGCGTCTCGGACGCCTCGGTAGCAAGCCCGGTCGGCTAAGTCTGCAACATCGCTGCGCCGGGACCTTGCAAGTAGGATTGATTGCGCCTCGCGGCCTCTTCGGCCATCGCTTCAGTCCCGCCCGCAGCACGCTTGAAAATCTTGCCGAAACGCTCGACAACCTCACACCAGGAACTACCGTCCAAGCCGATCCGGGAAAGCATCGGTGCCAAGTGGCTGGGGATCTTGCCCCGCTTCCCTTTGTGCAGTTGCCGACCCGTCCAGTCCACCAGCTCCAAGTACTTTGCCATTGGCACCGAAAGAAAACCTTTCAAGCTTGCTCGCCGGCCAGACGAATCTGCATCGCATCCGACCGGATCCACCTGCGCATCGATCTCGATGGGTGACATCCAACCGCTCCTAGACCGTCGTCGGGAACGCTCCCAACTGTGGCTTGGCTTGCGAAACCTCTCCTTTTTCGTCCCGCTCCGCTCCTTAAGATCGTCCAAGCGGTCTTTGGCACCAGTGAACTCGGAATTTTCAGGGCGGTCAGCCAATGCGGCTCGAATCGGATTGAGATCAACATACGCCGCACAAGCCAGAATCGAAGCTTCGTCTAACAACAACTGAGCACGATATCGTCCTTGCCAAAAACGGCCCGAAACGCCATCGTCCTTATTGGCTCGCCGAGCAATATTTTCTGCAGTGCACCGCATCCACCAACTCACATCGGACAAACGCTCGCGAATCTGAGCCAGCCGAGTCGGGTTGTTAGTGATCATCCCAAGATCGCTTTCCGAAGGCTCTTCGGCGTTCCCCTTCTTGTCTTTTCTTTGTGGGAAAAGCCGCCACCATCGTCGAGCAACCTCTTCATCAGACCATTGCTTAACAACATCCGGTCGCGACCTCAGCACAAGATGCAAGTGATTGCTCAGCACAGTGTAAGTCAAGCAATCAATTCCAAACACCGAGGCCAGGAACTCGAACCGTTCCCGGATCCAGAGCCTACGATGCTCGTAGTTTTTCCCGCTGTTTTTATCCAAACCACAAAGAAAAGCCTGTCGAACACACCGCTGAACAGTGTGAACGACTTGAACTTCGTGTGGATTGAGATACTCACCACGAGCTTGCCTAGCCATCAATCGACTCCAAAAAACCAAGGGCAACTTGGCACGATTGTAGCGATTAGGAAAACTGCGTTAATAGGTTTGTGGGTGTCCCTGTTTCCTCCCGAGTGGGAATTTCATTGAATGGAGGTAAACAAAACCTATGGTTTAGAGAATTCCAT
>CAZDZX010000426.1:0-2623 GCA_964510005.1 uncultured Pirellulaceae bacterium
TTCCCCAGCGACGATAGAGAGTGATTTCGGGTTGGGGCACGCGGACGGCGCAGATTAGATGACCTGCTTGACGTCTTTCTCCGACCTGAACCAGTCGGCCCATTTCATCGATCTGAGCCGACAGTCCTGTGTTGGCACTGACCAACATCGGGCGACGCATCTCGGCCGCCCGCATAACATTGCAGGCCAAATGCAAATCAAGACAACTGGTTCCGAAAAACCAGCCATCGTTGGTCACGTTGACCAGCACGTCAATCTGTTCGCCTTCGGATTCTAGTGTATTCAATTGTCGACGAATCAAGCGAGGCACGGTTGTTTCGAAACAGATCGTAGGAGCCATCGAAACGTCATCGACCTCGAACCTCACAGATTCTGTCCCCGCATCCCATGAGCTGAATCCGCGAAAAATCGAACTGAAGCCAGGAATCGAATTCACCAATGGAAAGTACTCGCCGAACATGACCAAGTGATTTTTGTAGTAACGAGATTCAGGATTCCCGTATGTGTCGAACAGCACCGCGCTGTTCCACGCTTTCTCAGATTGGGGATCCTGTGTCGAGGTGCCCACGATCATGGGTACCGCATCGGGGAACGGGTCGGGGGTCCCCATCGCCATTCGCCACGCCAGAAACTGTAGCCCTTTCAGATCCGACAGTTTTCCTGCCGGATGATCCGATAAATAATCGGCATACTGAAAACTGGATTCGGGCCAGATGATGACATCCAGTCCGCGTTCGGCGCTTTCTCGAGCGGCGTGAGTCTGCCGACATCGATCCACGAAATGAGCTTCAACCTCTTCCTGAGTCATGGGCTTGAGAAGAGTGTCGATCGAAGGTTGGATCACCGCCGCATCCAAGTACTCAGGTGGCGCCGCGTTTCGAATCGCGTCCCGGTTCTTTTCCAGTTGCCACGTCCCGTAACCCAGCACTCCCAGCATCAACATGCCGGTCAACAAGCCGTAGGCGATTCGCTTCAGCGGTGTTGTCCGCTGATCGGATTCGTTCTTGGAAGATTCGCTCTTAATTGGCAGCGTGGCAACTCCGAGGGTGGCCGCGACCATCGCCATCGCAAACGTGATCCCGTAGGCTCCAAACAGAGCTGCCAGTGGCAGTGCTGCGATCGTTTCGTACTGCGAGTGGCTCAAGCAGCCCAAACCAAAACCGGTCAAGAAGTTGACTCGAATCCATTCACAGCCCGTGAATGAAATCGGAATGGCGACCACGGCGGGAATCCGAAACCGGTGCACCAAAGTCCGTGCACTGGCCACAAACAACGGCCCATAAAGTGCTAGATAAAACGAAAGCAGAGCCCAACCAAACCACAGCCCCCAGAAGGGAAGCCTGACGAAATGCAAGGTAACCATCCAGCCAATGAAGTGGGCCAGCCAGACTTGGCGAAGTAATTTGGTTCGCGGTTCAGTTTCAATAATTAACCACGACAGTGGAGTCAGCGCGATCCAGCCCAGCCAAGAAAATTTCATGGGCGGTAATGCCAGCCACATCAGAAGACAGGTCGCCGCGGCGATCCCGAAGGCTGCGAAGTTATGCTTTTTATTAACTGGCTTTTCCGTCGCCATGATCCGTTCCGTCGTCGTTGCTATCCAAAGTGCCATCCCAAGGCGGGCTTCAGATCTGAAAGTACCCCGACACGCGAACGACGTATCGGGGTATTTTTGTGTCTGTTCGCCGCAATCCTATTATGGACCAACGAATAGTCTGTCGCGATGCCAATCAGGGCCGATTCCGTCGGTTGACGAAATCTCAACTCACGGAGCAAGTTCAGTGAGATTGGGTGCGGGTAGGCGATTGTGAGCCTACTGTTCTCCTTTCGAGCGCCAGTGATCCAATAGGCCGCCGCGGCGTTTTTCGCTGCCACCGGGTTCCATTTTGGCAAGCTTCTTATCCAGCTGCTTTTCGCGACGATCGAGTTCGACTTGCAGTCGTTCCATTTCGGCCTTTTCTTGGCTGAGTTTGGCTCGATTGATCGACAGTTCGATTTCTGCTTCACGCAACTGTGACGTCAGCTTTTCCTTCAACTCTTCGATCGATGCTGCGTCCTCTGTGCTCATCGCCAAAGGAGTCGCTTGATCGTCATTGACTTCAGCGTTTTCAGTCTGCTGTTCTGATTCATCATCCGAATCCGAATTCGTGTCTGAGTTATCTGCTTTTTTGACGACTCTGTCTTCAAAACCAGAGGCGTCTCCGCCGTATTGGTTCATCAATGCGTTGCGTTGTTTTTCCCAGCTGCTCTCTGCATCATCAGAGTCGCTGTCAGAGTTTTCTGAATCTGAGTTCGTTGCGGATGCCAAAACAGAACCGCTGCCGGATGCTGGAAGGTTCGCAAAAAGTTGCTCGACACGTCCTTCAAGCTTCGCAAAGATTCCCTCAGCTTGGGCTTCAAAGCGAGCCAGAACTTGTCTGAACTCAAGAGGCAGGTCTGCAGCGTCTGAGGTAAATGCTTCGGGCAGCCGTTGATTTTCGCCTTCCGTTTTCAATTCTTCTTCAGTTTCCGAAGTGCCAAAAAGCATGGCGCTCAATTGCTCTTTTCTTCCAGACTCAGGTTCTACTTCTACTTCTGCTCCGGCATCCGTTTCTACTTCGGCTTCAGCTTCGGCTTCAGCTTC
>CAZDZX010000427.1:0-2601 GCA_964510005.1 uncultured Pirellulaceae bacterium
AACCAATGTTTAAACACGTTCCTTTTTTCGTCCTGGCCCTACTGCTGTCGCTCGGACTATCCGGTGGCTCACGCCACCAGTAGTGGTTATGTCGGCCTCCGGTCTGAACCGAGCACCGTTGGCCCGCGTCCATGGCTCGTCCCACCTCTAGGCCAAGTAAGTCGTTTTGATGATCGACTTGTTTGAAGTCCAACTCGATTGAGCATTGGCCTTCAGGCGAATGCGGAGTGACTCGTCCGCAGGTTCGATACCAGCCGAACTCACACCACCTACGGGTGTAGCAATGCGACTCGATCCTCTTCGCCGATGCGGGTGACAAAGTCAGCGACCCGAGCATCCGAAGGATACTTTTCACGAGCGTGAGCCAGTGTTGTTTTCGCCTGCTCCAGCCTTCCTGCCCGAACTTGAGCGTCGGCCAGCTTCACCCAAACCATCCCCGAGATACCTTCCCGAGAAGAAGCGACTTGGAACAACTCGATCGCAGGTTCCAGCTGATTCAATTGAACCAAAGCATCACCTTTGGCAATCAAAGCCCGTTCGGGTTGCCGGTCATCTGGGTACTGCTGCAAAATTTGCTCCACTGACGACAACGCTCGCAGCGGCTGATTGAGGCGTTGGTAGGTATCGACGATTTGCAATTGAATGTCTTCACGGTTTTCATCAAAGCCAAGGGCACGTTGATAATCCCGCAGTGCACCCGCATAGTCACCGGTGGCACCTTTCGTGCGACCGTTTAGCGACCATGCCGACGCCGATCGATGTTCCTGCTGTAAGCAATACGCCACGATCGATTTTGCATCATCGATCCGACCGCTGGCCAGCATATACTCGCCCAGTTCAACGACCAGCTCCGAAGATCGGCCGGAAAGATCAACGGCTCGCGACATGGCGTCAATCGCTTGATCCAATTCACCGGCTTGATAGTGAGCTCTGGCCAAATTCGCGGCGATCAACGGATCGTCTGGAAGTTCATTGCTGGCGCGGGCAAAATAAGATTTGGCTTCGCGAGCGGCTCCGCGTCGAACCGCAGAAAATCCGTTTTCGGTCCACTGCCTCGCGGCCGATACTTTGTCTCGCATGCCTCCGCTGAACGGTTTCAGCGTCTGGCAGCCACAACAAGAAATCGCCAAAATGGCTCCCGCTAGAGTCGTCAAAACGACGCGGCGCTTTTCATGCGTGGGGCGTGGAACGGGCAAGGCGTTGGCGTGCTTGGATAGAGTTGGATGATTTTATGGAACGGTATCAGTTGGTCCCACCCTTTGCCATATCGGAATAACTGTCCCCACAGCATTATTCGATTCGATCGACACTTGAAATTTGCTTTGCTAGCAGAACAAGTTTCTGACGATTCAGATCCTCAGATCTTGGGGCTCGCAAAGGCGCCTTTGCGGGAGATTTTTGCGGACTGACCTGCGTGGCACTGAAACGTGGTTCATCCACTTACAGCGACTGCATCAAACTGGTTGAAATCGCTTGGAAAACGATTTTCTGTTGATCGAAATCTCGCTCCTCGCATTGATACCACAGCAGCATCGTGTGTTTGGGAGTCTGGTAAACCTGCAAGCGGATGCGGACTAAGAAATCCAAACAGAAAAACAGTGCGACGAAGGACTTGCCGGGAAATTCCTCGAATTCGACCGCATCGGTGGACAGCTCGAGATCCGGGTAAGTCTCTCGCAATGCATCGACGGTTTGATCCAACAGGAAATCTACGTCGGTATCTTGCGGGTGCAAATGAACCGACCAGACAATGAAACCGCCGGGCGATTCCAGATGGATCGCGCGGTGATCCTCTTCCGGGGTGTCGGTCAGAGTCCAGTTTTCTGGATACAGAAATTTCAGGTCGTCTTTT
Source organism: uncultured Pirellulaceae bacterium (assembly GCA_964510005.1). Taxonomy (GTDB): domain Bacteria; phylum Planctomycetota; class Planctomycetia; order Pirellulales; family Pirellulaceae; genus Mariniblastus. The sequence continues at coordinate 1,853 of CAZDZX010000427.1, forward strand.
TGGTAAGTCGCAGTCATCAATCCATCAGAACAGATCTTTGAAAATGGTACATGGTAAAAAATACAATTGCCTCACCGGGAAACCAGATCCCTTGCCGGTCCCCATCGGATCCCCCGCGAAACGCCTTCGTTTTCAAAATCTCCACGTTTGGCACGGCACCTGCAATGCAACAGATTGAATCGTTTCATCTCCAGGTTGTCCGTTCACACGAGCAGTCCATCAGACAATGGAGCACAAGCCAATTCAAGACTTGGCTTTCGGCTTAACGCGGAAACTCTCCTTCCCGGAGTGAAGATGAAACAATGCATTTCGGTCGCATGGAAGCGGCCTTTTTCAATTCTCTGGCTCGGGCCTCTCGCCCTGCACAACGCCATCGGCCACTCTGCATGCCTTGGCTAATTTTATTGACCTGCCCGCGTTTTTCTTGCTAATATTGTTCGTCGGGCAACGAATAGAACGAGCACATAACAACTCCGAGAAATCGCAATGCTGATTACGTTTCCAACTGGAACCGATGCTCCAATCTATTACTGGCCGATCACAACTGGCGTGATCATCCTCACCAACATCGCCTGCTTCGCATTGCAAATGTTGTTCCCTGATCAGATGGCATTCTTCTATCTGCATCACAATCATTTCAACCCCATCACATGGGTGAGCTGTAGTTTCATGCATGCCGGCATTGGGCACATTTTCTTTAACATGCTCTACCTTGCATGTGTTGGGCTGGTGATTGAAGGCAGAGTTGG
>CAZDZX010000428.1:0-2593 GCA_964510005.1 uncultured Pirellulaceae bacterium
TCCGGGCCAAAGGCCCAGCCGTTTTCCTAGCCCAGCCTGAAGGGCTGGGTACAGGTTGTGATTAACAGCTCAGGGCCAAAGGCCCGGCAGTTTGTTGGAGCAATCGGCATTCGAGTTGTTGGGAGAAACGTGCATACCGGTAATTCAACTGGGTTCCATACGCGCAGCCGATGTTTCGCTTGACGGGAATGAACGCACGTCTGCAATGCCTGAACCAACATGGTCCCGACGAGCATATTTTGCTCTCCCCAACTAACCTCTGCGACGTTCAAGCAGAACCAACATGATCAGCCCCAATAGCGATCGCAGTTCATCGTCCTCTGGCATTGCGCTGAGTTTCTCGAGCACGAACTTCCCCTCAAAGAAGGCCGGCATCTTTTTGAGCCGCAGCAATGGCGTTCCATCGGGAGCGGTCACCAAGTAGCTAGGGTTGAGAAAATAGGCCGCTACGAATCCCAGCACTGGAATTTCACCCAAGATACCTTCGATGACTTTTTTCATCGGACTCTCTTCAGCAATCACCATATCGACCTGCTGATCCTGCATGATCTCGTAGTGAGCCGACCAGATTGACCGCATGCCTTTGCGACGCACACCGCCCCAGTCATTTCCAGCAGCGTCGACGAAACTGTAGTTCGCCGAAAAATCTACCATTCGATCCGCTTCGATCGTAAAAATCAGGTTGCCGTCTTTGGGCTCGTCATAGACCTCCACCTTTTCCTTGAGCCGGAACATTTTCTGTTTGATGAACATAATGACTTCGCCCGTGGCATCGGTAGCCACGATCCGCTGGCCCAAAGTCATCAATTTGAAGGTCATCTCCATCGGGTATTTCAGCCCGCTGCCCGATCCCGCATTATTTTGTTGCTCGACCACACTCATCCCATCCCCTTGTTTTGTCGGGTTATCAACCGTAAGCACCAATAGAAAACCGAAAAAATGGGCTTCTTTGGAAATTAATTTGCCGCTGTGGACCTGATGTGTCCCCGCCATCGCGAATTATAAGTCTGCAGGGACTTGAAAGCCCAAACCGCGACTCATATTGTAAACGATATGAGATCGCCATTGGGCTTTCAGGTTCACTTTTCATTCAACTCAAGTGTTCCTAGAAAGGTCTATTCCATGGTTGCAACTAAAACTTCACCCAACGGTGTTGCCAGCAAAATTAAGTCCGACTCCAAAACCAAAGTCGATACAAAATCGAAAAAGGTCAAAGAGAAGGAACCGGTTTCCAAAGCTAACAAAGCTACTAAACCCGCAAACTCCAAACCTTCACCCGAAAGTGGTACAGCCATGGCTAAGACTAAATCACCTGCAAAAAAGGATCGACTCTCTACCAAGGCTACCAAGTCCGGTAAGAAGAAAGATCAAGTCTCCAAAGTCGAAAAAATCTACGAAGACAACGAGACGCTGAAAACGACCGTTCAGCAAATCGAAGCCCAATTCGGAACGGGCTCGATCATGACGCTGAACAGCGACAACACTCCCAAGATCCGCGGCATCTCAACGGGATCTCTGTCACTGGACATGGCCTTGGGAGGCAGCGGTCTTCCCTGCGGTCGGATCATCGAAGTCTACGGTCCGGAATCGAGCGGTAAAACAACGCTGGCATTGCACGCCGTCGCCGAAGCTCAAAAGAAAGGCGGCATCGCTGCCATCGTCGATGCCGAGCACGCCTTCGATCCAACGTGGGCTAAAAAACTTGGCGTCTCACTGGATACACTCTTGGTGTCTCAACCCAGTAGCGGTGAAGAGGCGATGCAGATTGTAGAAATGCTGGTCAAATCAAATTCGGTCGATGTGATTATCGTGGATTCGGTTGCCGCCCTCGTCCCTAAGAAAGAGCTCGAAGGCGAAATTGGCGATTCGCATGTTGGTCTGCAAGCTCGCTTGATGAGCCAGTCGATGCGAAAGCTGACCGGTGCGATTGCCCGCAGCAAGACGTGCACGATTTTCATCAACCAGATTCGCGAGAAAATCGGGGTCATGTTTGGCAGTCCGGAAACCACTCCCGGCGGTCGCGCGTTGAAGTTTTACTCTTCAGTTCGTATCGATGTCCGCCGGATCGGTGCTCTCAAAGACGCAGACATTCAAGTCGGACAGCGCGTCAAAGCAAAGATCGTTAAAAACAAAGTCGCACCTCCGTTCCGGATTGCCGAATTCGACATGATGCACGACTGTGGCATCAGCTACGAAGGCGATGTCTTGGATCTGGGTAAGGCTCACAAGATCGTTCAGCAAAGCGGTGCTTGGTTCAAGTACAACGGCACTCACATCGGCCAAGGTAAAGAGAAAGCTCGCAATTACCTCCGTGAGAATCCCGACGTTTGCGAAGAAATCCGCGGCAAAATCATGGAAGCCGGCGGCTATGTCGAGGACTTCGAGAACTTCAAGGAAGAAGAAACCGCTTCCGATTCGTAAATCGAATCGTCGCAGTTCTAGTTACGAGAACTCGCCTTCCGCCGAATCGGAAGGCGAGCGACACGTGTTTGGACGCTAGTAGGGATAAAAATACGTGGCTTGGACGCTCCGCGGCCAAGAAAGATCTTGGCCGCGGAGCGTCCAAGCCACATCATGCAGCCCCTCAGTTCCG
>CAZDZX010000429.1:0-2580 GCA_964510005.1 uncultured Pirellulaceae bacterium
CTCGCTGCTGGCGGTCGTTGCTCCCCACCAGAAACAGCCGAAGCCCATCCCCAACTGGATCAGTCCCAGTGCGAATTTAACGGGAGTGTTGGGCTCGATTCCACGATTCGCTAGAAAACTCCACAGCAAACTGAACACCAAACCCAAAACCAAAATGTAGATCGGGTTCACGGCTTGGAAAACTGACGCCGGAATTTCCGAACCACCGACTGACATTCCCGCGTTCTGTTTGGTGAATTTCCACGTCAAGGATTGCTCCTCGATCGGTGCATGGATCACCTCGCTGGTGACGTATTCACGAAGATATGTCAGCCCCGTCATCGTCAGTCGCTTTTCCTTGAGAATCGACGCGACCGTTCCTTCAGCCCCAATTCGATCGATCAATTGGGAAACCAAAAGATCTTTCTGGGCATCGTCTTCGGGTTTGAGAACGCTGGAGCCGTCAACCAGTTCTTGCACTCTCGCTTTTAGCTTCTCCTTCTGTGCCTTGGCGGCTTCTCTGGCTGCAGCCTTTTGTTCGGGAGTCATCTTTTTCTCTTCATGGGCTTCCTCCGAATCATCTTTTTCTTCGGGGTCCGCCTCAGGTTTGTCAGCCGGTTTAAATTCACTCCAAACCGTATTGATCAACTGAGTCTTGGCATCGTCGACTTCCGCCGAATACTCTTTGTCTTTTTCGCGCCTCTCAATCTTGACTCGCTCGACCAGTCGGATCGATTTGGCAATCAGATCCTTCATGGCCGGATCGCCATTCTCATAGCCAAGGAACTCTTGAGTCAGGACATCCAAGTCTTTGAGTTCTTCTTTTTGCGAATCGATCGGAATTCGAATTTGGATTTCTTTGCCCGCATCGGCATCGCCGACCGTCATGGTTTCATCGACAACGCGATCGACATTTCGATCCGTAAAGTTGTTGACTGAGCTACCGGCCTGCTCAAAGAACGACCAGAACAGCATTGAAAAGAACGTCAAAACCATGACCACGTACATTCGCTGTCGCTCGACGGAGGTCAGTGTGAAAATGCTTTTCAACACGTACAGAAATGCACCCAAGCCCGCGACCATCAGAATCAGACCGGCGGGACGGCTGATTTCACCGACCACGGTCGCCAGCACGGTCATCACCGGGCTGTCGCTATCTTGCATTCCTGTCACGAAAGATTCAGGAATCAAGCGGACGCCGCCTTTCGCTCCGAACAGCGGCTCAAAACCGGAAACAAAGAGCATGAACACGGGAACCGCGATCAGGGCTCCGATGTAGACCGCGCACTCGTTGGTGACGCCAAACTTGCGCCCCTTTAAGGCCTCACGGCTTGGTGGCAAACCCGAGTTGCCTGGCAGTCCGGATTTGAACAGGGCGATACAGCTGATAATCGCCGACAGCATCAGCACGGCGGCCATCAAGTAAAAGACAATCGTGATGATCCCGTTGCTGGGGTGGTAGGTCACCATCGCGTAGGCGATACCACCGGAACCGGTCAGGACCATGATTTGGGTCAAGATCCTCGAAACGATCCCGGTTTCCATCTTGTTGTTGTCTTCGCGTTTTCCCAATGAGATAAACGCAAACACTCCGGCAAGGACCATCGTACCGACGGAGATCCAGAGCGACAGCGGCAGACCCGCATACAAATCATTGATCCAAGCGTACTGCTGGATGGATTCAATGGAGGCGAAATCGACAAGGTTCGCCGTCGCGGCTGCCACGCTGATAAACAGCAGCAGCTGAGAAATGATTGTGGGTGCAATGAAAACGGCCAGTCCTGTCAGCATGCCGACGGTTGCCAATCCAAAGCCTTTATGCCATCCGAAAGTTTCGCCGACGTAACCGCAAAGTAGCGGAGCCATGGCGGCACCGAGGTTGATACCGATATAGAAAATCGTAAAACCCGCGTCTCGTTTGGGGCTTTTTAGCGGATAGAGCGAGCCGACCATGGTGGAAATGTTCGGTTTAAAGAAGCCGTTTCCAACAATCAGCAGGGCCAGGGCGATGAAGAACATCGTTTTGTTTTCGATGGTCATCATCAGGTGCCCGGCCGCCATCAGCATCCCGCCAAGGATTACGGCGCGTCGGGCTCCGATCAAACGGTCGGCAATCATGCCTCCGAAAAAGGGCGTCATATAGACAAGGGCGCCGTAGGCACCATAGATCGTGTAGGCATCGCCATCGGTGTAGCTCAGGAAGCCCTTGATCATGTAAAAGACCAACAGGGCTCGCATCCCGTAGTAGGAGAACCTCTCCCACATCTCGGCAAAGAAGAGCGTATAAAGTCCAGTGGGGTGACCCAACAACATCGATTGATTGTCGTAGTCGATTTCTCTGCTCAGTTCATTGGACATAGAGTCCTCTCCTGTCTTTGGCCAAACCCGTATCGAGATTTTGCTCGAGATTGTTAAAGGAAATTTAAATGACCCGGCGGGTTAGTTCAACATGGGTGAAACCCTAGGGCCCTTAAATTCTCTTCCGACGTCCCACCGATGGCCTATTGAGCCATGCATTGGGACATGGCAGTGCACGCAACCTGGGCCGTGACGGTGTTAGAGGCGGGAAGGATTCCACCGAAAAGCGGCATTCCACTGAGG
>CAZDZX010000430.1:0-2543 GCA_964510005.1 uncultured Pirellulaceae bacterium
CGTGACAAGGCGTGTCCGCCCTGACGTAATGATTTGGTCCAATCGCTCTTTCATACGCGATGCGACATCGGGATGTTGTTCGATCACATCATTCTTCTCAGCCGGATCGTTGGCCAAGTTGAACAGTTGAAAGGGTGGCATGCGGACGCGTTTAAACTTTTTTTCCACGATGGTGTTGTGCATCTTCTTCTTGCCGTACCGGTGTAATTTCCAATCACCAACACGCAAGCCATAGTTCCCGGCGGATCCGTTATCTTGAACAACCAGATGCTCACGTCCCTCTGCAGTCGCTTTCCCCAACAGTGAATCCAGCACATCCAAGCTATCGGAAAACGCATCATCAGGCACCGGATGCCCAACCAATTTCGCAACGCTAGTCGCCAAGTCAACGGTACAGACAATCTTGTCGCTTTCACTAGGCTGAATCTTGCCTTTCCAACGCGTGATGAATGGCGTTCGAGTGCCACCTTCATAGATACTATATTTTCCCCCGGTGTATCGCCCCGCCGCCCGATGGTTGCCGAGCGTCTCAAGAGCCCCGTCTCGATAGCCATCGTCCATCACCGGACCATTGTCACTGCAGAAGACAACAAGCGTATTCTCAGCAAGATTTAAATCGTCGAGTGTTTTCATTAACTCCCCCACGCACCAGTCCAACTGCAGGATCGAGTCACCTCGGAATCCCATTGTTGACTTTCCCTGGAAACGCTCGTGCGGCATTCGAGGAACGTGCACATCGTGAGACGCAAAAAACAGAAAGAACGGCTTGTCCTTATTTTCTGTCATAAATTCACGCGACTTCTCTACCCACTTGTCCGCAAGGTCTTCATCTCGAAAACGCGCCGCGTGACCGCCAGTGTAAAAACCAATCCGACTGATTCCGTTGTGGATCGTCCCGTTGTGACCATGAGACCAATCCATTTTCAAGGTATCACGATACGTTTTTCCGGTCGGGTGATCTTGGGATGGCTTCTTGCTTCCGACCCATAGCGGGTCGTTTGGGTCAAGGTTCAGCACGCGATGATCTTGCAGATAAACCTGAGGCACTCGGTCGTTGGTCGTTGGAAGCAAAAAACAGGAGTCGAACCCGATCTCCAGCGGCCCCGGCTTAAGCTGACCATTCCAATTGGGACCGGGCTTCTCGCCCAAGCCAAGATGCCACTTCCCAATGACGGCCGTTCGATAACCGTCGCGCTGCAGCAGACTGGCGATGGTCTCGGTTCCCGGTTTGATAATCGCCGGAGCGTTAGGTGGAGCAATCCCAGTTCGTGGCGTACGAAACGCGTAGTTGCCAGTAAGAAACGAGTATCGAGTCGGCGTGCACGTGGATGCCGAACAATATCCCTGAGTAAATCGAATGCCCTCGCTGGCCAAGCGATCAATATTCGGCGTCTGGATCGATGTCGCGCCGTAACACGAAACATCGCCATAGCCCAAATCATCCGCCATGATCACGATAACATTTGGCTTGGTCGGTAGTTGAGCAAAAGTCTGCCGAGGCTCGTCCAATGAAACAACCGCAAACAGTAACAAGAGAGTCGTGGCATGGATTCGAAACAGCATTACTGTGATCTCGATTGAAAAATTAATGTGCGAAGAGAGCCAAGTATATTGAATTTCGCGAATGAATTCCAACCACCTGGGCATCACATGAGACTAAGAGCCTATCCCAAATCCTCCCGTTGCAATCATAACCCGACGCGTGAGCGAGGGAATTTACGGGAACTGTCCCTCGCTCACGCGTCGGGTTGAGATGTTATGGGATAGGTTCTAAACACTACCTAAAAACATCGTACCTAGATCGAAAGCGGTTCCACGTATCGGAAACAACTGCTGTCAGTGCTACCAACAGCGCAATCGCCACTAAGAACGCGAGCACAAAAACGACGAATAAACTAGCAGAAAATTTGTCGGCCGTCCACGGGGTTTTCCAACTGAGGCCAGATGGAGGCAACTCCAGCTGCCTCAAAACTTGCTCTTCGGTCATCGGGCCGTGAACGAACTTGTCCGACAACCGGACAGCAAAACAATTCTGCATCTCAACATGTCTGTCGAACCATTGGTATCGAATCAAAACGTATTCAGCTGTTGCAACATAATCAGGCAGGCCCAAAAAACTTTTTCCGCCCCACTCTCATCAAGAACAATGTTCGAGCATAGCGGAGTTGCGGCTCTAACATCCTCGCCTGCGAGGTATACCGAGCTAATACCGTCCGAACCAACAATCCGAAGTCCCGCAACCTCTACGTCGTGGCGATCCCACCCTGTGGTGGCGCTGACAACCGCCGGGTAACTCAGTCCGGCAACGGCAAAACAAATTACTAACAACAACCGCACAATTCACCCCGCATACCAAAGAACATTGTGGCCCCAGAGGAACATATTGGTTTTGATCAATACCCGGCCCCCCGACGCGGAGATTTTCTCGAGCCGGTGCCACGCTGTTTTGGCTTCACCAATAGTCGCGGATCATATACGGAATGGCGGATTCAGCGTCCGTCCAATTGAGGCACAGCTTTCTGACTAGGTTTACGTCGGAAACA
>CAZDZX010000431.1:0-2534 GCA_964510005.1 uncultured Pirellulaceae bacterium
CGACTGGAAACTGTCGTTTGGGAGGAATCGCTAGACAGGGCAGGGGACTACGCCCTGATGATGCCCTTGATGGTGTGGGATTATGCAGACGGAAAACACGAGCAATTTCTCGACACGATGCAGCAGTTGGCCGCCCAAACGCGGGTGCTGAACCCGTGTGAAATGCTGAAATGGAATTTGGATAAAAGTTACCTCGAGCGTCTCTCCAACAGAGGCGCGCCCGTGCTACCTAGCATCTCCGTCGAAACCGTTACCGAAGCATGCATCGATCGGTCTTTCGAGGAACTTAAAACGGATCACATCGTGATTAAGCCCCGCATCGGCGCTGGCGCATGGCGGCAAGTCAGCTTGAAACTTGGAGACGCTCTACCGGATGCTTCGACACTGCCACCGGCCGCGGCGTTGATCCAGCGATTTGAAAACAACGTGCAAACCGAAGGCGAATACTCGTTGATTTATTTTGACGGAGAATTTTCACACGCGCTGATCAAACGCCCCAAAGCCGGCGACTATCGAATCCAATCACTGTACGGGGGCACCGAAGAACGCGTGAAACCAACGGCCGAACAATTCGAGGTCTGCCGGCGCGTGTTGAAGACGCTCGATACAACTCCGCTTTATGCGCGCTTGGATTTACTGCGGGGGCACGACGGCGATTTCAAATTGATCGAACTGGAACTGATCGAGCCCTATCTTTATCTCGCTCATGCCAGCGGGGACGGTGGGGAGAATGAAGGTGCTCAGATGCTAGCCGCAGCCGTGGGGCGAAGATTGAATTCGGCCTGAACTTGCAATGCCTCAGCCGCTCAAATCAAAGCGAATCCGCACGACTCTCAAAAGAAGATTCCCCGAAAAACACGGGCTCATCCTGAGACCATTGTCTCAATTCTAAATTTTGAGAACTGGCTCACCATTCTTTCGCTCAAACCAAATTTGTCATCAAATATCCAATGCATAAAATTGGGTCAGAGCGAGTGCCGGTCGCGTTGTGCGCCCCCATCGGCCTGACTCCGAATATTAATTACCATTCCAACAAGGAACCAAAAATGTCTTCACTTCTCGAAATGCTCGGCAAGTCACTCACTGGCAGCAACCTTTCGATGATCAGCGAACAACTGGGCGCTGACGAACAGCAAACCAAAAGTGCAATTGGCGCCGTGTTGCCAACACTCATCGGTGCCCTCTCCAAAAATGGCGCTACTCAGCAAGGTGCCGAGGGCATTTTGGGGGCGCTTTCCAAAGACAATCACGATGGCGGCATTCTGGAAAACCTCTCTGGTTTCCTAGGAAATAAGCAATATGAAGAGCCCCGTAGCGGAATGGGGATCTTGGGTCACCTGCTCGGTGGCAAACAGCAGCAAGTCCAACAAAGCGTCAGTCAGTCCTCTGGATTGGGTGCCGCAGCTTCCGGCCAACTCATGAAAATGCTCGCCCCGCTGGTCATGGGCGCTCTGGGCAAACAGCAGCAAAGCCAAGGCTTTGATGCCAGTTCGCTGATGGGCTTTCTGGGCGGAGAAAAAGAAGCCGTCGAAAAGGAAAGCGGAGGCCTCATCGGCCGTATGCTTGACCAAGATGGCGACGGCGATTTTGACATGAGCGACATGGCCAAATTGGCTCTTGGCAAGCTTTTCGGCTAAAGCGGATGAGGTGTCCAGCGACACTGCCTTCAAGTTTTTCGACCCCACCTATTTTTCTGGGCGATCCCCACGCCCTTCTTCTTCCTTTCTTTCCCTTATTTCCCACCTTTCGAGGACCCACCAACGATGAATCTTTCTAAAAAGTGTATCGCCGAATTTATCGGCACGTTCTGGCTCGTTTTCGGCGGTTGCGGCAGTGCCGTACTGGCCGCCAAATTTCCCGCCACCATCGGTGTTGAAGAGACTGCCTTCAGTATTGGTATCGGCTTTCTTGGAGTCGCGTTTGCTTTCGGTCTGACCGTGCTGACGATGGCTTATGCGATCGGACACATCTCCGGTTGCCATTTGAATCCTGCCGTTTCGGTTGGATTGCTTCTGGGCGGCCGTTTCTCCGCCAAAGATATCGTCCCCTACATTATCGCCCAAGTGCTTGGAGCCGTCGCTGGAGCCGGAGTGCTCTATGTGATTGCCTCGGGAGCACCGGGCTTTGAGATAGGAGGTTTTGCCTGCAATGGGTTCGGGGAAGATGGATCGCCGGGCAAGTACAGCATGATCTCCTGCTTCGTTGCTGAAATTGTACTGACGTTCATGTTCCTGATCATCATTCTGGGCGCGACCGACTGGCGAGCTCCAGCAGGATTTGCTCCGATTGCCATTGGCTTGGGACTGACGCTGATTCACCTCATCGGAATTCCGGTAACCAACCTGTCTGTTAACCCAGCTCGTTCCACAGGACCGGCCGTGCTTGCTCAAGGAATTTGGTTGACACAGCTCTGGCTGTTCTGGGCGGCACCGATGATCGGAGCGGCTGTGGCGGGGATCGTCTATCGATCGGTTTTCGAAGTCCGCAATCCTGACGACGTGGACGCCTAATCACTGACTGAGTTTTTCTAATCA
>CAZDZX010000432.1:0-2510 GCA_964510005.1 uncultured Pirellulaceae bacterium
TAACCTCAACGAGGTTAGATCAATAGCCCAGGGTTCTTGAACCCTGGGTATTGGGTCCTGAAAAGTCGGCGAAACCCCAACGGGGTTTGATCCAATCCGATTGAGATTGAGATGGCCGTAACCCCAGATCATTGCTTACGCTGTCTTAAGCCGTTGGCCCCTCGAGGTTCCAACTCGCTCGATCACAGGCTGGAATCGCTGGAAGCCTATACCACCTTTTTGCGAACAACCATTGATACCCGTGCTGGTATTGAATCCCGTCGTGGTGGACAATCGGAGCGTTGGCTGGATCAAATACTGAGTTGAGAAACGGAAGCCGGATGGAAACGCCTGCGGAAACTAGTGACGACACAACCACCGTTGCCGACTTGCGAAAGCTGGTCAGCGATTTTGTGGCTGAACGAGATTGGGAACAATTTCATAATCCCAAAAATCTGGCGATGTCGATCGCCGTCGAAGCCGCCGAGCTGATGGAGCATTTCCAGTGGATCTCTGGCGAGCAATCCCAACAACCCTCTGCCGATGACCGCGTTGAGATCGAAGCCGAATTGGCGGACGTGCTGTGCTACTGCATGGGCATGGCCAATGCGCTCGATATCGATATCGCAACCGCCATGCATGCTAAAATGGTTCGCAATCGAAACAAGTATCCGGCGGAAGAATTTCGCGGCCGTTTCGGGTACAACGACACGACAGACAAACGAGACGATCTGACTTAAGCAGGGATGATATGAAACTGGCGCTACACTGGAAAATTTTGATCGGAATGGTGCTTGGCGTTTTGCTGGGCCTGATCGCTTCGAATTTTGGCGGCAAAGATTTGGTCGTCGACTGGGTCAAACCCTTCGGCACGATCTTTATTAACTCGCTGAAGATGATTGCGATTCCCTTGATCATCGTCTCGCTGGTTAAAGGCGTTTCGGATCTGCGCAGTCTGTCCAGCCTTTCGCTGATGGGGTTTCGAACCGTTGTCTTGTATCTGTTTACCACCGTGGTGGCGATCACGATCGGGTTGCTGATCGTCAACATCGTTCAACCGGGAAAAACGGTGGGCGAAGCAACCAGCACCAGCTTGAAAGAAACCTTTGCGAAAGAAACCGCCAAGAAACGAGAGGCCGCGGCGATGCAGCAGGAGAAAGGCCCGCTGCAGGCTTTGGTCGATGTCGTGCCTGACAACGTGGTGAAATCGGCGACCGATAACGGCTCGATGCTGCAAGTCATTTTCTTTGCGATCTTTTTTGGCATCGGTTTGATTTTGGTCGATTCCGTGGCTGCCGAACCGGTCAAAAAACTTTTTGACGGGCTGAACGAAGTCATCCTCAAGATGATCGATCTGATCATGTTGTTTGCGCCCTATGGCGTTTTCGCTTTGCTGGCCAGTCTGGTGGTCGAAGTTCCCTCGGCGGATGTGTTGTTGGCGTTGATTTACTATGCGATGTGTGTGGTGGCGGGATTGGCCATCATGATTTTGGTGTTCTATCCGATCATGATGAAGTTTCTGGCTGGCGTTGGCTACGTCCGCTTCTTCAAAGCCATTGCTCCGGCTCAGCTGTTGGCGTTTTCGACCAGTTCCAGTGCCGCGACGCTACCGGTGACGATGGAGCGAGTCGAAGAACATCTGGGCGTGGAAAAAGAAGTCGCAAGTTTCGTGTTGCCCATCGGCGCGACGGTCAACATGGATGGCACCAGCCTCTACCAAGCCGTCGCTGCGGTTTTCATCGCCCAAGTTTTGGGGATGGATCTGGGAGTCCAACAGCAGCTGACGATTGTCGCTTCGGCAACATTGGCGTCGATTGGTTCGGCGGCGGTTCCCGGAGCGGGAGTGGTGATGTTGGTCATCGTCCTCGAAGCGATCGGCGTGCCGGCTTGGGGGATCGCGTTGATTTTTGCAGTCGACCGACCGCTGGATATGTGTCGCACGATGGTCAACGTGACTGGCGATGCGAGCATCAGCGGCATCGTGGCCAAAAGCGTGGGCAAGCTGGCTCCGCCGAAAACTAAAAACTGGGACGACAATCTGGACGAACAGCCCGAAGCGTCAGATTCTGCGGAGTAAAGCGTTTCCAATTGCGGCGGTCGCGAGCTTATTCTTTTTCTGACTGCTGCACGCAGTACAGAAATTTGTCGGATCGCAAAAACAGTTGCCCTGCGTCGACTGCGGGCGTTGCGTTGAATTGGCTGTCGTCGTCGAAGGTGTTTTGGGCAACCTGTTCCATGGTGTCGCCTGGGTTGAGCACGATCAAGCCGTTGTAGCGGGTTTGGGCGTAGATTTTTCCGCCGATGTTCAAGGCCGATGCATAGACCGCTCGGCCGTGACCGGAGCGCATCGAGACTCGTTTCTTGTCGATGGTTTTTCCATTTTCGGTGTCCAGGCAATAGTAAATGCCTTTGTCGTCGATCCAGTACAGTCGTTTATCGTGCAGCACCGGTGTGGGAACATAAGAAGTTGCTTGCGAGGTCCAGAGAACGTTGGACTTTGTCACATCGCCCTTGCCTCCGACCTTGATCGC
>CAZDZX010000433.1:0-2506 GCA_964510005.1 uncultured Pirellulaceae bacterium
CCTTAGTGCTGGGCGCGCTCCGTCCCGAACCACATCCGACACATTTCTGTTTCGAAGAAGCGATCGAAGTCTCACGAAAGATTGGCGCCGAACAAACGTGGTTCACGCACTGTGCCCACGAGGTGAATTATCCAATCGAAGAACCGTCGATGCCTGAGGGCGTTGGCATTGGCTACGATGGTCTTGAGATCGAACTGGTTTAAGAGCAAATCGATACTTAGAAAAACTGGCAAACTCGATTTGGACCTGCAACAATCGTAGCTCTTTAAATTCGACGCCCTCTCTAAATAAACGCAAAAAAGAAAAGGTAAAAACATGTCCAACATGAGCACCCCGATGCAAGGTCCCCCACCTGCCCCACAGAAAAAAGGTGTCTCCGCCGGATGGATCGTGGCCATCGTGCTGGGGGTGATCCTCCTAATGGCCCTCTTGATCGGCGGCATTTTGGTTGCGGCGTTGATCCCTGCCGTTTCCCAAGTCCGTGACGCCGCTCGTCGGACCATGACAATGAACAACGGGCGCCAAATGGCGCTCGGGGTGCTCAATTACGAATCTGTTTCTGGGAAAATTCCTACCAATCGAACCCAAGACGACGGAACGGAACTGCAAAGCTGGCGAGCAGAAATCCTTCCCTTTATGGACGCTTCCAACGTTGCTGATTTAATCGATCCAGAATTGGCTTGGGACGATCCAGCTAATCAAGCGGCGGTGAATAACGTCATCCCGAGTTTCCACAGCCCCCGTTCAGCCGATACCGACTCGCCCACAACTCACTTTGTTGCCGTCAAAGATCCAGCGTCTATCTTTTCCGGGGAGAAAATATCCTTTGCCGAGATCAACTCGCGAGATGGAGCCGATGTGACAGCGATCTTTCTCGAGCTTCCAGATTCCGGCATCCACTGGGCCGAACCCCGTGATGTCACGATTTCCCAAGCGATTGACATCATCCAGAACTTTCCTGAGCCTTCTGGAATCATCGTGGTTATGGCCGATGGTGCTGTGAATACGGTTTTCCAATCAACATCGGCAGACGATATCAAAAAGCTATTCCTATTGGACAACGGCGCCCCCAGCCCCTCGACTTTGGGGAGATAGGAGGTTTATGAGGATAATCCCAGTCTCAATCGTCTCGAAATCTGCGAACAGTTCTCAAATCGAGACGAATGTGAAGGTGCTCTTCATCTTCTGCCAACGCAAATTACGCGTTAATCCTTGATAATTGCAGGATTTTGGCCGGCTTTTAATATTTTCCCGACGATTGGCACACCCCTTGCACTTACATCGAATCGTGAGCGGGAAGCTAAGCTCCCTCAGCGTTCTCATCCCATCCGCCGTCTCGGGGGCATCCCGCTCACATTTTTCCTACCAATACGGTTGTTTGACATCGTCCCCGTCAACAGCCGTATTTTTATGCGCTGATCCAATTCTTCAACGTCGCCTCTTCAATTGCGCTTCGTTCATTTACTCGCCAAACGGTCACCGGAGCTAGGCGTAAACGATGACTTCGCCTTAAAACCCGTTTCGGTCTCGTGTATCCTGCTGGCATGGAACAGGAAAACCCTCACAAGAACGACCCTCTGGATTACGGGGTGTGGCCGACCGTCAAACGCAAAAAGATACTGCCGGCTCTGCTATTTTTGGCAACTTGCGCTTCGACGTTTTGGGTTGGCATCTCCAAATGGAGCCCCTTCACGCCCTTTGGCGAATCGCTTGCCGCTGGCAACCTGATGAACCTTCGGATCATCATCGTAGAAAATTGGAGCGTGGGTTTGACGTACATGGGGGCCGTCATCCTGATTATTCTGGCGCACGAAATGGGGCACTTCATCGCCACCATCATCCATCGCGTGCCGGCATCGTTCCCGTTCTTTTTGCCATTCCCCGCCAACCCGATCGGCACACTGGGCGCTATCATTGGCATGCATGGTTACGCCGCCGATCGAAAACAGATCTTTGACATTGGCATCGCCGGTCCCATCGCTGGCCTGTTTATTGCCGTCCCGGTCGCGTGGTTTGGAGTCGCTCAACTGGACCTAACGAGCGCCCCCTTCGGCGGCCTCGGATTTCGCTTGCCGCTGCTGCTGCAGTGGTTCGCTCAAGCATCCGAAGTCCCCGGATACTCGCCTGATAAAGTCGTTTGGCTAAACCAACTCAACCCACTGTTTGTAGCCGGCTGGGTCGGCATGCTGATCACCGGCTTAAACATGATGCCCATCGGACAACTTGATGGCGGCCACGTGACTTACACGCTGTTCGGCAAAGCAGCCCACATGATGGCCAGACTGATGCTGGTGATCGCCATCGCATTCATGGTCTATCACCAAAGCCCGATGCTGGTCCTGATGGTTGTTTTGCTGCTGTTGGTCGGGACCGATCATCCGCCAACTCGCAACGACGACGTGAAGCTCGGTCCGTTTCGGTGGACCCTAGGAGTGCTGTCGCTGTCGATTCCATTTCTTTGTTTCCCACCGCTGATCTTTGAAATGAACATGGCCAGCTAAGAGCC
>CAZDZX010000434.1:0-2489 GCA_964510005.1 uncultured Pirellulaceae bacterium
TAAAGGATGGGTGTGAGCGAAAATTGTGACGTTTTCACTCGTCATGATGGTATATGATTCCGTACAATATGATGCTTCGTTGTCTCAAATCAGTGATAAAGTCTACCGAGTTTCAATAATGTCTCGACCCAATGCTGCTGTCGTCTGCCTGAGTGGCGGAATGGATTCTACCGCCCTGTTGATGCGTCTGTTGTCGGAGGGGCGGGAAGTTTATGGGATCAGCTTTGACTATGGACAGAAACATCGAATTGAGCTCGAGCGGCTGAAGCTTAATCTGACTTACCTGAAACAGAACAAGATCCAGCTGGATTGGCAGCTGATGGATCTTACCGGTCTGGGGAATTTGCTCCATTCGGCGCTGACCGACTCCAACTGGGCTGTGCCGACCGGGCATTATGAAAATGAGAACATGAAGCAGACGGTCGTGCCGAACCGCAATGCAATTTTCGCAGCAATTAGTTATAGCTACGCGCTATCGCTGGCGACTCGCAACAATACGGATGTCGATTTTTGTCTGGGCGTGCACAGTGGCGATCATACGATCTATCCCGATTGCCGCCCTGAATTTTACGAGGCCGTTTTTCATGCGTTCAAGATTGGAAATTGGGATTCAGAAAAAGTTCACTTGCACCTACCTTTTCTCAACGGAGACAAACTCTCGATCTTGCAGGATTCGGCAGTCGCCATTGAGAAGTTAGGGTTGGATTTTAATACCGTTTTTGCCAATACGATTACCAGCTACCAACCTGATGCGCAGGGTCGATCGCACGGACTGACGGGATCAGATGTGGAGAGAGTGCTCGCGTTTCATGAATTTGGTGTTCCCGATCCAATCGAGTATGTGAAATCATGGGACGAAGTTGTCGCCGAAGCATTGAAGCTCGAGCGGGAATTCCGGCAGGACACGGGCTACTCGAAGCGAGGCTGAGGTAGTTGCACGACGCCTAGAAACCTTCACGCTTCAACTTAATCGCATCGAATCAGTGCGAGTGACTTCGAATTGCGATTCGATGTGATTATCCTATAGGGCATCCGGTTTACCCTTCTTGCTCGATACAACATGAACGAGTCCGCTGACAATTCCCGATTTGCTTGGCTGAATCGCTGGTGGGTCGTCGCGCTGCTGTTGCTGGGGTTGGTCACCGGGATTGCTGCGACAGGGTATCGGACTTATCGTCAATATTCGATGCCATCGGACACGTTCGACTGGAACAATCGTGGGCACAGTGATTTTCACAACGGTGTTTATTTTCCGTCGCTGGCGTTTCGTGAGGGAGTCAATCCGTACTCGAACGCGATCGTTGACCGGTATCTGATTTCACGCTCTTCACCGATTTATTCACCGGTTGTGTTTATCTGGCATGCCCCATTGAGTGTGCCGATTTTGGATGAAGCGGACATCCTGTTTTTCCTTTGTAACACAGCGATGTTGGGATTGTTGGCTTGGCTGGGGATTCGGATGGCCAACCAGCGATACCATCGAGGGCTGTGGATTTTACTGTTCGCAATTCTGGTTTACAGTCGACCAGGACACGTGACCTTGTTCACCGGATATTTTACCGTGGAGCTCGTGATAGGATCGATCGTCGCGCTTCATTTTGGATCGACGCGACCTTTTCTTTCTGGTTTGGGCATGTTGCTGGCGTCAGGAAAGCCAACCTATGTGTTGCCGTTAATTGTGTTGTTGTTATGTCGGCGAAACTATCGAGCGGTGGCGATTGGTCTCGTCTTGTGCGTTGCGGGTGGCTTGATCGGATTAAGTTGGCTGGCGTTTTTTTCCAGCCCAATGGAAGTTGTGGCTGGAATCAATGAAGGCCGGATGGCGTTGCATGGGGATGCGACCGAGGATCCGGTGAACACATGGACTCGGTTGGACACGGTTGGAGTCGTTTCGAAAGTCATGGGCTGGAAGCCCAATGATTTTTTCTACCTTGGTTCGATGCTCGTCATGCTGGTGGTGCCAGGGTGGTTGATGTTCAGGGCGTCGGTCAACGAGCGGAATCGAGGTGCGACCGGACTGACTGCGACAATCGCCTGTCTGACGATACTTGTATCTATCTATCACCATGCCTACGACAGCCTGCTGGTGGTGGTTCCGTGGATCGGAATCACGTTCTTCGGATCGATCGACCGAGCTGAGATGCCTGAATGGGCTCGGCGAACGTTGGCGGTGTTGTTGGCCGTTCCGCTGGTCAATTACTTATCCACACGGGCATTTCTGCAAAAAGCAGGGCTTGACCCACAAGGTTATGTGTGGGAAGCGATCACGTCGGCCAACGGTGCTTGTTTGTTGCTTGCCTTGGTCATCGTTTTGTGGAGTGCGTGGATATTTTCGATGAAAAAAAGCCCGGTCGCGATGGAAAATCAAATCGCTTCCGGTAGCTAACTTGCGGGAGCGGTTTGCGGTGCGCCATTTAGTTCGTCTTGCAGTACAGTTTCCATCGCTTCTTCGGCAATCGTGATCGTTTCGTTCACGTTTAGGTTGCCAC
>CAZDZX010000435.1:0-2482 GCA_964510005.1 uncultured Pirellulaceae bacterium
CTCCTACCATCAACGACCGAATCACCGGCCGCGGAGAAATCTCGGGTGCCTTTACCGTTCGCGAAACGCAGGACTTGGCCAACAAACTGCGGTCCGGAAAACTGGACGCCGCTCTGAACAAGACCCCCATCAGTCGAAACTACATCGAATCTCTGTTGGGTAAAGAACTGCAACGACAAGGCGTTTGGGCGATCGGCGGTTCACTAGTGCTGGTCCTCATCTTCATGATCTTTTATTACCGATTCGCTGGCGTCGTCGCTGCACTCGGATTGGTGTTGAACATCATCTTGATCATGGCCGTTGTGATGGCGATCCACCAACCGCTGACACTGACAGGTCTGGCCGGTCTGGTACTGACCGTCGGTATGTCGGTGGATGCAAACGTTCTGATTTTCGAAAGGATCCGAGAAGAGATGGAACGAGGATCGACACTGCGGATGGCCATTCGAAACGGTTTCGACAAAGCACGGACAACGATCGTTGACGCCAACCTGACAACTTTGATTACCGCCCTAGTTCTTTACACCGTCGGTACCGAGCAAGTTAAAGGATTCGCAGTGACCCTGATTTTGGGCATCGTGATGAGTATGTTCACCGCGATCTTCTGTTCGCGATTGGTATTCGATATCTGGGAGCGAAAGCGTTGGCTTTCCGAGCTCAGCATGACGAAGATTCTGGACAAACAGAAATTCGACTTCATCAGCAAAATCTCAGTCACTGGAGTCGCATCGGCTCTGATCATCGGCTTGGGTTTGCTGGGTATGACCTTGCTGGGATCCAAAATCTTGGACCTTGACCTGCGTGGCGGTTCAACCATCCGACTGGTCTTCAGCGAAGAACAGACTCGGGAGAGCGTCCAAGAAACTCTGGACAACTTGCCACTCAACCCCATCCGAGGCGAGGACATCGAATTTGATGTTTCCGGATTCGGAAGCGTCGTCGACAAAGACGGTAACGTTGACCCATCTCAAAATAATCGTAACTTCCGCATCGACTCCAACCTTCCTGCTTGGGAAGGTGGCGACCCAAAAGATCGATGGCAAGAACTGCCTGAAGTCATGGCGGAAGCCTTTGCCGGCAAATTGCTGCTTCACAAAGTCAAAATCATTAAAGGAACCGGAGCTGGCGGAAGTGCCGACATGGGACAAGCCCCTGCTCCTCAACGCCGTCGTCAAAATGCATCGTGGAATGCGGTTCCTGCCATTTCCTCACTCCTGTCTGGCAACCCCACCCTGATGCTTCAGGAATCGGGAACCGACGCGAAATTGGAACTCCAAGACGATCTTAAGCTCGAAGGGGATCTTAAACTCGAAGGCACCGAAACTCCGGTTGTCGAACCGAAAGTGGAAATGCAATCGACCGATTCGACGCCAGCAGCTTCAACAACAGAAGCTCTGCCCACCGATTCGACACCAGCCGATTCAGCAGCGGCGCCTGCGGCAGGCAGCGGCACCCAAGAACCTGAAACCGGCGGCGGAGGATTACAGCTTCCCGGCGAAAACGAAACCGATGACAAAACTTTCCAAGGAATTGACAATCCTGTGATCACTGCGTCGGAAAGAGTCCTTACGGAAACAACCGTTGAAATCAAACCTGAGATCCTTGGTAAGTCACTGCGGGCGGAAATCGTCGCCACCGCCAAACGGCTTGACTTGGAGCTCACCGGTGAAGACATCATCTTGAAGTCTGATGATATCGCCGAAGACGAAGCGGCTGACGGAACGGTTTCCGACAAATGGGAGATTGGCTTGAAAGTTCCTCGCGAAAGCGACGGAGCCGAGATCATTCAAGCGTGGTCGACCAGCCTCAACACCAAACCCGTTTTCCCAACGTCCAGTAAAGTCGGAAGCCAAATCGCTTCGACGATGCAGTTCAACGCCATTTTGGCGATTCTGTTTAGCCTGCTGGGCATCATTGCCTACATTTGGGCTCGATTCCAGAACATCGCCTTCGGCCTTGCCGCTGTTGTCGCGCTGCTTCACGACGTCCTGTTCGTGCTGGGAATGATTGCTCTGTCGCACTACGTGGCAGGTTTTCTTGGCATCCTCGGGATCGAGAAATTCAAAATCAGCCTCGAGATCATTGCGGCTCTGTTGACTGTGATTGGTTACTCTCTGAACGATACGATTGTTGTGTTCGACCGCATCCGCGAAGTTCGCGGCAAGCGGAAGCAGATCACCTCTGACATGATCAACACCAGCATTTCGCAGACGCTCAGTCGTACCATCCTCACATCGGTCACAACCTTTGTGGTGGTCTTCATTCTCTACTGGTTCGGCGGTTCAGCGATCCACGGATTCGCCTTCTCGCTGGTCATCGGAGTGATCGTTGGTACCTACAGTTCGATCTTCATCGCGTCACCGGCATTGCTGTGGCTGATGAACACCGTTGGATTTTCTCCAGAGCCGGTCGAAAAAGTCGCCGAAGCTGGCCAAATCTAAATACGGGGGGCAAAGCGGGACAGTTAATCCAACGGTCCGGC
>CAZDZX010000436.1:0-2473 GCA_964510005.1 uncultured Pirellulaceae bacterium
CACCGCTTCGCGGCTAAAATTTACATTGCTGCGGCTAAAATTGCATTGCTGTGATTTCGATCCGTGTGCTGACACCCGCGGCTGGCGGAGCCCTCTCCATTCCGCCTGAAGGCCGTACTACGAACAACATTTCAGCGCCGGATCCCAATTTTGCCGCTTGGTGACATCAAAATTCCGCGTTCGGCGGGGACTTCGACCTGTTGATCCATCTTGGCTTTCTCTAGAATTGGTTTCACACCTTTTATAGACGGCTTATGTCCTATCGTGGAATCAAACGAGTCCTTGGCGAATCCCGGCTGGAGCGGAAGATCCGGATCCTGTTCGGGGTTTGTCTGTTGACGCTGATCGCTGGCTCGTTCTGGTGGGTCAGCAAAATTACAGAGAACCTGATCCGCGAGAATACCCGCGACAAAGCCCAAGGGTTGACCACGGACTTCATCTTGCGAACGCATCTTCGCAAAGTCAAATTTCAGGACAACGTTGCCGGGAAGAGCTCCGTCAAGCTATTCGAGTCGCTGGCCAGTGAGGGCGAATCCAGCATTCGCTACACGGTGGAGACGCTTGTTCTGGACGACACCTATTCTCGGAACCAGTTGAGCCCCGAAGTTGCCGTCGACGAAAACGAAATTCGGCGCCTCAAGAATCTGATCCCGTTTGCCAAAACGCGTCAGAAACTGGCCAATCAATCTGCTTTTCTGGAACCCGGAAAAAAGCTGCCCGCCAACGAAGCCGTCAAACAGGCAACCGAATTCCCCGATACCGAAGAGTTCACGTTCAGCAAAAACTACGTGTTCTACACGCCAGTCATTTTCAATTCGGTTTGCTTAGGTTGTCACACCACCGAACTGGACCCTGAGTCGCCGCAGTCGCTCGAGTTCGACAAACTGTTGGCGGAATCCGAAGGCGACCAAGTCAATCAGGTGATCTTCGAAAAAGAGCAATTGGCACCTCCAGCGTTTTTAAGAATCACATTAGACAACCAGCACGCCAAAGATGCGATCACCAACAGTCGCGCGATTTTGATCTCGGTCGCGATCGTGACTGTGGTTTTTGCGGTGGGTGCGATTTGGCTGATCATTCGCTACGTGATCGTGAAACCGCTCAAGCACTTGCAGAACGTCACCGATCAGATTCGTGACGGTCAATTGAGCTTGCGTGCCAACCTTAACACGGGTGACGAATTCGAAGCGCTGTCCCGCTCGTTCAATAAAATGCTTCACCATCTGATGGATACTCAGATGGCGCTGCAGGATGCCAATGAAGACCTTGACCGCAAAGTCGACGAACAGGCTCAATTGAACTTGAAACTGTACGAGATGAACCAAGTCAAAAGCGAGTTTCTGGCCAACATGAGTCATGAGCTGCGCACACCGCTCAATAGCATTATTGGATTTTCGGAGATCCTCGAAGGCGGTGATCTGCAGAAGAAGCAATTGCGGTTCGCGTCCAATATCAAAAATTCGGGGCGACTGTTGCTGGATCTGATCAATGACATTTTAGATCTGGCAAAACTGGAAGCCGGCATGATGGAGATTCGCCCGGCAGAATTTTCGATCAACCAGTTGTGTCACGAATTGAGCGAGATGGTGGGCACCCTCGCGGAAAAGAAAAATATCAAACTGACCTACGAGGGGAACGACGATTTCCCGTTTGTCTTCCAAGACAAAATCAAAGTCCGCCAGATTCTGACGAATCTGCTTTCCAACGCCATCAAATTTACGCCCGAGGGAGGGCGAATCCGATTGTCGGCCCGCCGCACCGATGACGAACAGTTGGTGCTCAAGGTTTCCGATACAGGAGTCGGGATTGCGGAAGGAGATCAGGAGATCATTTTCGAAAAGTTCCGACAGGGTCTGTCGGCGCTGGGCAACGATTCGTTGACTCGCGAGGTTTCGGGAACGGGGCTGGGACTGTCGATCGTGAAAGAGTTGTGCATCTTGCTGGGCGGTCGGATTGCACTCGAAAGCCAAGTCGGAAAAGGGAGTACGTTTACGGTGCGCATTCCGTGGAACATGAAAGTGCTGCCCCGCATCAATTCGGAGATCAAGCAATCGATTGACGAAATCGTGAAAAGCCAGCGGGTGGATTTTGCCAGAGCGAAGCTAACACCCAAGCCCCCCGATCCGGCGACCGAAGAAGTTGAGTCGTCTTAAATAAAGCGGGCCGCTTTCGGGTAGCTGGACTGGCAACAGTTCAGACTTGAGGTTTTGCTCCACTGCACGCCTCTGGCATTTACTTTAGATTGTCGCCACGAAGTGACGTTGAAATGTCCCGGCGGGACGGCTCTTGGGTGCCATGGTTCACGCTTGCGTGACCATGTTGTGGTTCTGCTTCGGCCGGAATCCCAAACCAAGGTGAAGGTTTCTCAAATTTGGCCATGCTCATGCCAGCGATGCAAGCAGGTGGGGCTGGAATCGATCCTGCGGACGAGTCACCCCGCATTCCGCCTAAAGTCGGTACGACGAACATTGCT
>CAZDZX010000437.1:0-2469 GCA_964510005.1 uncultured Pirellulaceae bacterium
TTGCTAGGTGGCGCGGCGGAGGAACCATCTCGAACAACACCCCGTCCGCTTTGATGCGGATCCGGAATTCCTCTTCGAAAGGCTCAAAGTGAATATCGCTGGCATGATCCTTGATCGCCAGCAACAACACCATGTTCAGCAACTTGCGAACCGGAGCACTGTTGGCCATTTCGGTCATATCCGCCAAGTTAGTCGGGCCATCTCCAGCAAGCCTTAACGATGCGGCCTTAAGATCGTCATCGGCTCGCAACTCGTCGATCAAATTTTCGAAGCTTTCCGACTCATCGTTGTAGTGCTTGTCGATCAGCTTCAGAATCAAAGACTCCGAAGCAACCTCCAGACGAATCTCTATCCCCACCATGCTGCGCAATTCGTCTTGCATGTTGATGTTCTGCGGATCGCAAGTCGCGATGGTCAAAACATTGTCGGTCAAATCCAACGGGATCACCCGATATTGCTGAACCATGACATTGGAAAGCGCCTCACGAACTTCGCCCTTGGGCTCAAATCCATCCAAATCACGTGTCCGCAAACCGAACTGCTCACCCAAGGAGGCAATCAACTCATCATCGGAAATCAAACCCATATCCATCGCAATTCGACCGATCTTTTGACCGCCCTGCGATTGAGATTGTTCCTCGACCAACATCTCCTGCTGATCGTCGTTGATGTAGCCAAGGTCAACAAAAATTTGTCCTAGCCTGCGCGCTGCCATAGGGCCCTCAAGGGTTGGGGATTAACTCTGCGTCTGTTCCAAATCATCCGCTTCGAATCGTCCGTTAATATTCTTCGTCTTCTTCAAACTCATCAAACTCTTCGTCTTCCATGCCAACTCCCTGCTCTTGGCGTCGACGCGCCTGAGCGATGCGTTTGGCCAACCCGTCAGGCGTTTGAGCCTTGCCGAGCACCTCTTCCATTTCGGCCTTTTCGCTTTCCCACAAGTCATACAAACAGTCGTCCATCAACTGCATACCGAACTTGGCACCGGTTTGAATCGCTGAATTGATCCGGAACGTTTTGTTTTCACGAATCAAGTTACTGATCGCTGAATTCACCACCAAAGATTCATAAGCCGCCACACGACCGCCACCGATACGCGGCAATAGCGTTTGAGCCAATACGCCAATCAGTGACGTCGAAAGCTGAGTTCGAATTTGATCCTGAAGATTACCCGGGAAGGCATCAATGATCCGGTTGACGGTACCCTGAGCACTATTGGTGTGCAGGGTTCCAAAAACAATGTGACCCGTTTCCGCAGCCGAAATCGCAGCTTCGATCGTCTCAAGGTCACGAAGCTCACCGACCAGGATCACGTCGGGGTCCTGACGCAGAGCACGGCGGATGGCTTCCGAAAAACTGGGAACGTCAACGCCGACTTCACGTTGATTGATCGTGGATTTTTTGTGGTGGTGATAAAACTCGATCGGGTCTTCGATGGTGATGATGTGGTGGTCAACCCGCTCGTTGATGAAGTTCACCAGACTCGCCAGCGTGGTACTTTTTCCAGAACCCGTTGGGCCGGTCACCAGAATCAACCCGCGAGGACGCATCACCAATTTGGTAAACACGTCAGGGATCCCCAGAAACTCCGGCGACATCATCTCGTTGGGAATCTGACGCAAGACCATCGCAATGTGGCCCCGCTGCTTAAAAATCGAAACGCGAAAACGAGCCTTGTCCGCATAGGCGAAACCAAAGTCGGCGCTTCCCATTTCCTGCAGCTCGCGCTGACAGCGCTCCGGCGCAATACTTTTCATCAACGCGACAGTGTCTTCGGGCTCGAGAACCTTGGTCTCGAGTTTCCTCAATCGCCCATGCAGACGAAACACAGGCGGTTGCCCGGTGGTAATGTGGATATCGCTGGCGCCCTGCTTCACACAGGCCTCCAACAATTTGTCAATTAAAACTGTAGCCATAAGTCTTTGGTGCCAAACACACTTTGAAAGTAACCAATTTGTTTTCGCTAATTCCTAACTCACCCAATCAACTCCGCTTCAATCAAGCGAACTGAAAAGCGAGACGAATCAAAGCGAAATGAACTCAAACTGCGAACTTCCGATGGCGGGAAATACCAGCCAATCGGGAAATGAGTTGTTGGAAGTGGCTGCCTTGGACGTGCCTATTGTTCTCACCCTAGACTCGAAAGCCAAATAATTGGCGCAAACTTCGCAATAAAGCGTACTTAAGGGCACATTTAACGGTTTCTTAACCCACGAGCCGAATCGAACAACGGTTCGATTTCAACCTTTAAGCATCCTGCTCAGTCCGCTTGGCAACGCGGAAAACCTCTTCAAACGTCGTGATCCCTTGGGCCACTTTTCTGATGCCGTCGGTGTACAACGTCGACATGCCCTTGCTGACCGCGTACTCCCGGACTTCATTGGTGGGCGTTCCATCGAAGATCATTTGGCGGATCGTCGAATCAATGATCAACAGCTCATAAATCCCGATCCGGCCACGATATCCCGT
>CAZDZX010000438.1:0-2464 GCA_964510005.1 uncultured Pirellulaceae bacterium
GTGCTGTTGGATGTCGATCATTTCAAGCGCATCAATGATACGTGGGGACATCAAGCTGGCGATCAGGCGTTGATTCTGATTGCTCAGACGATTCTCGACATCGTGGGGCCGAACATCCTTGCCGGCCGAATCGGAGGTGAAGAGTTCGGAATCTTCCTCCCGCATGACGATGGATCGGAAGCGATCGCTTTAGCAGAAGCGATTCGCATCGCCGTTGATCGGCTGGAGTTCTCCCCCACCCCGAATCTGCAAGAGGGCTTGTCCGTCAGCAGTGGCGTCGCCAGTGCCAGCAACAAAGTCGCCACGACGGATGTATTCCATCGCGCCGACTCCATGCTGTATCAAGCCAAGGCAGATGGTCGCAACTGTGTTTGCGTTTTTACAACGCTCCCGTTCCCGCAGGAAGATGGGCCACTGCCTCTTGTCCTGCAAAGACAACGCGCCCCGCGAGTCTGACGGTAAAACCTCTGCCATATTCATGCACACCACCAGGATCGACAAAGCGTCCCCTGTTACGTTTGTGCGTCGGCTTAGTGTTACTTGCCGACCAGTTTGGTCTTCAGTCCCGCATCAACGGGCTTGTTCCCCAGCCAGATACCGAACAGGGCTTTTTTGAAAGCGACGCCTTGGACGGTGCCTTGGGCCTTTCCATTTTTGTGAACGGTAACGCCGGTATTCGGATCGTATGTCAGCACGAAAACATCGTTCAATTTTACGGGCTCAGAAAAACAGGCGCGAAACTGTCGAATTTCCGCTTTGATAGCAGACGTGTCGCCTCCCGTAGCAGCCTGGAATCCTTCTTGAAGCGCAGCGACTAATTTCTCTTTGCTGACGAATTTCGAGGTGATCTTGATCCGAAACGCCATCGCTTCGTCCGCTGCGATGATGGCTGCTGCGTTGTTGCTTTTGTTTTGCAGGTAAAGCGAACCTTCGTAAAGCGTTAGGAATAATTTGTTGCGATGCCCAAAGCCATTTTTCACCAATGTGGTGTTCGCAACATTCAGCTCATCAGGACCGCCGGTATCAGCACAGGCAACGGGAACGCAAAATGATCCAACGCTCAAGAGAACAACACTGACAAATAAGATCGCTTTCATGACGACTCCGTAGAACAAGATTTACATCGGAAACCACACACTTTGAATAGTTGTGCTCGCAGAAAGGCAATTTCCCGTCAATAGAATTTTACCTAAGTGATGTCTGACAGCGAAATGGAAGGCGCCGTTGATCCCTAAATCTCATGTCAGGACAGCCTGACCTACGGAGTTTGGCCTGTTTTTACTTCGGGATCGGTTTCGGGGATTTCAGGTTCAGCTCATAGATGGCGGTGGCAATTTCAGGCGTGAGATGGTCGAGGATCAGGACGGATGGCGGGGGTGGAGTGGGCGATGCCAGCCGAGTTTTCAGGCGAGCGTTGATGGGGTCGCTGACGGCGGTGATGTCGGGAATGCCAAACGCGCCCGCGCGGTAGCCACTGGTGAAGTTCAGGGCCAGCAGTTCCGGGTGTTGAGGTTGGTCTTTCCAAAGTTGTTCGACCTGTGCCCATTTGGTTGCTGGTTTTTGAACTTTGAAGCGGTCCTGAATCATCAGCAGTTTTGTGCGGTGAATGCCAACGCTTTTCCAGTCAGTGGCAGGGATTCCAATGGGTTGGGTGGAACGAAAACGACGCAGCACAACGGCATTGCCTCGCGTTTGGCCAAGCGTAGGGACGGTTTTAACGGACGACCAAAGCTTAGGGGCCTGCTGCTGGTAGTGAAGAAACGTTTCAGCAAATGTGCGCGTGTTGTCTTTGGCGTGAGGGGCTTGTTGAATGGAGATCAGAACCACTTCGCGCGGGTGGATCTTCAAAAATTTCACGAGGGTTTGCTGAAGTTGGGTGAAGTTTTGTTTTTGGTCCACGATGCCGTGGTACAGTTCGAAGCGGTCTTTCTGATGGCGGCAGCGGATATCAAAAAATCGGACGCCCGCTTCAAGCTGCTGAGCGATCGACAGGCTTTGGCACTTGGCGGTTCCTGGTAAAGGTTCGTAGAGAGCCGCAGAATTATGGGTGCCGGGGATGCGAAGCGTTTGCAGCGCGGTGTCATCAGGCAACGTCGAAAGCCAGTTTGCCCCGGTGGTTTGGGCTGGGAGCGGCAAACCGATGACCAGCAATAACAGCTGCAACGCAAGTAGATTGAGATGGATACGCATGTCCGCCATCATAACACCCCAGAATAGGGAATGTGAAATTCAAAGAACCTCCCCCGACAGCGGCGCCGTGATAAGAGTTAGCCGGGTGCCATGCTTCACGCGCAGCGTGAGCATGCTGATTCGAGAAAGCCAGAATCAGATGTAGGTCAGGCTGTGCCTGACATCGGTCTTCATGAAGGTGCGAATGGTTCGCTTCAACGTTAAACCTTCGATCGAGATGTGCCGGACGGGAGTATCTTCGGTGCCCTTGAAGACAAACAGCTGCTCTACTAGG
>CAZDZX010000439.1:0-2457 GCA_964510005.1 uncultured Pirellulaceae bacterium
CCACTAGGTCCAGCTTTCAAATGGTATTTCTGGACTCTGCCAGCAACCAATGCTTGCCCAGCGCCCAGCCATAAAACGGCTGGTGGGAAGCAGGAAGTTCAACACCTCTCCACTGCGATTCAGTAGCAGCATGCAGACCCTCCAATGCAGGTCCAAAACGAATTTGAAACTCATCGGTTTGCTGTGACAGATACTCACTCGCCCATTGCAAAAATTGTCCAGTTTCCTTTTCGTCGACAAACGACAGGAAAAACACCATCTGTCGCCACGCGTAAGCTGAGTTTTTCAACTTCACGAGCTTCGCATGATACTCCCGGTCTTTGATCTGCAACTGGGCGCAAATCCACTTGAAGCAAGACTGCGCCAACAAACTCCATTTCGGCTTCAAATCGCCCGCGATCTCGAAGCATGAAACGACCGCGGCAAGGTTTTGCGTTGTCAACACTTGCTGCTGTTCGATGATGGTTCCGTTTTTCGCTGACCAAGAACCGCCGCCCACTCCCTTCACAGAACGACGACCACAAATCGCGGCAAACTCCTTGTTCGGACCATGACCGATCGCCAACGATTGGATCTCTTTGAAATCAATCTGGTAGTAGACCTGATAGAGCGTTCCCTCCAACAGATCAGCAGCGACCTGGGCGGCTTCTACGAACTTCGCAGTGAAGGATCCCATAAAAATATCCGCTGCCAATTCATCCACGATCGGCATACCGATCCCCGCCGTTTTCGCAATTGCCCGAAATTCCTGCAGCAGTTTGTTAGGAAAAATCGAATGTGGAAAACTGGATATCGCAAGTCCACCTAGTTCACGAGCGGCCAGCACACCTGGCAGGTGGCTTGAGCTATCGCGAAACTTATCCAGCACACTCACCCAAGGTAGTTCCTGCAACTGGACTTGGCTTTGGTAGTCCAGCAACAGCAGTGAACGACGTGAGCGAAATGCGCGATAGATCGTCGCAAACAACAGCTTGAGCGATGGATCAGCGATCGTCACAGCGTGCAAGTTCCCCGTTACTTGAGGCAATACGATCGCCAGAGTTTCCGCTGAAGTAATAACCCCATCGGCAACCAGTTGATCGACCGAATCCATCATGCAAGGCTTAACCTCCGGCGAACCGCTGATGGGATCTCAACCCCAGTAGAAATCTGCTCACTGGATTCTGAGTCAAGGACGGGATGCAACACACTGGAGACATCTTCTAATCCTCGGCTCTGTTCCTTTTCCGACATGCGCAGCGCAACGAGCTTGCCAACATGAGCAAACAGTGGCTTTTGGGTTTGCAATCGTTGCTGATCTCGAAACTCCTGATGCTTCGCCGATCCGGGTAAGCCTCGCTTGCGCACGTTTCGCCAGCAGAGAGTGCTCAATCGCGCCCGTTGCGGCATCGTTGGTTTACCCGTTTCGGCAATCTGTCCAAGGATCTTCATCATTTGAGCCAGCGTGTATTTCCGCACTGGCTTTTTGCAAAAAGTATGGATCTTGCTAAGCGACCGGAATTCGCTGCTTAGTCGCCCGGCCTCTGCAACCGTTGCTTTCTGGTCGAAGTCAGGCATAAACTCACCATCGGCCGCGGCATCGATCTGACTCTCGGGTCGCGTCTTACAGATCGACACAATGAATTCGATGACCTTGTCCTGAAACGGTTGCCAGACATTGATGGCTTCCAACTGCGCACTGATCTGAGGCGGTGTCACCATCCCGCGCAGGGATTCGCAAGCCGATTTCACATCCCGCAGAAAGACCTTGTCGGTGAAACGCTGCATCGATTTAGCGGGGCGCGGAAAGAATCGCACCTGATCAAACCATGGTTCCAGCGTCGCCACCAGTTCCCGACTTTCCGATTCGTAGCCGTTGGATGCTAGCCATGCAGCAACCAGCAACGCGCCTTCTTCGGGAACGAGAATTTCGTAGTCGCCTTCACCAAGTCGATCGATTAGCTCACGAAACCCTTCTTCACTGATGAACCAGTAGTTGAGAATTTGACGATCCCGTGCATCAAATCTCTTTCGATCGCTCAGAAACGGAAGCTTCTTGCAAATATCTTTTTCGAACGGCAGCAACTTGCCTCCGGCCTTCAGACTTCCAGACGCGAATCCTCCGGTGAGAACTTCGAGAGTCAGCCAGGCAGGTTTCCCCTTCACAGGCGTTCGGGATCCGATCGATAAAACGCCCGCTGCAATCCCCGCCAGCAAGTCCTTCCACTTGTTGACCTTGTCGACGGCCCGCTCACGAGTTTCCGGATCAGCGTGCGTCGTCGCCGTCCGAAGCGCCTTGTGGAGCTGCAAGGCACCGTATGATGGGTTGATGCGATCGTCTAGCATTGTCATTCTCCAAGCTTTCAGAGTTCTCCGAAACGTCGACAAATAAAAGGGTCCGGAGGCTGGATTTGCACCAGCACCCTCCCGATCCCAGTCGGGTGCTCTCCATTGAGCTACTCCGGAACATATGAGTCA
>CAZDZX010000440.1:0-2444 GCA_964510005.1 uncultured Pirellulaceae bacterium
GGTGTGGGCGTGGAGCATGTCCATCGTTGATGGCGATACTTTTTCTGTGTTGGTGGCGGTTCTGGATACCCAGTTCTGGCTCTCCACTCACGTGGTTTGCATCACGATCGGCTATGCCGTGACTTTTGCGGCGGGTGTTCTCGGATTGGGGTACATCTTGACCGCGATGCTGACTCCGTTTTTGGGGAAGCGGCAGCGCAAGATTTTTGCCAACCTAATTTATGGCGTTTCCTGCTGTGCCTTGTTCTTCAGCTTCTTTGGGACGGTTCTGGGAGGTCTCTGGGGCGACGATTCGTGGGGCCGTTTTTGGGGTTGGGACCCTAAAGAAAACGGAGCGCTGATGATCGTCCTGTGGTCCGCCCTGTTACTCCATGCAAGGTGGGGAGGATTGGTAAAGGAACGCGGAATTGCTGTCATCGCAGTGATCGGAAACGTGATCGTTCTGTGGTCGTGGAAAGGCGTCAACAGCATGGGCGTGGGACTGCATGCCTACGCTGCTTCGGATGACAATTCAGGCACCTATATACTGTGGGTTGCGCTGGCTCACCTAGCAGTGGCAATGCTGGCAGTTCTGCCGACTCGGTTCTGGGTCAGCCATCTGTTTAACATTTTCGATACCGAAAATCGTTTGGCCCAGTGATTCCGTCGCTTCTTGCCTGAATGGCGATTGCCATATTTCTATAGATTGTCTAACTATAGGGATTCATTCGCACTTGTGAAAATCGCTTCGAAAATATCTCTTGCGATTTTACTTTTCAGGACCAAAAAAATGAAGAAAATTCAAACCAGAAATCACAGCCAATTCGCGGCAGTAACTCGATTTCTGAAACGATCCTTCTCATCCAAGCCCCGTCTCGAAACCCAGTCCGAAACGCTGGGATACCAAACACTAGAAGGCAAGCGTTTGCTGGCGGCCATTTCTTTCAATGCCAATACCGGTTCCGTCTTCATTGGCGGAACCCAAGAAATCGACAACGTCCTAGTTGTGCAAAACGGCAGTCAAATCACCGTCACCCAGTCCGGCGGTCGGACCGGTTCGGAGACGTTCGATGCCAGTCTGGTCAATGAGATCCGTTTCGTAGGGCAGGGCGGAGACGATCGTTTTGAAAATCAGACATCCATCAATAGTTTTGCGTTTGCGGGTGCGGGAAATGACACCTTGATCGGCGGTAGCGGCAATGACCGATTGGTGGGGATGGATGGCGACGACATCATCAACACCAACGGCGGAGATGACGTTGTGGTTGCTGGAGAAGGCAACGACACGGTCGACGCCGGCGAAGGTAACGACCGAGTGCTGGGCGGTGAAGGCGACGACGTCATTAGGGGCAACGCTGGCGACGATGTCATTTTTGGTTTCAGCGGCAACGATACGCTCAGCGATGTGAGTGGCACCAACCGAATTATTGGCGGGGATGGCATCGACCAAATCATCGGCGGTTCAGGCAACGATCGCATCTTTGGTGGTGATGGCAATGATGTTATCAACGGCAACGGCGGCGATGATGACATTTTCGGTCAAAATGGAAACGATACAATTTTTGGTGGCACTGGGTCGGATTTCCTCAATGGAAACGCGGGCGACGATGTGCTGTTTGGCCAATCCACCAATGACATCCTCGACGGCGGCGGCGGAAGTGATGTGTCGCAGTTTGTGGGAAGCTCGTCTGCGCATCAGCTTGAGGAACTGGGGACCAACCTACGCGTCACCTCCAGTGCGGGCGGCATCGACACATTGAGATCGCTGGAAACTCTCCGTTTTTCGGACGGAGATTCGTTTACGGACTCTGAGCACCGAGTCTTCGTTCAACCCATCGTTGTTTCCAACTCCGACGGCAGCAACACGGCCAGTTCTTTTGGAGACGCGGCCCAGCAAGCCGACATCGAAAATCGAATTGACGAGATTTTCGCCGTGGCAGGAATCGACATCCAGTTCCTCGACGCCAACACGATCAACAATTCCACGATCAATGTAGGGTCGGGAACCGGAGTTCGCGATGCCAACGATTTGTTCAGCCTCGTTTCCCAAGGCGACGCTGCAGGGGTTGGCAGCAGTA
Organism: uncultured Pirellulaceae bacterium; assembly: GCA_964510005.1. Lineage (GTDB taxonomy): Bacteria > Planctomycetota > Planctomycetia > Pirellulales > Pirellulaceae > Mariniblastus. The sequence goes on from CAZDZX010000440.1 coordinate 2,058, forward strand.
ACCCAGACATTATCGATTTGTACTTTGTGGAGCGTGTGCCCAGTTTTGGTGAAGTCGGCGAACTGATTACCAACGGCATTGCGATTATTGATTCCAGTGGGATCGCCGTTCAAGTGGGTGACAACTTGTTGGCATTCGATTCTGACATCAATCGAGCTGCGATTGCTCGCACCCTCGCTCATGAAATTGCGCATAACCTCGGCCTCTTCCATACCGCTTCGGCGACCAACCTGCTGAATCCCGTCGGTACCGGCACGGCCACAGGATTGAACTCTGGCCAAATCAGCACGATTTTGAGCAGTTCCATTTCGGCAGAAATCTAATCCAAGTTGAAAATGCTTGAGGCGCCACGCTGAAGGTGCCGCCACCGTTGAGATGCCACGCTGA
>CAZDZX010000441.1:0-2443 GCA_964510005.1 uncultured Pirellulaceae bacterium
GTTCTTGAAACTTGGGTTACGGTCACCCAAACTCTCTCAACCCCAACGGGATTGGATCAAACTCCGTTGGGGTTTTTACAACGTGTGGGGACCGGGTACCTAGGGTTCAAGAACCCTGGGCTAATGATCTAACCTCGTTGAGGTTACGCGCCACTTCACAGCCTCGGTGGTCGACACAAATGACTGAGCTCGCAAATCCATCCGGTTCCTCGAACAAAAGATCTTGTTGTGTTGTTCGTTGGACTGAGGTGATACATTTCCGAAACCGCTGGCTTACGCCAACGGTAATGGGTGTGCCGCCCTTGGGGCTAAAATTTCTACCGCCTACTCTTCCTTCGCAAGCTCAAGGCAAATCACGGAGATGTTTGGATCGGGAGCCGAATCCGGTAAATCGATGGCGATGCCTTCAGCGTTCTGCTCGAATTTCAGCTTGGTCTTGTTGGCGTCGCTCAACAGGTAAGCTTGGGTGACCTGTTTGTCATACGCGGGAAGATTGGCTTTTCCTGCGGGCCACTCAAAGAGGTGCAAGTACAGCTTGCCAGGTTGCGTGGTGGCTCGCCATTTCTTTTTGGCGATAAATTTAGGACGCCCTTTTTTATCCTTTTCGGTTTTGCTGAAGCTTCCCAGTTCCGGGCCAAAGGGAGTCGGGCCGCAATCGTAGATCGCTTCCCCGTTGGTTTTCAGCCAATCTCCCATCACAGTCAATCGCTCAACGCTGGGTTGAGGGATGATGCCATCGCCAGTCGGCCCAACGTTCAGCAGATAGTTGCCGCCTTTGCTGGAGATGTCGACAAGGTTCCGTAGAAGCGAGCCGGCACTTTTCCATTTCTCGTCGGCTTTGTTGTAGGCCCAGTGACCGTTGAGCGTCATGCAGGTTTCCCAGTACTTGGAAACGTCGACCTTCGGCGGAATCGTCTGTTCCGGCGTGCCGTAGTCGCCAAACCCATTGCCTACACGTCCGTTGACGATGCATTTGGGTTGGAGCGAGCGGGCGAGCTCTAGCAGTTCCTTGCTCTCGGGCTTGGAAATTTTTTCAGGGGTGTCGAACCACAGCACATCGATCGGTCCAAAATCGGTGAGCAACTCGCGGACCTGCGGTTTGACTTTGCGTTCAAAATAGCGATTGAAGACCTTTCCTTTTTCATCGGGGTAATCGATCAGATTGCTACGCCATCCGGACATGTTTTTGTATTTTCCGGTCGGTACGTCGGGATCTTCCCAGTCGCGGCCCAGCGAATAGTAGACGCCGAAACGAAGGCCTTGCTTGCGGCAGGCTTCTGCCAGTTGGCGGATCGGTTCTTTTTTCAGTCCCGCCAAATCGACGATGTTGTGATCGCTGGATTTGGAGTCGTACATCGTGATGCCATCATGATGCTTCGACGTGATGACCATGTACTTCATCCCGGCGTTTTTCGCGATCGTTACCCACTGGTCCGGATCGAAATCTTTGGGGTTAAATGTTTTGGCGAATTCAGTGTATTCGGCCAGCGGAATTTTAGCCGTGAGCTGAAGCCACTCGTGATGGTTGGTTTCGCCCTTCCATTCACCACCGGCCGTCGAATAAGCGCCCCAGTGAATGAACATGCCGAATTTGGCTTGCTTCCACCACGCCATTCTGGCTTTGTCACTGATTTCACTTTTTTCGGCGGAGCCCTGCCCTGCGGTTTCTGGGGTGGTTTCCTGGGCATCGATTCGAACGCCAGTCAGAAGCAAGGTCATAAACATCGCGATGAAAATGTGTCGTCTCACAGGATTTGATCTCTATTAAGTTTTGTGCTTCGTTTGCTTGGGCCGAGGCCGCGTTTTTAATCTGAGCGGTTAGCCGCGAGTGGTTCGTCAGAGCTAAGGAATAGGTTCGGCAGCGTTAGCCGTTTTGGCGCTAGCCACGGTTCCAACACCGTAACCGTGGCTAGCGCCAAAACGGCTAATCCCAAAACGGCTAATCCCGAAATTAAGCTCTGACGAACACTAAGCCGCCGGTTTTGCACCGATGGCGTGCGATACCGGCGGCTGGCGCCTTGCCGCTCGTCAATGCAGCCCTCAATTTTACACACTATCGGGCGATCTGAGGGGCCTGATCCGTTTTGGATTCTAATTTCTCAGCAGATTCGATAGGACTTGGCGCGTGAACTGTCAGCTCCTTGGGTTGCCATAGGTTGCGATGTGTTGCGATGTGTTGCGATGTGTTGCGATGTGTTGCCATTAGCCGCGATTGGATTCAATCGTTACTAGAACGTTGAGGCCGCATTGGATAGAGTAGTCGAATGACCACTCCTAAAAAAACCGTTCTACAAACGCTGGCTCTTTTTCTGCCCGGAATATTCCTGCTGGGATTCAACATCGGCACCGGTAGCGTGACGACGATGGCCGCGATCAACGACGCCGTCCGTGCCACTCGAATCGACGATGCTGCTTCGGTACAGAAGCTACATCCCGTTGTTTT
>CAZDZX010000442.1:0-2421 GCA_964510005.1 uncultured Pirellulaceae bacterium
ATTTGACATTCGATTCTCTCGCGATGCGTTGGGAAGCGGGTAGTGGCCACGTTTCGTGAAACGAGTGTTTACGTTATCAACCTGTCGGCACGAGTAGGTGTCATTGTACACATCGTAAAGGCAGCGGCCACAGAGCGTTCGACAGATGAGGTCGGCGAGGCGGCGCAGAACCTCAACGAGGTTCGATCAATCGCCTAGGGTTCTTGAACCCTGGGTCCCGGACCTCACAAGTTGGTGAAACCCCAACGGGGTTTGATTCAATCCTGTTGGGATTGAGAGCGTTTCGATGACGGTAATCCAAAACCTCGGGCGATTGATTTTACGCTGCAGGTGTAAGCGTTGCAGTGCAATTCTGTCATCCCTTCGGGACTTAAAGAATGGGTTGGTTACCAATCCCATGGGCTCACGCCCATGGCTACATGCTGTCGCCGCTTCGGGGCTGAAATCTTGGGGCTGGATCTTGCAGACGGATCACCCCGCATTCCGCAATCGGCTTGCACTTTTGGGCGGGGTTGCCATGATAAACCGGTATCAAGAATCAAAAGACGAAACACGACATGAGTTCTGAAGGAAAAAAAGTCTGTCTGATCACCGGCGGCAGTCGCGGGATTGGTCTGGCGACTGCACTTCGTTTCTATGCTGATGGCTATCACGTTGTGGTCACAGGGCGAAACGAGGCCCGATTAAAGGAAGCCGCCCAGCAGATCGAAGCGTCTGCGGGATCTGGAAAAGTACTGACGGTTTGTGGCGACATCGGTGACGCCGCGGTCCGTCAGCAGATTGTAGATTCCGTGACCCGTGAATTTGGCACCGTGGATGTGTTGGTCAATAACGCTGGCGCGGCGCCGCTGGGCGATTTCGATGCCATCGATGAAAGTACTTTCGAGTCGGTGCTGGAGACCAATATTCGAGCCGTTTTCTTTCTGACTCAGGCCTGTTGGAAATTGATGAAGCAGGGCAGGGGAGGCACCGTCGTCAATGTCTCTTCCATGGCGGCGATCGATCCCTTTCCCGGATTCAGTATCTACGGCGCCTCCAAAGCGTGGTTGGAACTGTTCACTCAGGCTTTGTCGACCGAGGGGTTGGATCACCAGATTCGAATTTACTCGGTGCGTCCTGGTGCGGTTGAAACAGGATTGCTCCGCGGGTTGTTCCCGGACTTTCCTGCGGATCAGTGTGTCCAACCCGCAGAAGTGGCTGAGCGTATTTGGAGCTGTGTTTCCGATCCGGAGAATCATGAGTCCGGAAAAGCATTCACGGTGGCCAAATGATCGAACTCTCCAGAGAAATCCGTTTCGCGCTGGCGTCGACTGGAGAACTGGAATCGCAGCGTGAAAGTAAAAACTCATGGTCGGCCTTTCCGGCGTCCAATCGCATCGTCCCTCACTTGATCCTGAAAGCCGTCGTCACAGGCCAGCCCAACCCGGACACGGGTTATCTATGCAATATCACCGTCATCGATGCGGCCTTGCGAGAATTTGTGACCGGGGATCTGATCCCCAGTATCCAAGATGTAACCGTGGCCCAACTGCCAACGGCCGAACAAGTCACGCGACGCGCATGGACTAGGATGACTCACAGTGTGCCCACGGGAGTGGAGCTGGTCAACGTTTCCCTCCATCTGAGTCCGCAGTTGGGTTATCTTATTGAATCAAGGAATCCCAACATGGTAGAACTAACTCAGCAATTCGAATTTTCTGCAGCGCATCGATTGCATTGTGAGTCGTTGTCGGCGGAAGAAAATTTGGCGACATTTGGCAAGTGCAACAATCCGGCGGGACATGGGCACAACTATGTCGTGGAGGTCACGGTCGCACGGGATTCGATGGGCCCGGACGACACTGTGATCGAGATTGGAAGTTTGGCAAAAATCGTCAATCGCAATGTGATTGACCGGTTGGACCACAAAAATCTCAACGAAGACATCGAGCACTTTAGCAACATCAACCCCAGCGTTGAAAATATCGCGGCGGCGGTGTTCGATTGGTTGCGTGGCGACATCGAATCTGCCGGGTGCGATCTAAAATCGGTCAAGGTTTTTGAAACTCCGAAAACGTGGGCGACGTATACAGGATAGGCGATTATTTCGAACGGAGATTTAAGATGAAACAGACTCTTGCTGTTAACCGTTCCACGATGGTGAACCCACGTGGTTGTGCTCGGCTTTTGAGTGGGGTCGTCTGTCTGGCGATTTTCTTGACGTCGACATCGATCTGCTTTGGGCAGAAAAAGTTTGGCAAAACTCCTGCCAGTCCTCCAGCGGAAGCCCAGCCCAAAGATGAGTTCGACTATCAGGGGAAGCTTAAAGCGCACATCAACCAGTTGGCAGTCGTTATCGGCGAGCGAAATTTGATGCACATTGATAGCTTGAACAAGGCCGCCGACTACATCGAAAAGCAGTTCAAAGGCTATGGGTTCACG
>CAZDZX010000443.1:0-2415 GCA_964510005.1 uncultured Pirellulaceae bacterium
GCTCCCAGCCATCCGATGCCGGTGAACTCCGTCCCATCAGGCGGGCGGATGAATACGATGCTGTGATGAACGATACTTCGATTGCCAGGAACCACTTCGGCGTTGGCAATCCAGACGTCCTCCTCGAATCCCGGATCGACGACAAAATACTGATACTCGACCGTGCCATCTGCCGGGACTGTGAACGGGCGGTCTCGCATCGCGATGACTCGATCGGGTTCACGCTCAAGCTGCCAGCCGCTCGCGAATTTGGTAGGAGCGGGCAGCTTGGATGATTCACCGAACGGCATCCCCTGTTCGACCCAATCTTTGATAATCTGTTTGTCCGCTTTGGGCATGTGACGACCGTTGGTGAACTTTCCAATCTTGGGGTCTGCATGCCATGGAGGCATTCGCTGGTTATCGATGACTTCGATCATCATGTCGCCCCAGCCAATGGCTTCGTTGTAATCGGTCAACGAGAATGGCCCAATATCGCCCGCGTGATGACATTCAACGCAGTGCTTTTGCAGGACGCGTGAAATTTGGTTGCACCACGTTACCGTGGCGTCGGCGACGGGCTGAGTGACTCGACCCAGTAGGCAACCCTCGGGGGCAGTTTGAGGAACGGAAACCGGTTTGTCCGCCAGAAGTTCTTGGAGCGCGATCTTCAAGTCGTGGCGTTCGGGGCGACTGCGGCTGACGCCAGGCAAATACTGATCGTCAACGCGCCCGCGATACCGAATCTTCCGTGCTTGGTCGACGACGATGACTTCTGGAGTGCGGCGAACGTTGAATTGATCCGCGATCACGTTGTCAAAGTCTTTTCCGCAAGGAAATTCAACCTGCTGATCCAGAGTAAATTGTTTTAGTTCTTCGGCCGAGTCTTGGCGGTTGCTGTTGAGCCCGACAAAGCGAACGGTTGAGTCAGCAAAATCATTTGCAATTTTCTGTAGCCGACCGGCGTACAGTTTCGCCAAAGGGCATTCGGTGCCTAGGAAGCAGATCACGGTCAGCTGATGGGCAGGCTCCTTGGCAAGTTCCAACGTACGGCCCTGAATGTCCGTAATCGAAAATGGAATTGCGACTGCGGGCGATTTGCGATCACTTGCCGATACCCGGTCGCTTGCTGACAGCGTGAATGAGCACGCAAGGTTGAGCCACGCGATGGTGGCCAAGCAGATGGCTCGCAGAGCAAAATGTTCAATCATGATTTGTCCACGAGGTCATTGTGCAGGCCTCACTCGTCCGGCTGTCCGATTTTGCACAGGTATTCCGACAGCCAAGCCTGAGTATTTAAAATCCGTTGCCACTGGCTTGCTGTTAACTGGACTCGATTGTTGTTTCGATCGAATTCGGCTTCGGTAACGATGTTTCGAATCTGTAGATGCAAAAATTCGACCAGCTCGGCCAGCTTGGCGGCTTGTCCCAGCGACAAACGTTCGGGGATCCCCGGAGGATTTTGCTCGAGCAGTGAAAGCTGATACTGAGGGTCTGCTTTTGCTTGAGATCGTAAGTTAGCAAGATCATGCGAGCTATCTGACAAACTGGGATTTTCGCTGCTTGCCTCGCGTTCGACAACTGATGAAGCCAACTTTTCCATCTGTTGGCCAATTTCTTTTCGGGTTCCGAACAACAGCGTGCTGCGGCCGACAGAAATCAAATCTCCATGACGAAGGATTCGAAGTTGGACCTCTTCGTTGTTGACGCGTGATCCGTTGGTGCTTCCTAGGTCGGTCAGGACGACGTCATCGTGGTCCTGCTGGATCTTCAAGTGGAATCGACTGATGCGATCATCATTCAGTTGGATCGAATTACCTTCTTCGCGCCCGATGGTGATCGGAAAGGGCACGTCATCGAAGATTTTTCCTCGGTCGCTACCATCGAGAATTCGGAGTGTGATCGATTTCATTTACCGGACGCCTGAGCTGGAAGGAACACCGCTTTGGACCGTGTTGCGGGAGTATGTTGAAGTGGGCTAGTCTATTTTGAGGTCTGCAAAGACGGAGATTGGAAAGGCAAAAACTATTGAGTAACTATGTTGCTTACTACCTGATCGTCATATCAACATTCGAAACCGGAGTGCGAACCTTGGGAATTTTTTTGGGTCCAGTAGGTTCACCCCTACAGTTTAGCATAAACTACAGTTGAAAATCGGTCCTGATTTCCCTAGTTTGACCGGAAAATAATGCTGAATTAACTGAATAGGCCGAGTTTTCCACTTTAGCGATTCGGTTGCCTGCCGGTCGACACTTGTTATTGAGGCGGTTTTGGGACGTTCTGAATCCTCAATTCAGTACTTGGAATTCCTGAAAGAGTGGCGTTGATTTTCAATGACAATCCTTTAATATTGTCGCACAGAGAGAAAGTAATATTCTCACATGCACCCGTGGCTCAATTGGATAGAGCATCGGTCTTCGGAACCGAGGGTTGGAG
>CAZDZX010000444.1:0-2387 GCA_964510005.1 uncultured Pirellulaceae bacterium
TCTTGTTTCAGCGCGACGTTTTCGACTTCCTACCTCCATCAGTGAGGTGCGATCAATGTTCGTTTGGCTGCGGTGCGACTGGAATTCAAGCACCTGAGAGGTTAAGTTGAAGGTGCAATGGCTAGATTTTGGTGTGCCCATGTTTAAGACAGCTACGAAATCAACGCGACGACTTCCTTCGCTGGCTGCCTTGTTGGCGACAGGGTTGGTGTTGGCGTCTATCGGCGTGGCCTTGCTGGTGGTTGGAGGCAAATGGATTCAAGACACCTCGCTATCGGTTTCTGATTTCTTGATGCTGGCTGAAACCGGTCCGCGTTTGGGTGTGAAAACTAGGCCGAGCGACATCGTGCTGGTGCACTACGGTGAGGCGAGTGCCAAGCGGTTAGGGACTCGTCCTTTCGTTGACACGGATCGTAAGGTGTACAAAAACCTGCTGGACGCAGGTGCGAAAGCGGTTGCTGATCCTCGTGCTATTGCCGCACTTTTGCCCGAAGACTTCGAGTCGAATGCCAAGCCGACTTTGGAGATGATGTCGCGGCTTGAGGGAGCCCGAGGTCGATTGGTGCGGGACGTGATGCTGGGCAGCATGGTCGACTACGATACCGTTCGAAAGTACGACGATTTCATTCGCCATGATTCGTTGTCGTTTCGGTCGGCGAACGATTCGTCGCTCCATAGCCGCATCTGTCCAATTGCGGACCACGATCTGTTCGTGCTGCGCGAGTCCATGACTCTGTGGATGTTTCGCCATTACATGGGGTTGGATGCGATCATTGGGGAGGAAGTCAAAGGCGCGATTGATGAGTGTGGGCTCACTGCATTTTGGCTGTCGTCCTTTCCTCAAATGACCACCTTGCTGGGCGGTGGCGATACCGAACCAAGTCCGTCGCCAATTTCGATTGGCGACCGTTCTTTCCGATGGATGCCCTACCCGGGCGAGTTGCCGCAAGTGGCTCCTGCAGGGTTTTGGATTGATCATACCCTGCCGGCCGATTCCTTTACGCTATTGGATTATGGGGATGTTGCTGAAGGCGATTTCGACGCGTCGATCATCAAGGATCGCTTGGTCGTGATTGGTTTCGATCTTAGATTCGTTCAATCGGAACATCGTTACCGGTTGCCCAGTCAGCAGGAACAAGTAGGCAATTCAGTTTTGCTGGCGCTGGCGGGCCAGACATTGATCGACGACCGAGTGATGAGAGCATTGCCGACTTGGGGGTATCTGGTTCCCTTGTTCCTGTTGACGCCACTTTGCTGTTGGCTGGTCGGAAGAGGGACCGTGTTCATGGCGGTCGCTCGAGGAATCGGTTTACTTATGGTGTATGTGATAGTTGCGACGATCGCTTACAGGAGTGGTTGGTTTACGGACATTGTGGTAACGCCTTCGGTCCTAGCGTTGGCGGCGATTGTGACGGGTGTGGGGCGCTATGGCTACGAAATTCGATGGCGAAACCGGATGACGGATCTTTTTGGGCGCTATGTCCCGCGTGCAGTGGTCAATGACTTGATTTCGAAGCGGGCCTTGGAGTCGATTGCGGTTGGAGGAACTCGTCGGAGTGTGACCGTTTTGTTTGCTGATATTCGTGGATTCACTCGATTCACGGAGGCGAATGAGCCGGAACAAGTGTTGGATCGACTGAACGAGTTTCTGAAGGTGATGGTTGATTGCACGTTTGCCAATGAGGGCACGGTCGACAAATTTATTGGTGACGCGATGCTGGTTTTGTTCAACGCGCCCACCGATCAGCCCGACCATGTCCAGCGAGCTTTGCAAACGGCGTGGGAAATTCAAGAGTCACTGTCCGAGTTGATTCCTGGCTACGAAGAAAGCGAGCTTCGTATTGGAATCGGTATTCATACGGGGGAAGCGATCGTCGGCAACGTGGGGACCGTTCAACGGATGGAATATACGGCAATTGGAAGCACGGTGAATGTTGCTTCCCGGCTATGTGATCGCGCCGCTGGTGGAACGACGGTGGTTTCAGAAGAAGTGGCTGCGGCGGCGGGAGATTTGTTTGAATGGAAGTCCAACGAGCCGATGCAGGTCAAGGGAATTGAGCATCCTCTACTTACCATGACGCTGGTTAAGCCGGTTGGCAATGCCGTCAAAAAATAAAACTGCCTCAAGCTCGTCGTCAACCCGAACCAAGGAGTTGCATCGACTCATCGCCGTGCTCGAGGGTCGGCCAGCAGCTGTGGTCTTGAGCAATGAAGTTGGTAAACAATTGCAAGTGGCCTAGCGGCTTTGTCAAAGCATCGGATTGTCACTGGTTTCGGCTCTGTGATCACGGACGTTATCCCGCTAAAAACAAACCATGAAACAGCTATTCGTCGAGCCATCATCGCAATTGTCTACGCCTATACCACGGGCACTTGGTTCCCTCAGA
>CAZDZX010000445.1:0-2370 GCA_964510005.1 uncultured Pirellulaceae bacterium
GGCAACGGTTTTTACGTCCTGATGGAAAATGCCAAATCGATCACGGTTGCCGAAGACAGTCCCGGAAATGATCATCTGAGAATTGTGGATTCCGCCGGTGATGATTCGCTGTTGATCGACAAGCATGCGGTCCAATTTTTTGGAGCCGATTTTGATCACAACGCTAGTTTTTTCGAACGTGTGTCGGCGATCAGCATTCATGGCGGAATCGACCAAGTGTTTTCGATCTCTCCCAAGCCGGAAGTGGGCATCGCGGGTGCCTGGCAGGATGTGATTGATGACACTGACGCTGAAACTGACACGCTCGACACGGGCGAGATCGAGGATCCAGAGCCTGAAAATTCGTCGCCAGTCGCAGGAATGGACTTGATCGAAGAGATGGAGATGATCGAAGAGATGGAATCTGCACAGATGGTCGAAATGAACTAACAATTTGACGGATGAAATTGAAAGTGTGCTGATCAAATTTCTTGTCGTCTATGTTTTTTTGTCCACTAAATGTTTGGCCACCTGCGATGGCGTGAGTGAGGTTTGCCGTTGGGTTTGCTTGGGGCTTCAATGAAAGCTTGATCAAGGCCTTGATGAGTTTGGTGGTCTGCTGGGATACTGAAGTGCTGCAACACTTGCCTACTTCGCCGGTCACGACAGAGTCACTCGATTGATTAAACCTCAAGCTTACGAGCCACAGGCTGAAAATACTCCGTTGTGGCAAGCGATTTTGCCGGTGTTGGTGTTGATCGCGCTGATCGCCTACGGGCTGATCATTAGACCACTGGTGATGAACGAGCCCCAATTGCCGCTGGAGATAATTTTTATCTTGGGCGCTTCGTTTACCGTGGCGCAGTTGCGACTGGTTGGGCATCGCTGGAGAGACATCCAGAAATCCGTTGTCAGTAAATTTCAAAATGCGATTCCTGCGTTTCTGATCCTGTTCTGTGTGGGCATGGTTATCGGCAGTTGGATTGTTTGCGGCACCATCCCGATGCTGGTGTACTTCGGTTTGAAAAGCATCGATCCGGCGTGGTTGTATCTGCTGTCGTTTTTGGCACCGATTATTTTCTCAACCCTGACGGGGACCAGTTGGGGGTCGGTGGGCACCATCGGCGTGGTGCTGATCGGGATCGCGGCGGCCTTTGAAGCGAATTTGGGGATTACGGCCGGAGCCATTATTGGCGGCGCCTATTTTGGTGACAAACTTTCGCCCCTGTCCGATACGACCAATGTTGCCGCCCTTGCAGCAGATGTGGACCTCTACGATCACATTCGATCGATGCTGTGGACGACTTTGCCTTCGGCGATTGTGGCCGCATTGATTTACGGTTTACTGGGCAGCGTCTATCCGCCGACCGTTAAGGGGGACGAATTGGACCAGTTGGAGCCGTTTCTAAAATCCTTTGAATCGATCTTTCATTTTTCGTGGTGGCTGCTGCTCCCGCCCGCGATCGTGTTGGTCGGGTCTTTGTTTAAGATCCCGACCGTGCCGGTTTTGGTTTTGTCGATCTTGGTCGCCTGTGGTTTGGCTTGGGCGGTGCAGCCTTTTTCGCTGACCGATATCATCGCCACGGTTCACAAAGGCTTTGACGTCAGCATGGCGTCGTGGGTCGATGATGTGCCTTCGGAGGTGAAAGTGCTTCTCAATCGCGGTGGGCTGTACGAGTTGAGCGAGGCGATCATCATTGCCATGATGGTGTTCGTTTTCATTGGGGCGATGGATCATATTCGCGCGATGCCAACCGTGGTCGAGGCCCTGTTGAAATCGGTTGAATCTCCTCGGGCAACCGTATTAGGGACTTTGCTGGTGACCGCGATCGCCAATGCATTGACTTCCAGCATGTATGCGGCCAGCTTTATTGTCGGGGACGCATTTAAATCCAAATATGATCGACAGGGAGTCGATCGCAGCGTCTTGTCCCGCTCGCTGGAAGACGCCGGCACGATGATCGAATCGATTTTGCCTTGGCATCCGACGGCTGTGTTTATGGTGACGACATTGAACGTGGCGTGGAGTGACTACGCGCCGTGGCAACTGTTGTCGCTGATCAATATTTGTGTGGCAATCGGGATGCCTTTGATTGGAATGGGGATAACGCGGACGCGAGAACCCTGATAAAATTCTGTTTGCCCTTGGTGGGGGCGATTAGAAAATGCCTCCACTGGAAACCTGCGATGATGCCGTTTTGCAACAGCGACGGTCGAATCGCAGGGTTTTATGGTTGAATTGAGTTTGGCATCCGTTTTGCGATAGCAGTGGATAGCCAATAAACGGAGAGAGATAATGAAAAGCGAAATCACCCATACTCAACGATTGTTCAAAAGCGCTCTTGTCGCTGCGATTCTGTTCGCCATCGGAGCTGCCTGCGGGTTCTGCTA
>CAZDZX010000446.1:0-2338 GCA_964510005.1 uncultured Pirellulaceae bacterium
GTTTGTTGCCAAGCGGAAACTGGGCTCTGCTGGCAAAGAAAGCGTTATGAAAAGTAGTCTGGTGCGTTGGGGGGCGAGGAGTTTGCCTGCGGGATGGCGACCGCTGATGCTTAAGTCACTTGGGAATATCGAATCGAATTTTACGTTTTGGCTGAAGAATAACTCGTCGGCGCCGAAGTCTCTTTCTTTCACTCTGTACAACGTGGTCAAAACTCCAGGGAAGGTGGTGCGACCGGACTGTATTGATAAAAAGGCAATTGAAGAACTCACGCGTTGGTTGACCAGTCGGATGGAACGGGAGCCGTCGACGCCAGCGGTTGATCTGCCTCAAGAGTACTTTCAGCCTTTCGCGACTGCTGACGCTGTGACCGTTGACTCCAATGACGAGAAGCAGGTCAAGCTGAGGGTGTGGATCGCCAAAGGCAAAAAGTTGACAGAAGAATCGTGGAAACCTCGCGAAGTGGACAAGGGGATGGTGTTGGTTGCTCGCGACAGTGATGGCCAGTTGGCGTGGTTTCAGTGGGTGGGTTTCGAGCCTCAGGAGGCGGCTGATGGGACCACTAATTTGGCGTCTTCGGGCAGTTCGCTTTTGAAACTTCGCCCCGATATTTTGGATGTGTTTCAGGCCGATCCGGCCAATGACGACCAGACTTCCAGTACTCGGGCGACACTCAGAGATTTGTGGCCGGCCCCGGGTTTTTCCAAGGAAGCGCCTGCGGCGCGACTGACATCCGTGCCGGTCGGCGGAGGGTTGCCCAAACAAGTCACTCACCAGAATACCCTCACGCTGGATAGCTTGATGAACGGCCAGGAGCTATCAAAGAAATCGGATTTGACCGAAAAGCATTTGTTGATTGTTGATCTGTTCGGCGTCCCCGGTTACCGCTTGCTCAGTCAAGACGGAGACCGCATTACACGCAGTTTTGATAGGGATAAGTTGGCCGGAGTGAGGGTGAAACCGGGTTCACTCCCAAGGCAGTGGAAGTGCCACCCTCAGACGTGGAGTCTGTTTGGGTTTGGCGATGTGCGTTCAGGCGACTTGCCAACGAAGACCATTTTTATACACAAACCCAAAACCGAAGAAACCAAACAGGATGTCGAACTGGCGTTTGAGTTTCTGTTGCCTCGTTGGCAGGGGGAGGTGTTGGGTAACACGGAACAGAACTTTGAGATTCGCTTCAATGGTGGACGAGAAAATTGGAGTTTCCCCAATAATCGACAGCACTTCATTCGTACACGGGAAGATGGCATTAGTTTCTTTACTCGGGTGTCAGCGCATCGTCTTCGCTTGCCGTCGAGTAATTTTGCGGATGGAAACGTGTTGACGATTTTTGACAAACAACAGAACAAGGAGATTGCGAAGTGGCAGTTTCGCACGGTCTCCACAGGGAAGTCGCCTCGAATTTCTATGGCAAACAGGCAGAACTCCAATGCAATGGTCATGCTGGACGTTAGCCAAATTCAGCCCCCCATCGACATTTCGAAGGTCTCGATTTCCGTTGGCGACCTATCGCTCGACGATCCGGTCGAGTTTCTGTCGGATTGGAGAGATGGGGCTGCTGGGAGATTCAGATTTTCTTGGCGCTCTCTTGCCGAAGCCTTGGATCTGAAAACGAAGCCTGGTTCCTATCGTATCCAGTTGGCGGCCAAGGACTTTTTTGGCAAGGAGTATCGTGACTCCGCGGACATGACGATCAAGCCTCCTCCCAAACCTAAGAAGGTCGAGCCAAAAAAGATCACTAAGCGAACGAGCTTTATTAAATTAAAGCTGGTCGATTCGGACGGGAAAGCGTTTGATATCAAAAGTATCGACAGTCTCGAAGTGGATCAGAAGAATGTGCCTTTGCAAGCTGCCAATGTGATCGTTTCCGCTAGAGTTGATGGCAAGCAAATCAAAGTGTATGGCTTGCGGTTGGGCAAACACAACGTGCGGATCGCCGTAAAGGTGCAGTCGGAGAAGATAGCCAATGGTCGGGACAATGTCGCGATGGAAGCCACTATTGATATCGTGAGTGACAAGCAGGTCATCCCCGTGACCGGCGCTCGCGAATAAGTTCTGGGTGAGCCAATGGGCGTCGCGAAGTTTCTTTTTTTTATCGCAACTGCGTGAGATACGCCGTAGATAGAGAAGCAGTGAATGTATCCTCCAAAAAATAGGAGGAATCGGGAGAGTTGACCGAAAATTACCCGGTCCGCGAGTACTGTGTTCAGTATCGGGAATCTGATTTCAACTTCGTTTCTCGCCTGATGGAAGAAGAGGGAATCTTTTATTACTTTGAGCACACGAGAGACAAGCACACGCTCGTGTTGTGCGATTCGCCTGCGGGATATTTCTCGC
>CAZDZX010000447.1:0-2317 GCA_964510005.1 uncultured Pirellulaceae bacterium
CCCCCACATCGATCCGGCCTTGGATGAGTCGGGAGTTGGTGAGCTGGCTGACAAAATCGCCGGACATAACTTAAGCGTGGGCTCGCTGGTGGCCCCTGTGTGGGGTGGCACGGTCGGCGGCCCGGCAATGGGTAGCGACGAAGAGCGAAGTAACTTCATCGAAGCGGTCAAGATTTCTTGCCGAATCGGCGGGCAACTGAAAGAGCATGGCGTCCGCAAATCAGGCGTGATTCGAATCGACTCGGCCAGTTCGGTTGCCGACTGGGCAGCCGACCCTGCTGGCGGTTCCAAAAAGATTGCCGATACGTTCCGGGAAGCCGGCAAAATCGCGGCCGATCACGGTGAAGTCCTTGCCGCTGAAGGCGAAGTCTGCTGGGGTGGCATGCATTCGTGGAAGGACATGTTGGATTTGTTGGAGCAAGTCGACATGCAGGGAACCGTTGGATTCCAAGCCGACCTTGCCCACACTTATCTTTACTTGCTGGGAGTCAACGCTCCTGAGCATGGCGTTCTGAAAGAGGGCTATGGCGAATCGGAGTTCTGGCCGGCCTACGAATCGATGACTGACAAACTGCGTCCGTGGACGGTTGACTTTCATGTCGCCCAAAACGATGGCACCGTTAAAGGATCTGGGGACCACGACAAAACCGGTAAGCATTGTCCTGCCGACGATCCCAATGGCAAATTGGACATCACGAAATGTTCAGGCTACTGGTTGAAAGACCACGATCAACGCGGCATCCAACACATCTGTTGGGATGGCTGCATGTTCCCCAACGAGATGCTGAACGCTCAAGAGACATGGAACACAATTTTGGCTGCCATGGTCGATGTCCGGGATTCGATTTAATACCTCTGTTTGCCGCCTGTTTTTAAACTTAATAATCAACGCAACGCGAAACGAAAATGACAAAGAAACTCAACATCGGGATGATCGGTTACGGCTTTATGGGCAAGGCGCACTCCAATGCGTGGCGCACGGTCAGTAACTTTTTTGAACTGGAGCATCAACCGGTTCTCAAAGCGATCTGTGCTCGCAACGAAGAAGCGGCTCAGAAGTTTGCCGATTCGTGGGGCTACGAGTCGGTGGAAACCGATTGGAAGGCGATGATTGCCAGAGACGACATCGATGCGGTGGATGTCTGCGTTCCCAACAATCTGCACAAGGAGATCGCGATCGCCTGTGCCGAAGCCGGCAAAATGGTACTGTGCGAGAAGCCGTTGGCGATCGATGCGGCAGAAGGCGAAGTGATGTGCCAAGCCGTAGAGCAGGCGGGCGTTGCGAACATGGTTTGGTACAACTACCGGCGAGTTCCTGCGGTGTCGTTTGCGAAAGAGATGATTGATCGTGGTGACTTGGGGAAGATCTTCCACTACCGCGCCAATTTCTTGCAAGACTGGACGATTTCATCGGACTTGCCTCAGGGCGGTGCGGGGCTGTGGCGGCTGGATGCGAAAGCGGCCGGCAGCGGTGTCACGGGCGACCTGTTGGCTCACTGTATCGACACGGCTTTGTGGCTCAACGGATCGATCAGCAACGTTTCTGCGATGACCGAGACCTTCATTAAAGAGCGGATGCACAGTGAAACAGGGCAGGTCGAGCCTGTCAGCATTGATGATGCTTGTGCGTTTTTATGCCGTTTTGAAAATGGTTCGTTAGGTGTATTTGAGTCGACTCGATACGCCCGCGGACACAAGGCGCTGTATACGTTTGAGATCAACGGCGAACACGGTTCGCTTCGCTGGGATCTTCATGACTTGAATCGTCTTGAGTATTTCAGTCATCAGGACGACGGTCCGGTTCGCGGTTGGAGAAGCATTCACGTTACCGATGGCGAGCATCCTTATCTGGCCAACTGGTGGGTGCCAGGATTAGGTCTGGGTTACGAACACAGTTTTGTCCATCAAGTCGCCGACTTTTTGAAGGGCTTGGATACCGGCAAGCCCGCGGGTCCTACCTTCCGCGACGCGTTAGAGACGCAGAAAGTCTGCGACGCAGTACTTTCCAGCGGCAAGTCCGGAAACTGGACCAACGCAAGTTAGGTTTAGCGCCGCTGCGGTTTTAGTCGAAGTTTTTAGTCGAAAAAAGCGAGCGGCAAGGCGCCATAGTTTGGAGTACCGCCTTTAGGCGGAATGCGGGGTGATCCGTCCGCAAGATCGATTCGCTGGTTGCCGATGGGCGAACCGATGGGGCTTCAACCGGCGTCTAGTTGCCGATCCATGGGCTCACGCGCTCACGCCCATGGCTACATGCTGTCGCCTCTTCGGGGCTGAAATCCTTATGCATGCAATCAACACTAACTCGAAGCGAGATGTG
>CAZDZX010000448.1:0-2316 GCA_964510005.1 uncultured Pirellulaceae bacterium
CAAACCACACAAACAACGTCTCAAGTCTCAACACTCCAAGACACGGCTGGTCACGGAGTGCCCAGCCCACGGCGCCCTACGAAAGCAGTTTTTGAAACTGACGCAGCATCGCCGGATGAGCCGGCCACGCGGGCGCTGTCACCAGATTGCCATCGGTGGTCGCTTCATCCATCCCCAATTCCACGTACTCGCCACCGCAGGCACGAACCTCCGGCGCACAGGCCGGATAAGCCGAAACTTTGCGGCCGCCGACCACTTCCGCAGTCGCCAACAACTGAGCCGCATGGCAAATGGCCGCGACCGGTTTACCCGATTCGAAAAAATGCCGAATCATTTCCAGCACCCGCTCGTTGAGCCGCAGGTACTCGGGCGCTCGACCGCCGGGCAGATACAAACCGTCGTACTGGGCCAGATCAATTTCATCAAAGGTGGCGTTGAGCGTAAAGTTATGCCCGCGTTTTTCCGAATACGTCTGCTGGCCTTCAAAATCATGAATGCAAGTCGCGATCTGCTCTCCCGATTTTTTGTCAGGACAAACGGCGTCGACTTCATGGCCCATCGCGATCAGCGCCTGAAACGGCACCATGTTTTCATAGTCCTCGACGAAGTCACCCGTGATCATCAAAATTTTGCTCATGACTGTTTCCCTATCTGGCGTTTAAAGAACTTTGCGACCGACACATTCGAACAAAAACTCGTGGACTTCAATATGGCGGCGAGCCGCGAACACGTCTTGGCCCCACGTATACAAACCGTGCTTACGAATCAAAAAGCCATGAGAGATCTTTTCCGGCTGGTTTTCTAGCATGGCTTTGACTTCGACTGACAGAGCATCGATGTCCTGGGTGTTGTCAAAAATTGGAATCCAATAAGACGATTCGTGGGTCTTGATTCCTTCCAGCCCCTTGAGCATCTCGTAACCTTCAATCCAGAAACCGCCTGCATCGAAAAAGTGATCCGACAGCAGCGTTCCCCAGATGCTGTGCGTGTGCAGAATCGAACCCGCCTGAACCGGAGTTGCCGCCAGCACGACGTGCAACATTGTTTCGGCAGAAGATTTTGGCTGGCCATCCGCCACCGGTTTTCCGTCGGCGCCCAACAACACAAAATCGCCACTCTGCAACCGCCCCTTGTCCTTACCGCTGGCCGTGACCAGCAATTGCAGAGGATCGTTGCCAACGACACAACTGTAGTTGCTGCTGGTACCCACCGACCACCCGCGCTGATGAAATAGCCGGCCGCATTCACGCAGCTCATCAATCGAGGTTTGGAAATCGGAAATAAGTGGGGGAGCTTCCTGAGTCATGATTCAGACGAGATAGGGGTAGCGGGTTTGGTGATGACATGGAGGGTGCGCGGCAACTGTTTGTAGTTCAGTTTTTTCCAATCGACAAGGCGCCGGGCGGCGTTTCTTAGCAGGCCCGCGGTGGGCTGCGAAGCGGAGCATAACCTCAACGAGGTTAGATCAATAGCCAAGTAGGTCAGGCTGTGCCTGACATGGCCAATGAGAAAATAAAAATTGGAGCAGCACACAAGTCAGGCACAGCCTGACCTACTTCTGAAACCTTGCCGCTCATCATTGTGGCAGCGCCTTGCCGCTCATCATGCCAGCGACTTGAGGGTCATTACTGTGACGGCGCCTTGCCGCTCCATCATCGTGACAACAACACTACTCGTTCTGGTCCGAGACACAGGCCTGATAGTCCGGAAGGAAATCAGGATTGATTCGGTTGACGGCGCTGTCCTGACGGTAGTCGTCTTTGCCATCCTTTTTCGCTTTGGCTTTCAGACGAGCCTCAGGTGGGCGAAGACCAAGCGCTTTGACACGCTGCTGGTAGCGCTTCTGGTCAATCGTACTGCCCGTTTCAGCCTTGTCTCTCATCGTCTCCCAGCGTTCCATAAATCGCTTCCAATCTTCTTTGGACCAATTCAATTCATCCAACAAATCTGGATCGGGATCTTTGATCTTGTTGTCAAGAATAAGATCAACGGCTTCGTTTGAAAATTTTTGGTTGGCAGCCTCTTCAGAAAGATCTTGGTCTGAGATACCGGAACCGGCTTGGCCCGTTGGCTCTCCTCCTGGATTCCCAGCCTCAGCTCCCTCTTCACTCTTTCCATTTCCATTCGATGGCTGCCCTCCTTTACTAGGCTGCCCCCCCTTTGAACCCGGTTGGCCGGCCTGTCCTCCAGGCTGACCACCTTCGCCACCGGGTTGGCCCTTCCCTCCAGGTTGCCCCTTCCCTCCGGGCTGTTGTCCCTTCCCTCCGGGCTGACCTTTGCCTCCGGGCTGACCGCCCTTCCCTGGCTCTTCTCCTT
>CAZDZX010000449.1:0-2310 GCA_964510005.1 uncultured Pirellulaceae bacterium
CTCCGACAGTTGGGGCGAAAAAGTGGCCGGGTCAGAACGGCCTGCGGCCCTCGAAATTGTCAACAACGAAGTCCGAAACTGCAGCCTCTGCAGCGACCTTTCATCGAACCGGACGCAAACCGTTTTTGGTGTCGGTGATCCTTCAGCGAGGTTGGTGCTGGTCGGTGAAGGTCCTGGAGCGGATGAGGATAAGCAGGGAGAGCCCTTTGTGGGAGCCGCGGGCGGGATGCTTAACAAAATCCTCACAGCCTGCACGATCGAACGAAACGATATCTATATTCTGAACACCGTGAAATGTCGGCCACCGATGAACCGTAATCCGACTGACCGGGAAATTCGTAATTGCTGGAATTATCTGGAACGGCAACTGGAGATCATTCAGCCCGAATTTATCCTGTGTTTGGGCAGTGTGGCGGCGAAATCGATGCTGCAGACCACACAATCGCTGGGCCGGTTGCGCGGCCGGTTCCACGATTGGAAAGGTGCCCGATTGTTGGTCACTTATCACCCCGCTTATTTGCTTCGCAACGAAGGCGCGAAGCGTCACGTTTGGGAAGACATGAAGCTGTTGATGAAAGAGATGGGTATCAAACTGCCGAAACGCTAACAGGAGGGAGGTCGGTAATGCATCAGATTGTTAGAAATACCGGCTGAATTGGCAAAATCGGGTTATTTCTTGCTTGCCGACGCCCATAAGTAACTAATATTTGGCAGAGAGCCTTTCTGGATTAGGAAAGGGTTTTCGGCCAAAAATCCACCCACTTTCCAACGTTCCAAATTCAAAAACGACACGTCATCACGACGACCGGAGTAGATCAAAATGCTTGCGAAACGAAACTGGTTCTTGGTGTTCGCCGTCATGGCAACACTTTCATTGGCCTCGAGCATCGCTTTTGGCCAAGCCGATGATGATGGTGGTGGTGATGATGGAGGCGGAGGTGGAGATGGCGGAACCGGTGGTGTCGAAATCGATGCTCAAGGTGTTCTCAGTAACCGTATCCAATTGGACCGCTCGGGAGCCATTTCCCAGCAACGACTTCGCGCTGCTCAGGCCCGAGTCAACAAAGACATTCAAAAAGTTAGCAAGCTGCGCAAGATCTCGCTGGTCAAACTTGAAAAACAAGTGGCTGCCTTGAAAGCCGCTGGCAAGCCGATTCCAGCTGAAATGCGATACCTCGCCGGCATGACACGAATCACCCACGTGTTCTTCTACCCTGAAGACAACGACATCGTGATAGCGGGCCCCGCCGAAGGCTTCTTTGTGAACGGCCAAAATCGCGTGGTCGGCATGAAGTCCGGTTTGGCGACCCTTCACCTTGAAGATCTGATCACCGCTCTGCGAGCCTTCGGTCCCGATGGAAAAGCAACTCGATTGATTTCCGTTTCGATTGATCCGACTCAGGAAGGTTTGGCCAAATTCAAGCAAACCGTCAAACAAGTCGAACGAAATTATCAAGGGCCTCACCAGACACCACAGATCGCTCAAGCCTTCATCAACTCGCTTGGCCATCAGACCATTACCATCAACGGTGTCTCTCCCAAGACTCGTTTCGCTCAGGTACTGACCGAGGCCGATTATCGTATGAAGCTGTACGGGATCGGAGTGGAGCAACCTCCCGTCAACATCACCTCGTTCATTTCAAAGGCGAAACCTGTCAATCGAAGTGCACTTCGGCGTTGGTTCTTCCAGCCGGAATACGAGTGCGTGAAGGTTAACGAAGACAATACAGCGATCCAGTTTGACGGAAGTGGCGTGAAGCTTGTCGGTGAGTCCGAAAGCGTCAGCGTCAATGGTGTTCGCAAAGCGAAAGGTGGCACCGACCGAGCCTCTCAAGCATTTTGCAATTCGTTCACTAAGAATTATGAAGCACTTGCCAAAAAGGCGACGCTGTTTGGCGAGCTCCAAAACGTGATCGACATGAGCATCGCAGCAGCCTTCATCCAGCAGGCGGACATGTATCGCCGTGCGGGTTGGGGAATGGATACCTTTGGTAGCGAAGCCCAATACCCTGTCGAAGTCCATCCTGCTCCCAAGAAAGTCCCTGCGATTCTCAACGCAGTTGTCAAAAATGGCAAACTGATGACTCCCATCGGTGGCGGTGTCAACATTCAGCCACGCGTTGCTTTGAACGCTGACCGAGTGCAGGTCGACAAGGAAGGCAAGATTGATGAAGTCAAGGACGGGATCACGACCGATCAGCTTGCTGACGATCAATGGTGGTGGGACTGATTCCCAATTTCCATCGAATCGCAAAGCCGGGTTTTTTAACCCGGCTTTTTTTTGTGCGCTGATGCGAGGCAAGGCACTAG
>CAZDZX010000450.1:0-2287 GCA_964510005.1 uncultured Pirellulaceae bacterium
GGTCACATCGACTGAAGCTTCCAAGCCGCTAAAGTCGTTGATTACTGGGTTATCAACCTGCTTAATTGGTAATCAGAGATTAGAAACATACGCTGCGTGGTTCGCCTGACAGCGAGCCTCGTTTTTTTACGGAGGCACAAATACAAATGAATCGACAACCGACACTCCGCTGGTGGAAACCCAACTGACTCAATCGATTGCAATAATGTTCTTACAGTCTGGATAGCTGGGGCAGGCCCAGAATCGCTTGCCGCGATGCTTTCCGCGCGAGGCCTTGCGTTGAACCATAGGAACATCGCACTTGGGGCAAACTGGGGGTGGGGATGGAGTGTCTGCAGTATCCAAAACGTCAGCTTCTACGATCGGCGCTTCGATCGTCGGACCTTCCTCGATAGCCGTTCCTGGCTTGAGAGCTGTTCGGATCTGCTGCTTTAGATCCTCAGTTTGATATTGGCTTCTACAGGTCACGTGCAGGATCGGGACCTCCGCCGCGGCGAAAGCGGCGTCCACCAACTCGTCTCGCTTCTTTCGGTCCGCTCGCTGATGGCTGGAGTCATCAAGCTCGATCACCAGCTTGGGCTGCATGCCCTGCGGATCGCAGAGCACGAAATCAACATGCTTTCGATCAATCCGATTCGCATGCCCCATGTTCTTATTGCGGTTGACGACATACAGCAGATCCGAAATTCGAACCTTGGCGCAAACATGGAAGTGCTGGCCGACCACCCCTTTCAGCACATGAAAAAACTTTAATTCCGCTGCCGATAAAAAATCGTCTCGTCGCCGATAGGGAAGAAGTTCTCTCTCACGAGAACCGTCTCCTGAATCGTCCCCAAAACCAAACAATTCGAACAGAAAGCCAAGGCATCCCATCGGTTCGTTCGACATCTTTCTTCCACCCCATCACATTTCTTTGTTATGAAAAGCAATCTAACAGTTTCTTAGGCGGGTAAAACCCAACCGCACAAAACCTTACAAAGGAAGCCCATGCATTGCACGGGTCTAGAAACAGGCAATCCGGCAATCTATCGACGCCATGTCCACGCGTCTTTGCGTGCGGCTAACGGGGGACAGCCCCAAGGCATGCTGATCAAGCCACGGATGAAACCCAGATAAAAACAACGCGCGTCGCACAACTCATCTGTGCTCCAGGGACAATAAAAGTCTCCTGGAGCCTTAAATCGTTTCCCTTGGGCTCTTCTAGTTTCTTGGAATGATCCAAAATGCAGAAAAAATCGAACCAGCCTACTGACTCTTGGGAAATGTTTGCTTTCCATTTTCAAACGCTTTTTTAGCCTCTCTTGTTTCAGGGTCGATAAATACGATGCCTTGTCGAGATGCCGTTGGGTTTTTAAGTTCGATTTTCAATAAACCACTCTCAAGGGTGATCCCCAAGAGTTCGATTTGGACGTGATTAGAAAGCCCGGGACCTGCAAAAAAGAAATCGCCGTCCGCGAAAACGTCTCGAATATCTGTCTTCTCATGTTCGGAAAGGGTCTGTACGAGCTCCTCTTGGGTTGGAATCGCGGCGAGAAGTTCGTCCTTGCTTTTGGCATTGTGTACTGTCGATAGTCGCCATTGAATAAACCCTGGTTCAGAAGCCAGCAAACCAACGATTCCCGAATCAAGTTGAATATAGGTGTCATGTTGATATCCCACCCATGCATGTCCTGAATCGGGCGCGAGGAAAGCAACTACTGGGGCATTAATTTCGGGAGCAGATAATGTGCTTGGTAGGGGCACAAGGTCAACTTTTTTAGCCGAAGACTGTTTTGGAAATACTAAGCGAACCTGATTTTCGAGCGAATTGCTCAGCACTGAATTGTTCATGTCTGCTTCCTTTTCGATGTTGGCGGAAGGGGTTGCCTGTTCATTGCAAGCAACGAAAAAAGCAAGTGTCAACAATAGCAGGCCTAGCGTTCTGAAAATTCCCAAACCTAGTAAAGAACGCCATTTGTTTTTGACGGTGTCTACTTTCATAACTTGTAACCTGTGATGTCAAGTGTTTTGAAAACCACGACGTGGTCATTTTCCCGTCGCCAAAATCGGCGATGACAGTCAAGAACTCTTTATTTTTTCATAAGTCTTGATCCAAGTCAAATAATAGAAGCGAAACTGCATTTGCTCATTAAAAGCAAAAACAACCTCGGTACCGAAACAGAAGTGCAGTGCGTCCCTTCGACCAAGTTCTACCTTCAAGACAAGCGAGACAGCAAACCGTGGGGCGCCCGACTGCCGTTTCCGGTTCACAGACAATAAAAGGCTCCAGGAGTCTTAAATCGTTTCC
>CAZDZX010000451.1:0-2277 GCA_964510005.1 uncultured Pirellulaceae bacterium
TGCCGCGCTGGCACCGACACCAAGTATTACTTTGGGGACGATGAAGGCGATCTTGAGGAACATGCTTGGTTTGAAAATAACTCAGATGAGGAACGTCACCCAGTCGGAAAACTCAAACCCAATCCGTGGGGCCTGTATGACATGTATGGCAATGCCGCCGAATGGGTTTTGGATCAATACTTAGAGGAAGGCTACGCTCAAGCCAAGAACGCCAAAGAGGGTAAAGCGTTGACGCCTGAAGAAGGATTTAGCAAACCGACCAAGCTGACATCGCGTAGCCTACGGGGCGGCAGTTTTCTGCAAGACTCGGACAAGTGCAACAGTTTCGCGCGAACGGCTTCGGAATCCAATGAGTGGCGTGACTCGGATCCCAACTATCCCAAAAGCCCTTGGTGGTTCACTGACGAACCGGCCACCGGAGTCGGTTTCCGCATGATCCGCCCGTTGGAAGTTCCATCGCGAGAAACGCGAGAAACGTTTTGGGCCGCCGACATCAAAACGATCGATCGCGACGCGCGAAATCGAATCTTCGAAAATGGACGCGGTGCCTTTGGCATTGTTGACCAGCAACTCGACGAAGACATTTCTAAACTGGATGTCGATTTGAGTTTGGACGAATAGTCAAACGTCCAGCATCAGCACCATTTCTTAAAATTAGCGATCGAATTGCATCGAATGGAGAATGCCATGAACGACTTTCCTCTTTCAAAATCGCTCAGTTTGATGGTTTGCTTTTTCATGCTCGCAGGAGTTTGCCGGGGGCAGGAGAAAACGCAGCCTAAAAAGGTACGTGGTGTGGTTGCTGAAAAACCCGAGGAGGGAACTCAGTTTGTGGATCTGGGTGATGGCCGATTCATGGTTCCCTACGCCACGACGCTGCCGGGAACGGATATTAGCTTGTACATGGTCCCCATCCGGGGAGGCGTTTTTCGCATGGGAGATAATGAAAACGAATCAACATCTCCAGAGTTTCGTGTCAAAGTCGAACCGTTCTGGATGAGCGTTTATGAAACGACGTGGGAGCAGTATTGGCGTTTCATGGACCTTGGCGCGTCCGATGGTGGGATGAAAGACGTTCAATCCGGCGGTCTGAGGATTGTCACGGAGGACAATAAAATTGATGCGGTCACTTGCCCTTCACCGCTCTACGAACCTAGCGTGACCTACGACGCAGGCCAAGAAGACGAGCAGTGCGCTGCCACGATTACTCAGTACGCCGCCAAGCAATACACAAAATGGCTCAGTCTTTCCAGCGGCCAGTTTTATCGACTGCCTTACGAATCTGAATGGGAGCATGCCTGTCGCGCCGGCACGACGACACGATTTTATTTTGGCGACGATGATGACGAACTGGAAGAGCACGCCTGGTTCGAAAACAATTCGGATGAAGAGCGTCATGAAGTCGGCGAGCTCGAACCCAATCCGTGGGGCCTGTACGACATGTACGGCAATGTGAGCGAGTGGGTTTTGGATGGCTATTCCGAACAGGGTTACCTGTTCGCCAAAGGCGCCGCTGCCGACAAAGTTTTCTCCGTAACGGAAGCCTACCAGCAGCCCAAAAAGGTCACTCAACGGGTTCTTAGGGGTGGGTGTTTTCAACAGACTGCTGAACATTGCAACAGTGTTGCCAGACAGAGTGCTGAAGATTGGCGAATTGCAGATCCTAACACTCCCGATAGCCCATGGTGGTTTTCAGATTCTGAATCGATGGGGGTCGGCTTCCGAATCATTCGCCCTCTCAAAGTTCCGCCGCGCGCTCAACAGGAAAAGTTTTGGCGACCCGACAATCCCAAAATCATCGTTGAATACGAGTCTCGGATTGAAAAAGGAAATGGAGCGATCGGGATCGTCGATCAAGAGCTCCACAAGGATTTAGAAGCCGCTGCCCTCAAGCGAAGAACTGAGCGTTAGAGAGAATGCTCGCTGGCTACGGCCGACCGTTTAAAGGGGTCAAACAGACGAAAAACGTCGCATCGTCCACCCAAGGTGGCCTTGGAGTTCGCGGAGTAGCAACCAGCCGCGAACGGAGTGCCAACCAGCCGCGAAGGCGGCGACAGCATGTAGCCGTGGGTGTCAGCCCACGGTTTACAATCGCCACAAAACCTCAGCCGCGAAGGCGGTGACATGAGCAACCATGGGTTCATTTTCAAAACCCACCCCATCATTTTCGCCGCGCGTTGACGAAAAACCATCGAAAACTGATTTCTGTCACCGCTTCGCGGCTTGGGGGTTGGTTGCGTTTTCGAATCCGTGGGCTGACACCCACGGCTACATGCT
>CAZDZX010000452.1:0-2251 GCA_964510005.1 uncultured Pirellulaceae bacterium
GATTCAACTCCCGCCGCAGCAGCTTTGTGAAAATGAAACTTCATTCCTGTCGTTTTGCCCGGCGGAACGACGACATGCTGATGGTCGGGAAGTGCTTGCCAGTGTCCCGCGAGCGTGGGAGCCAGCGTGACTTCGATTGGCGATTTACCAGGGTTGTTGATGCTGACTTCGTAGGCTCCGCTCACCCCTCCGTTGAGATCAAGTCCCAATCGATCACCGGATCGCGTCGGCCGCATCCCGCGTACGACTTCCACATCGTCCAAAAAGTCGGCCTTGAATGTCTTGGGATCGATGACTGAGCCCACTGGCAACGTCGCCACGGTAAAACTGTTTTCGCGCACGGTGACCATATTGAAATGGTGCAGGAAACCTAGCTCACTGGAATCCATCGCCAGATGACCACCCGTTGTCGCCAATGTGTAGTACTCGATCCCATCAACGGGGCCTTTGTAAGTCATGTGGTGAATGTGTCCGCCAAAAACGGCTTTGACGTTTCCGGCGGCGGCCAGTTTCTTGTGGACTTTGGGCCAGTTACTACCCTGATAGCCGCCGCCGAGCCAACGCGGGTGATGCATAAAAACGAAAACCTGTTTGCAGTCCGACAACTTCTCAATGGCTTTGTCCAGAAACAACATCTGTTTGTCGCTGACGTTTTGCAGCGTCGGATCTCGGAATCCTTTGCGCCCCGTTTCGTAGTCGCCCTCGTCGGAATACAGCACCACGAAGCCGCATTCTTTGTGCTCAAAGGCATACCACAGCGGTCCAAAGTGTTTTTCAAAGTTGGCTTCGTGATGAATGTTGGGTCGATTGCGATCGCGAAAATCCCAGTAGATGTCGTGGTTACCTGCTACCGGGAACCAGTTCATATTCAGCCCCGACATGATGCCTTTGAATTCCCTCATCTGCTGCATCCACTCTTCGGGGCGGTTGTATCCCTGAATCAAATCGCCAACAGTCATGACAAGATCCGGATCCATCAGATTGGTGTCGTCCACCGCCTGTCGAAGGAACTTGAGTCCCGCTGGATCGCCACCGGTTCGGTCTCCGTAAATCGCAAAATGAAAAACGCCTTCTTCTTTGGGAAGGGGCAGGGCTTTGGGATTGGTTCGGGTGGTGAAAATCTTGCCCGGCGTCCGAATCAGTTGAGCCGGATCTGTCTCCTGCGACTGCTTCTCTTGCGCCAATAATCGATTGCAGGAGAACGAAATCGCCAAAATGATGAGAACGAAGAACAGGTGCTGAAGTCGCATGACATTTCTCACGAAGCCTTTGATGTTGCCAACCATTGTGAATCCTAACCGGAGTTATGTTAAAATTCACGGAAGACTTGGGGGTTGGATGACGAATTTTCTATTCCGGTTCGAAATGCCAAATATTGCATTCTGTTTTCGCCATGGACTCAGGAACTGTAACAAACATGTCCGTTAAGAAAATGATTTATCTTTTGATTGCTGCCATCCTCTGTGGGCTTGGTTATGCCGGTTGGAAATTGACATCGCGAAACGCTTACGAATCGGCCGAGTTTTCCGTGTTGGAATCCGATGGAGAGATCGAACTGCGCGAGTATCCCGATTTGATGCTGGCGACGACCCCTATGGGAACGCGGATCCAAGGAGATGACGGTAGCTTTGGCCGCCTCTTTCAATACATCAGCGGTAGCAACGAGGACAAACAAAAAGTCGCGATGACGACGCCTGTTTTTATGCAACCACAGTCCGATCAAATCCCCAGCGGGCAGATGAGTTTTGTCATCCCCAAAGAGGTCGCCCAATCAAAGATCCCCACACCGGCGATGGATCAGGTCCAAGTCACGAAACGGCCCGCGGGTCAATTCGCGGTCATTACGTTCGCCGGCCGACTCGAATCCGAGGTCTGCCAACAACGGCAATCGCAACTGGAAGCTTGGATTCAGAAACGAGGCTATGAGATTGTCGGCGAAGCGGAAATCGCGGGCTACGATCCGCCATGGACTCCCGGTCCGCTTCGGCGCAATGAAGTCCTGTTCCGGGTGCAAGCTCTATCTACAGACTGAAAATGCCGAATCCTTGAAATAAGACGACCCAGCCGGCGGCGGTCTACGACAGTACGCGATCAGGTTCGTCGTCCAAGATGGCAATGGTGTCGCGGTTCATGAGATTCTTCGGGCGTTCAACACCTCGCATGGGTTGCACCGAAAAAATATTGGGACATGCACGACCCCGCCAAGCTACCCGTTTTGCTGGACGAGGAAATCAACCCGGACACTCCAAAA
>CAZDZX010000453.1:0-2239 GCA_964510005.1 uncultured Pirellulaceae bacterium
GCGGCGAATTATTGCCCGCCGCAATCAAAGTTCGCGTTCAATGACACTTACTTTATTTACACCTAACAGAGAGCAACCAGCACTCCCCCCCTTTAAACATCACTGATGGGAACCAAAACCCCGCAGAACCCCCATTCCTCCTAGGAGTGTCCAAGCCGCCCTGATTGCCGCTGACAATTGACATGGCCAAACTAAGATCGAAATCTGTATAAGCCATGCGTCATATTTCTACTGGACCTTTCGCAACGTAGGGGAAGTCAAAGTCTGGCAGCGGGAAAATCGGAACACTACGCCAGATGAAGCTTGAAAAACTTGCCTTGCTGTCTCTCGGTTTGGTTCCGTTGACGGCAGTCCTATGTCTAATTTCGTTGTCACTTGTAACCATCCAAGCGTCTGTCGAAAAACAGACGGAAGAACAACTCAAATTTGTCGCTTGGAACATTGAATCCGGCGGCAGCGATCCGAAAGTCATCGCCGAACAACTCCAAGACTTTCGAGAGCACGAGATCATAGCGCTGAACGAAGTCGCGGTGGCAGGCATCGAGATCTACAAGGAAGCGTTGGGCAGCGAGTTTGAATTCTTTGTTTCCAAAACCGGCCGCAACGACCGTCTCGCCATTCTTTGGAATCGCAATCGATTCGAATTGCTTTCTAAAGAAGAGATGAGTCAGTATCAAGACAATCGGCTCAATGACGGAAACCACCGCTCGCCGATCTTCGTCCGCCTTCGCGACAAAGTCACCGATCAGCGGTTCATCGTCATGACCAACCATCTCGCACGGCGAAACAAAAAGCTTCGCAGAGAACAAGCCGCTGGCTTGCGTGAATGGGCACGTGACCTAAGCGAGCCCATCATCGCCATGGGTGACTTCAATTTTGATTACTCATTCATCCGCAGCGCGGGCAATGAGTCGTTCTCAGAGTTCATGAGGGACGGCGTTTGGCAGTGGGTCAAACCGAACCCCCTGATCGATTCCAATTTCTCGGACACCGACGGCGACGGCAAAGACAACTATCCGGACTCGATGCTGGATTTTGTGTTTCTGGCCAATGGCGCCAAACGATTTCAATGTCAGTGCAGCATCCTCAAACGCGAGGGCGATTTCCCGGACGACAAAACCACCAGCGACCACCGCGCCACGGAACTACGACTCAAGCTAAATTAATTCCCATTGATGTTTTAGAGAGTCTCGAATGAGCCATTCAAATTCGTTGGAATTCAAGCTAATTTGGGAAACAAGGGGACCGGGCAAGCATCTCCTTGAGGGGCCTGCGTATTCCCCTGACAAGAATTTGGTTTTCTTTACCGATCTTTTTCAACGCAAAATTTACTCGTTCACGCCAACCGACCCGCGGCCAGAACCTAAATGCGTTTTCATATTTGAAGAGAACTTTTGCAACGGAATGCAAATTGATTCCAATGGCAATTTGGTCGTCTGTCTGTGGGGAGGCCTCCCGTTCCCGCAGGGATCGGTGGGGGAACTTCAGTTTGCCGACAACGGAACCCTGGAACTGCATCCGCGCGTATCGACGGGTGATGACAATCGCAAACTCCAACATCCCAACGACCTTGGGATCGATGAAGAGGGCGGGATTTACTTTAGTGATTTAAGGGCTGGCAAAGTTTACTACCACCCTCAAAACGCCCCCCATGCAGTGAGCTGTTTTTCGAAAGCGTTTTCTAAGCCCAACGGAATTGAAATTGGCTGGAGCGATGGCAGGGCGCAGATTCTGTATGTGGCTGAATCAGGAAGATCGAAGGTACGAAAGTTTGAAATCGTAAGCCCCGGGAAAATCGGAAATGAACTCTCCTGCCACTCGTTCAAATGTTGCCGCGCAGTGGATGGCCTAGCTCTTGCTCCCGATGGGAACCTGTATGTGGCTGAAGAAAAGCAAGTCATCGGCCTGTCACCCGATTTCAAAGAGATCGCCCACGGCAGCCTTGGCCGGAAAATTACACCGTCAAACATCTGCTTCGTCGACTCCCAGACCTTGGTGGTCACGTCCTATCGCAGCTACTTTTTTCCGAGGAAAGCTGAGCTGTTTATTGGGAAAGTTCCGACACAACCTCCGCGGCCTTAAAAGAAAACACCGGCTCCCGACCGACGTTTCAAGACTCATGGTGACCGCATGGGTTATGCTGAGTGGTCGTTACGCCGCCCGCAACTTGCCCAACCGATACTGCTCATCAAAGGCGGCACATGTTCCAGGGCCATCGTAGTGCTTACAGAATTTTGCA
>CAZDZX010000454.1:0-2237 GCA_964510005.1 uncultured Pirellulaceae bacterium
GTTTAATACCGCGGCAAGCTATCAACCCAGTCAAAATCGAGACGAAGGACCAGCCGATTTCTAGTCCTTAAATAAGCGATGTTTGAATTGATTTTATTATCATTTCAGCTTGCGCGGCGGTATCGTGTTTGGCGTTTGCCGACGGTTGAAAGTTTGATTGTTGGTTGGTGCGTTTTGATGTCTTTCGGGAATGTTGGTGATCGTTGCTGGTTGCCCAGCCACGACAGCTCGGCTCTTGTGGCGATCCGTTTCCGAATTCGCCTTTGGCTTGTCAAAGCTTGAGGACCTGCGAGAGGCGAAAGAAGGCCGGCAGAAACTCGTTCCAGTTGAGCACCCGCAAGATTCGACGACGCGATTTACGAATCACCTGGACCGGAATGCGAATCAATCCGTTAGCAAACTTCTTGAACTCCATACGCAAGATCGTTTCACGCTCAAAGGCGTGTTTTTCCTTCCAGCGGCCATTGACAGGGATTTGCAACGCCGCCCATGCCTTGAGCGTCCAGGCCAGCGAAGTCATCAACATGTAGGCCCAATTGCTGATCAAGTTGTCAACAGGAGCGTGAAGCGAGCGAAGCGCCCCAAGCTGTGCGATCAAGTTTTCCTGATTACAGCGATCGTTGCAACCAAGCACGATTCGGGTTGTCGATCTTTGCCGATCGTTAGTGATGTAGAAGAAGTAACGAATCTCGTCGAACAAACGCTCGTCGCCCTTTTCTTTGGTGATGTTTTTGCGAACCACCACCATCCGATAAGTCTTCTTGCATCGCGCCGGCGAGTAATCGAACTGGGCAACGTGCTCGCACTCGAGCTTCAGATTCTCAAAACCACGCGTCTTTACAATTTGCTCTTTAACGTTCGCGGGTCGCTTTCGTGGCGGTCCTTTGCGCCGGTAAGCCGGCCGACGCTGAAGCTCTTGCCAGGCTGATTCGTCGAGGTTTTCCGAAATTTCCACGAGATTGGGCGCCGCCATGTAGCCAAACTGAAACTTTACACCGTCGGCATCCCAGCCGTCGAGATACTCCGTTTGCGAAAAAGCCGTGTCGCCCCGCAAGCGAATTTTCCTGAAGCCACCGCGCTGGCAAGCGTCAATTGCCTGATCGATGTAGCTTGCGGCACCTTCTTCGCTTGGCCGGTTGCCGCTGCGGTTGAACAACCGCAAAACTTCGCCCGTGTTGGCCAGAGAGACAAGCAGCGGGTGGTAGCCCCAGACGCCTTTGTGAGAAATGTCCATGCCGAGTTTGGTTTGGCCGGTTGTTTCGACCAAAGTACCATCAGCGTCAATGACTGCTTCCTGGAAGAACGATTCTTCCTGCGACTGCCAGGCGTTGATTCGAGCGTCGTCGATCGCACGGTGCAAGGCATCGATGTCGTCTTCACTGAATCGGCGGCAGAAATCGCCAGCGGTTGTCGGATCGGGAATCGCATCGACCCCCAGGGCGCCCAGAAAGTTCTCATCGTTGCGTTGTAACTCGATGTCCTGAAGACAAGTGCCACCGCAAAACGCGTTGATGGCAAAGTTCAGCACGTGATCGGATTCGTGATAAGGCAGATGGAACTTTAGCAGCTTCAGTCGTCGGTCGATGGCTTTGGTAAGTCCAAGTTTCTGTGCCAAAGCGACCATCAGCGGGACGCCACCGTGCACGACGCCCTGCGTTTTATCGCTCAGTTCGTATTTCAGCCCGCCACTGGCAAGCTCAGGCCCGGCACCGTCAGCGGCTTTTCGGTATTTGGTTTGATTCGCTTTTTTGAGTCGTTGAAGAATCCGCCGTTTGCGTTTGCTCAACTTTTTTGGGATGTTGTTATTCACCCGAAACCTTCCGTGTTAGGTCGTCAAGAAGTTATGCAAACTCTTAAACGACCAACCATGCACGGAAGTTTCGGAATTTTTTGATCTCAAAGAAAGCAATACATCGCTTATTTAAGGACTAGCAAAGCCTGAACTGACACAGGAAATGCAAACAACGAAACTTTCTTCAGCGACTTATGTGATTTTGGATCTTGGCGACTGCTCAGCTGCGTCAAGCCGATTCCATGATGACGACTATCGTGAGACTCTCCAGTTGATGTCTCAAAAAATTCTCAGCGCACAAGGTCCGATCCGAGAAGATCTACTTGCTAGTCAGATCGCCAGGTCGCATGGCTTCAAACGAACGGGGGCCAAGATTCGCGATCATATTCTTGCGCAGATCAAAGACTGCCCTTCTACGGACGAAAGTAGTGGCCGATTTCTATGG
>CAZDZX010000455.1:0-2230 GCA_964510005.1 uncultured Pirellulaceae bacterium
TCGACGGCCCGGAAAATTACGATGTCTTGAAAAAATCCCGCGTTGACCATTTGGTAAAAACGATCGGCTCCGCGGGGAGCCCACGCTCGATTGACTTCCGCCACAAAGTCGCCCTTCGTTGTGCTGAAGCGGACGCGAAACTGATCCGGAGCTTGAGGATCGACTTGCGGCGGCGGATCGGGGGGCGTCACTTTGGAGGAACTTCCGCCAACGGAGGGCAGTCCACCAAAACCGCCTCCGCCAAACGACGAACTTGAGAAAGGCGAACTGGAATCTGCTCGGTCTTGGCTGGCACAGCCAATAGCCACGGCCACGACGATTGCGGCGAACATTGCAAATAGAATACTGATCTGTCTCATGGGCCCATCCTTGGAGAAACTCGCGAGGATATTTTGGCAAATATGGCAAAGTTCGCGAATATCAATCTGCGCCTCGTTTTTCTGATGTGCGACGCGGTTTACAATCAGGTTTTGAATTTCTTGTGGAAAACTGACATTGGCCAGTTACATCGCCCGATACGGAAGCATGCGAATCCTTGGCACGATGAAGGCCACGGGGTCGGCCGTGTACCGGCGTGGTCAGGAAGTCGTTGTCAAAACGCAGCGTGGCACAGAAGCGGCGCAAATACTATGCGAAGCCACCGAGGACGCACTGTCGCATCTGGACGAACCGCCTTACGGGACCATTCTCAGGGTGTTTGGGGATCAGGATGCGATCGATTGGGCGGAGATCGAATCGCGTCGACAGGAAGTCATCGACGGCTGCCAAAAGCACATTGATGCATTGAAGCTGGACATGCAGATCGTTGATGTTGAGCAAATTTTGGGGGGGCAGCGGATCGTCCTGTATTACTTGGCCGAAAATCGCGTCGATTTTCGTGAATTGGTCAAACGGCTGGCGGCTGAATTTCGTGCCAGAATCGAGATGCGGCAGATTGGCGTCCGCGACGAGGCTAAGCTTTTGGCGGATTATGGCGATTGTGGTAAGCCGGTTTGCTGCAACACGCATCTTGTTAAAATGCCGCCGGTATCGATGAAGATGGCAAAACTACAAGTCGCTTCGCTGGACCCGACGAAGATCTCGGGGCGCTGCGGGCGATTGAAGTGTTGCTTGAGGTATGAGTTTGAAAACTATGAAGCGATTCAGAAATCTCTGCCCAAACCCGGTTGGCAAATTGTCACCCGCGACGGCAAAGCCAAAGTCATCGCTCAACAATTGATTGCCGAACAGTTGTTGGTTGAAACCGAAGACCACCGTCGAATTTTGATTGACGCCAGCGAGGTGCTTTCGGTGATCAAACGCGACGGCAAATAACCACTCACTGGCCGTCGCTGACAGGCTGGACGTTACACACCCTTTTAACTATTTCGAAAAACAACCATGGCAACAGCAACCTCCACTGTAAAAGTACTCGTATTGCGGGCTCCCGGAACTAACTGCGATGAGGAAACGGGTTTTGCATTTTCAGCCGCCGGTGGCCACTGTGATTATGTCCACATCAATCGGTTGATCGAATCGCCACAGTTGGTGAACGACTATCAGATCCTCTGCTTGCCGGGTGGGTTCAGTTATGGCGACGATATCGCCGCGGGACGAATTCTGGCTTCGCAGATGCAAAGTCGCCTAGCCGATGTGATTGCCGAATTTCACGCGGCGGGAAAGTTGATTCTTGGGATCTGCAACGGTTTTCAGATTCTGATCAAATCCGGTTTCCTGCTGCCGCCAGACGATCAAGGCCTCACGGCGACGTTGGCGTGGAACGATAGCGGTCGATTTTTGGATCGTTGGGTTCAGTTGAAATGCAATTCGAAGAAGTGCGTGTTTCTGAAAGACGTGGACCGGATGTATCTTCCGATCGCCCACGCGGAGGGCAAATTTGTGGCTCGTGATGCTGGCGTGATGGAATCGCTGATTGCGGCGGACCAAGTCGCGATGACTTATGAGTTGGCCGATGGCGAAGCCAGTCCCAACGGATCGACGGCCGATTTGGCGGGCTTGTGCGATTCAACGGGTCGTATTTTTGGCCTGATGCCTCATCCCGAGCGGCACATCGATCCGACTCATCATCCCCGCTGGACTCGTGAAGGTTTGGCGAAAGAAGGGGAGGGGATGGCGGTGTTCCGCAACGCGATCGAGTATTTCGCGTAGATAGTTGGTGGCGTTAAGCGTTCGAATAGGCGACCCGAATGCGCAGCCATGAAGCGGCGCGTAACCTCAGTGAGGTTAGATC
>CAZDZX010000456.1:0-2228 GCA_964510005.1 uncultured Pirellulaceae bacterium
GTAAACGTATTGCTTACGATTGATCTTCACAGTATTGGGCGATGGCAAATCGAGTGCGTTTTTGACGTTCGGATCGGTCATGTAAAACGTTTCGTAATCCTTCGCAGCCTCAGCGTCAAACATCACGTCGGCCAGCCACGTGATCGCCGACTTTGAAACGCCGTCACCATCAGTCACGGACTCACGATGCCGAAGCTGACGCAGCGTGTTTCGAGCGAACGACTCCAACGGCTGGACCCGCCCCTCAAACGTGACCGGCACCTGCCCCAGCAAATCCATACGCATTTCGTTGTGCGCGACTTGCTTGGAAGCTTTTCCAAACTCCATTGCAACCCAACTGCCCAACAGGCCAACTAACAACACCGCTGGCAACCATAAAATCGGCGAACGAGTCGACACCGGTTTTTCGGACTCGGATGGCGGACGCAGCACCATCTCATCTTCGGAAACTGAGTCACCTTCAGCCAAGGCGGCAACGGGAATCGGCTTACTAACAACAGGCTGGAGTTGCTTTTCCAAATAGGACAACAAACTCAACATGAACTGCCCTAACAACCCAACTACCGTGTACATACAACACAGATAAGGGATCATCCAACCAACGTTTGTGACCACCTGAAAGACAGACAACTGTTTCCCATCGGGCCCTGGATCCGGCATGCCCGACTGATAAAACGTATCTCCACCATAACGCAGCGGGTTGTTCATCTTGATCTCTTGCTTCGTCACTTCCCCTGACCGCTGATCATTGATCCTAACCATACTACCGTAGTGCTTCGGAGTCTCGCTGCCCGGATAGTTCTCGCGAACGGCGTCATCAAGAGTAACCTTGTACGGTTTGTGAAACGTTTCAAATCGCAGCAAAATGTGATAGTCTTTGCCACCAACGGTCACGTGATCGGCGAGGCCAATTCTAGATTCAGAGTTCAGATTGTGAACGAGAGCGTAAATCCCAAGCGACTCATTCGTCTCTTTGTCGGTTAGCTCAACATAAGCAGCTGGCACATCGATCCCTTGGTTACTATCGGTACCTGCCACCGTGGGAATTTCTTCGATTGCAATGTTCAAGCCCACCCCAGCGGTGGCGAGATTCCCTAACTGAGGCCTACCTGAAACAAGCTTGCTATTGGGTAGGTACCGCACACCGCGAATATCAAACGGCAACTCTGGCGAGGAAATCTTTTGCAAGCTTGCCAGCTTTTGCGCCGGCACGGTGACAATCTGATCAACCTCGGGATCCGAAACATCCACTATCGCCATTTCGTGAAAGCGTACGTCGATAACTTCGCTACTGGTCTCGCCTTCGAACAAGCTCAAGCGATGTTCTTTGTGAGCGGTCGTCACCAAAATTTCATTCAACATCAACCCCATCACGCCGACATGCAATAACACCATACCGGCCTTGCGTTCAAACAAAAACACACAGGCAACGAACCCCGCAATCGCGGCAATGGTTGCTTGAACGAGCTGCCACATAATTCGCATGGCCGAATCGCCGATGTAAGCTCGATCACCCAAGTACAACAACACGGCTGCAGCCAGAATCCCCATCGCTCCTAAATACAACAGTAATCCGCGTTCGATTCTTCGCTTGGAGCCCAAACAAAACGACCATACGATTGACCCGAGAGATAACACCAAGATTGCTACCTGCATCAAAAACCACATTTGGCCGTACGTTTCTTTTGTCGCAGTCTGGACTCCTGCTCCATGGCCATTGGCAACGACTAAACTGGCAACAGCCGCCGCGGCTAACAATGCGAACAGCCCAGCGACCAGCCTCACTCCAGCAGCCTGAACTTTAAAACGTAGCGAATGAGCTGCGGTCAGATTGACGATCATCAACACCAAAATCGAAACACCACTGGGCAAAAAAATCTTACCTGGAATGTTCTGCAAACTAGGGGCCCAAGCCGGAGGAAAGAAAACCTGTACCGGAACCTCGACCAACACACTGCTGAAGTGTCGTATCTTGACGTTGAACACATCGTCATAAGCCTGTTCGAGTGTTGCCACCCAAGTCATCAAGATCGCAAGAAACAACAAGGCAACCGTGAATCGCAATGAAGCCAGTGGCATTACAATCGCTTGAGCGATGTCGGTGACCGAAAACCTGGGCACCGGTGCGGCATCGATGGACGAACGGGAATCAATTTGATTGGTAGCCATGGGGATATCTAATGTTTGGCGTATTGTCGTCTTTCGCTCCGCGAAAGAACGTTCTTTCA
>CAZDZX010000457.1:0-2221 GCA_964510005.1 uncultured Pirellulaceae bacterium
CCCAAACTCGTGCAGACATGTATCTCCGCCAGTTGTCCCGAAGACGGCGTGGTGCTGGACCCCTTCAGCGGAGCCGGCACGACGGCCATGGTTGCCCAAGAACTGAAGCGAGATTTTATTGCGATCGATTGCAATGAAGAGTATTGCGAGATCGCCAAACGAAGAGTGCTCGGGGAATCGTAAAGCATCGTTGCTAACACGACCGACCATCGGACGCCGAAAAGGGTTTGCCTTCCAATGGCGGCAGCTCCGGTTCCAACACTCCATTCGCCTTGGGCCATGCAACCGCGACTTCGATCACCATCCAGATTTGCAATCCTAACGTGATCAACGCTACCGTAGCCAGCAACGTTCGGTCTTCTTCTCCGACCAACCAGCCGCCGGGATTGCCCAACCCCAACTGCCATGCCAGCGCCCAAAAAGGCATCACGATCATGATCAACATTGGGATGGCCACAAACAACACCGGCTTTTTTCGACGCCAGAGATAAAACGCCGTGACCATCAATGCAAAACCGGCCAACAACTGATTCGTGGCGCCGAACAGCGGCCACAACATCATCCCGCCTTTTCCGCGAACTCCATTCGCGTCCGGCTGCCAAGCGATCGCAAACGCCAACGCTAACGCAAACAGCGTTGCCACATATCGATTCGTCAACGGCTTGATCGACAAAGAACTGCCCAGCTCTTGGACCACGTAACGCTGCAAACGGGTCGCCGAATCTAAGGTCGTGGCCGCAAAACAGGCAACCAGCACCGCCACGATGGCGATCCCTAGCTTTAACGGCAAACCAATCGCACTCAAAAAATTTCCACCGCCTTCAATGAAGGCGCCCACCTTTGCGGCCAGCCCAATGTTCCAGCTTCCCTCCGCATCGTATTTAGTCCGCCAAGCGTCGCTTCCGGAAATCGGTTGGTCGTTGGCATCCAATGCCGCCACGTAGTTGCTGGATGCAAACATGCCTTCGCCCGTCGACACCCGATCGAACTTGCCCATCCCCACGCCAGCACAGCAGGCCAGAATCACCATCACCGCCAAAGCACCTTCCAGCAACATGCTGCCGTAACCGATCATCTGTGCATCGGTTTCATTTTGCAGCTGCTTGCTGCTAGTGCCACTACTGACCAGACAGTGGAAACCACTGACCGCACCGCAGGCGATGGTGATAAACAAAAACGGCGCGATCGGGGGCGCATCGGCGGGAACTTCGTTGCCCACGTAAGCCGGCGCCGACGTCGTCAAATCCGCAGCCCCAGTCAGCGAAGCCACGCCCAGCCCGACCAGCAGTAACGCCAGTGCGACGTACAACTGCAAACTGTTGATGTAGTCTCGCGGCTGCAGCAAAACCCAGACCGGCAACACCGAGGCAATACCGCAGTAGATAAACAGCACAATGGTCCACACCAGAATTTCATTGAGCCCCAACGGCCACGCTTCTGCGGGCACGAATCGGCTCAGTGAGATCGGCAGAAACGAGGAACCCAGCCAAACGCACACATAGACCAGTGCCAATCCGATCAAGGCGATCGGAAGAATGTTCAGGTCTTTGCCGCCGCGTCGCATTTGCCATCCCAACCAGACAGCGATCGGCAGGGAGACCCAAACCGGCAACACGGATTCGGGATAGAGCTGAAAGATTGCCGAGATCACCAGCCCAAAAATTGCCAACACAATCGTCAGGGCAAAAAACAGGGTCAGCAAAAACAGGATTTTAGCCCGCGGCGAAATCAGTCGACCCGCGACTTCACCCACGGTTTGCCCGCGATTCCGCAGGCTCACAACGAGGGCTCCGAAATCGTGAACGGCTCCGATGAAGATACTTCCAAAGATCACCCACAGCAGCGCCGGCAACCACCCCCAGAACACCGCGATCGCCGGGCCGACAATCGGGCCCGTGCCCGCGATGCTGGTGAAGTGATGACCAAAGACAATGGATTTTTTCGATGGCACATAATCGACGCCGTCTTCCAGTTCGCAGCTGGGCACGATCGCATCGGGATTCAGAGTGAACACCTTGCGACTCAACCAGCGTCCGTAAGTGTTGTAAGCGATGATGAAACCGACAAAGCTGCCGACGGCAACAAGGAACGTGGTCATATTCCTGTCTCTGGGGATTGATGAAGGTAGGGTGCATTGTAACACGAACAAAAGCGTGGAAGCAGTATCAGAATTTATCAGCGACAAGCCGCTAGTTGAGTCGCACTGACTCTGGATTGTTGC
>CAZDZX010000458.1:0-2217 GCA_964510005.1 uncultured Pirellulaceae bacterium
TTTGCTCGAGGCTATTCATTTAAGCTGATGTCTGTGCGACCTTAGCCAATCTTGGCGATCAGGTCTGCGGTGCGAGCACTGTAGCCCCACTCGTTGTCGTACCAGCTGACAACTTTCACCATGTTCGCGTTACCGTCGATGACTTTGGTGAAATCAGCGGCAAAAATCGAGCTGTGTGGGTCGTCGATGATGTCCGTCGATACCAGAGGATCTGTGGCGTAGAACAGAACACCCTTCATCGGGCCTTCCGCAGCCGCTTTGATCGCATTGTTGACGTCATCAACGCTGACTTTCTTGTCCAAACTGACGGTCAAATCCACCACGCTACCGGTCGGAACTGGAACTCGCATCGCCATGCCCGTCAATTTGCCATTAAGAGCAGGGATCACTTTTCCAACGGCTTCGGCAGCACCGGTTGTCGTTGGGATGATGTTCTGACCGGCTGAACGAGCACGGTAAGGATCGCTGTGAGGCAGATCCAGAATGCTCTGGTCGTTGGTGTAAGCGTGAACCGTGGTCATCAGGCCCGAGTTGATTCCGAAAGAATCGTTCAGGACTTTAGCGACGGGTGCCAAGCAGTTGGTGGTGCAGCTCGCGTTGGAGATGCACTTCATGTCGGCAGTCAACTGATCGTCGTTGACGCCGATCACACAAGTCAAATCGGGCTCGTCTTTCGCAGGAGCACTGATGACGACCTTTTTGGCTCCAGCGGCCAAGTGTGAATCGTAACCGGGTTTGCCGTCTTTGGCGCGACCGCGGAAAACCCCGGTGCTTTCGACGACGACATCGATGCCGTGATCTCCCCAAGGAAGCTTAGAAGGATCGCGCTCTTCGTAGATTCGGATCTTCTTTCCGTTAACGATTAGATTTTCGTCGTCGAAAGATACTTCGCCAGGAAAACGACCGTGAACACTGTCGTACTTCAGCAACGTGGCCAACATTTTGTTGTTGGTCAGATCGTTGACGGCGACGACTTCGAATTCGTCTGTTCGCTGCATCAAATTGCGAAACGTCAATCGCCCGATGCGTCCGAAGCCGTTGATAGCTACTTTAATTGCCACAGTTTGTCTCCCTGAAGTCGTGGTGGTGGGTGGTAATAACTCTGTAAAATTCAAGCCAAAACGATATCACAATCGCGGTTTTCGACAAGCCATGAAGCACGCTTTGAGAACGTCATTCGTGCGGACTTCGTTTGCTGAAACGATAAAATTTAGATATGAGATGCATCAGGAAAGTGTTTTGTCGTGCCGGAGCGCCGGAGCGGGGATGATGAATTGAGGAAGATCGATGTCACAAGGTGAATGGCAACGCCCGGAAGGGGTGACGAAGGGCAATTGGGATTACATCCGCAGCAAACCCGTCGCCAGCGACTATGACGATTTTCTGGGAAACGACGATTTAATGCGGCTTGATCAGGAGGTTGTGCAACGTTCGATCGGCACCGCCCCGCAACATATTGTCGGTTTTGGATGCGGTACCGGACGAACGTTGCTGCAACTGGCAGCGCTGGGACACCACGTGACCGGGGTCGATCTTTCTGGGGAAATGCTGTCACGATTTGAGGCCAAAGCCAAACACGCCGACCGTTTGCCGAATTGCAATTTTCTCAAAGCCAACTTGGTCGATCTAGCTGGGATTCGATCCGAGGCGTTTGATCATGCGGTTTGTCTGTTCAGCACGCTGGGAATGATTCACGGTCAGGAAAATCGATCTGAGTTTCTGCAACACGCGAATCGGACGCTTAAACCCGGCGGTCAGTTTGTGGTGCACGCTCACAGTTCTCTTCATCAGTTGAATCAGCGGGGCGGTTGGAAATGGGGTTTGCAAAGCCTTTTTTCGAAGCGCGAGTTTGGTGATCGCTACGCCAGCTACCGGGGAATCAACGATTTCTTTATTCACAGTTTCCGCCGCGGAGAGCTAGAGCGTGAGTTGGCGGATGCTGGATTCGAGTGCCTCGAATGGAATGAGGTCTTGCCGGGCAAAGAAAGCAGCCGGTTGCGGACTGTGGCCGCGGGAAGTTCGTCGAGGTTCACCAGCGGGTTCAAAACGGTGGGCTGGATCGTGGTCGCGACTCGGAATTGAATTCTGCCCCAATGCGGGGGAGCGATGTGTCGACGGCGGCCGTTTTATGGCCTTTTTGTTTCAAAAGAACCTTAAAAGTCGGACGTTGCCAGCTGGAATCTGATGGCATTCGATTTTCGCGGTCGGGAATTTATG
>CAZDZX010000459.1:0-2209 GCA_964510005.1 uncultured Pirellulaceae bacterium
CCCAAAAAAAGCTAGGAGCGGCGCTGATGCTACAAATCAACAGCCATTTACCAAACACGGGGCCGGGCCGAAATGGCTTTTCAATCATCTCCGCTACTGCTGGTTGGGAGTCGACGTGTTGAGGTGCCTCAAATGGGTTCTGTGAGTTCATACAACTGAATCTAAATCAGGCAATGGGAAAAGGAAAAGCAATGACTTGCGAAATGGATGCTTTGCCGAGCTTCAACATCACAATCCGATCCACGCCCACGGCCACGCCGCTGCAGCGCGGCAAGCCAGATCGCATGGCGCTCAACAGTCGACTTTCCGATGGCAACTTTCGGCTGCCGTCGTCGGTGCGCTGTTGATTCACTTTGTCATTTCGCTGTTGTAGCTCTTCAGCGTCGAGGAGTTCATGATAACCATTGGCCAGTTCGTGGCCTGCGACAAAAAGCTCGAATCTTTCCGCGACTTCGAAACCTTGCTCATTTTCTCGGGTTTTCGCCAACGCCGCTTGGGAGGCCGGCCAGTCATAAATGATGCAAGGAGCTTCGATTCCAATTTGCGGCTCGATCGTTTCTGCCATCAACACGTTCAGCAATTCATCGCGATCCGATGAAGCGGAGATTTCGAATCCGGGAAGTTCGGCTTTCACGGTGGCGGCCAGCCGGTCGAGCGAATCCGAGAATGGGTCGATGGCTGCGTGTTTGATAAACGCTTCTTGATAAGTCATTTTTTCCGGCCGGCCTCGCTCCAGAATGCTCTCTGCGAAATCAGCCAGCAGGTCCATGCCTTGCTGATAGTCATCGCCGGTTCGATACCACTCCAACATTGTGAATTCGGGGTTATGTTTTCGTCCCGATTCGCCACTGCGGAAGGCTTTGCAAATCTGATAGATCGCAGCTGCACCCGCTGCGATCAGTCGCTTCATAGCGAACTCTGGCGAAGTTTGTAGGAAAACTTCACTGGAATCATTCTCTGAAATCCCGAATGCTGACTGGGGCAGGGAAATCGGGTGAATGTACCGGTCAACGACTGTATCTCGGGAAACCAGCGGCGTTTCTACGTGAAGAAAATCATGACTATGGAAAAAGCCATGAATTTGCCGGATGAGATCGGCCCGAGCCTGTAGCGTTTCCAATGACGCGGTGGGGAGAAAGTCGTGGGGGTTGGCATCGTCCATACCGGTCTTTCCAATTTTTGATCAGAAGATTACTGTTTTAGACTCAAAATGGATTCGGCGGGTCTGCTGACAGCGTCGTCAATTTTACAAACAATCAGGATAACACCGTGAGTGAAGACCCGGAAATTCAAAAACGTCTTGATGCCATTATGAATCATCACAGTTACCGCTTGGCGTATCTGGATGAGTCCTACATTCAACGGGATGAGCTTCGTCCGCTGCGACTTGAGCTGGAGTTGCTCAAGCCAGAGATGATTATGGAGGAATCTGGCATCAAATCCACCGTGGTGGTCTTTGGTGGAACACAGGTTGCCCCCAAAGACGAAGCCGAAGTCCGATTGGCCAAAGCCGAAGCCGCTGCGAAGGCCAATCCCGACGATGCGGCGGTCAAGCGCGAGCTGTTTTTGGCCAACCGCGTTATGTCCAAATCACGTTACTACGAAGAGTGCCGTGAGTTCTCGCGAATCGTGACCGAGTACAATCACACCACCGAAGAGGACGGCGAGTACATCATCAAAACGGGTGGCGGTCCGGGCATTATGGAAGCCGGCAACCGAGGTGCGTTTGATGCCGGCGGCAAGTCGATGGCAC
The DNA here is from genome assembly GCA_964510005.1 of uncultured Pirellulaceae bacterium. Taxonomy (GTDB): domain Bacteria; phylum Planctomycetota; class Planctomycetia; order Pirellulales; family Pirellulaceae; genus Mariniblastus. The sequence goes on from CAZDZX010000459.1 coordinate 1,754, forward strand.
TAAACATCACGTTACCATTTGAGCAGACTCCGAACTCGTACGTGACACCGGGGCTGTGTTTTCAGTTCAACTATTTCGCCATTCGCAAGATGCACTTTTTGCTTCGCGCGAAAGCCCTCGTTTGTTTCCCGGGTGGTTTTGGGACGCTGGACGAATTGTTCACGTCGCTGACTCTGCGTCAGACCGGACGCATGCAGGACATTCCGATTATTCTTTACAGTAAAGAGTACTGGGAGAACATTTTGAACTTCCAATTCCTTGCTGACGAAGGCGTGATTCAGGATTCGCACTTGGCGTTGTTCCAGTATGCCGAAACTCCAGAAGAAACGTGGCAGATCATCAAGGATTTCCACGGCGTGCAGTCGGCATAGTGCGGTTGGCTTAGTTTGGTTGGCTGAGTGCGGCGAGCGCCTCGCCGCGAAGCGCTCTCGCGGCCAACTTGTTGCCGCTTCGATG
>CAZDZX010000460.1:0-2187 GCA_964510005.1 uncultured Pirellulaceae bacterium
AACTGAACATGACGTCGATGATCGACATCGTGTTTCAGCTGTTGGTGTTCTTTATCATGACGTTCAACCCCGTCGTTCAAGAGGGGGACTATAACGTTAACATGCCTCTCAATTCGGAGTCGTCAGCGGCTGTTATTGATGACCCTCCGACGCTGATTCGAATTCGTTTGGTTGCCGGAGAGGATGGCGGTATCGCAGGCATCGAAGTCGACGATGACGTTTCGGTAAAAAAGTTCGCTGGCGGGACCGTCCGAGAACTTTTCCAACAGCTCAACGGCTACATTGAATCAACCATTACCGTTGGCGATAACCCAGAAGGCGGCGTCGAAACAGAAGTTGAATTCGATATCGACTATGGTCTCAAGTACGCCTTCACTGTGCGTGCCATCGAAGCGGTTTCAGGTAAATCGCTGCCGGAAAATAAGGTCAAAAAGCTGATCGAAAAAATCAAATTCAAAGACAACTCTGGCGGGGGGTAAAGGCAATCGCCATTCACCGCAACGGGACCGACGATGAGTAACTCCAATGATAGCGCGGAACAAAAATCGTCTGGATCCATCAAGCTGAAACTGATCATCCTCGGTGTTGTTATCGCTGCAGTTGCCGGGCTCTACTATTTCTTTGGGGATCAGCTGTCCCTCGAGAATTTGGCACAGCAAGAAACGGCGCTGCGTAACTATCAGCAGCAACATCCACTGCTGGTCTACGGTATTGCCTTTCTGGTTTACGTCGCCATCACCGGGATGTCCTTGCCCGGTGCGGCAGCACTGAGTTTGCTCTACGCATGGTACTTTGGATTCTACGAAGCTCTTGTGTTGCTCAGTTTCGCGTCCACGCTGGGAGCCACCGTCGCCTTTTTGCTCAGTCGTTATTTCTTTCGCGACATGGTCCTGTCGAAGTTCGGGGATCGATTGGAGAAGTTCAATCAATCCCTCGAAACCGAAGGTCCGTTTTACCTGTTCACGCTGCGTTTGATTCCGGCGGTTCCATTTTTCATCATCAACGCAGTCATGGGCCTAACTCCCATGAAAACGCACACATTTTGGTGGGTGAGTCAGATTGGAATGCTGGCTGGCACCATCGTTTACACCTACGCCGGATCAAGCGTTCCGGACTTGAACACGCTGGCCGAACATGGTCTGCAAGCCGTGTTCAGCCCCGCTCAAATCGCACAGATTTTTGGTGCGTTTGCATTGCTTGGCGTGTTCCCGTTTCTCGCTCGCTACGCTATCAAATTGTTCATGGGAAACAAAGCAGACGATCAGACATCAACGCCGTGAAACGCCACGGATCACGACTCCATACGAACACTAGCCACACCCGTAAAGGTTCACGAAACAGATGACGGATTTGATTCAGCTACAGCCCTATGACACTCACAACCAAACTCTTGAATCGAACGTTCATCCGTCGGACTGGTCCAACCCAGCTCCATCGGATGACTATCACCTGGTCGTTATCGGCGGGGGAACTGCCGGTTTGGTGACGGCCGCTGGTGCGGCTGGCCTTGGAGCCCGCGTTGCATTGATCGAACAAGAGTTAATGGGCGGAGACTGCTTGAACGTGGGGTGTGTTCCCTCCAAAGGTCTCATTGGTGCCGCCCGAGCCGCCGCTCAAGTTCGCGGGGCAGCGACTTTCGGGATCACCACCGGTGAAACCTCGATTGACTTTGCGGCCGTGATGGAGCGGATGCGTGAAAAGCGTGCCCACATTAGCCCCGCCGATTCGGCCAAACGATTCACCGATCTGGGCGTCGACGTCTATTTCGGCCAAGGCAAATTTGAGGATGAAAGCACCGTTTCGGTGACCACGTCATCGGGAGATGTGACGAAGCTGAAATTTCGAAAAGCCGTGATCGCCTCGGGAGCCCGCGCCGCTGCTCCACCACTAAAGGGGCTCGATACGATCGACTATTTGACCAACGAGAATCTGTTTTCGCTGACAGAGCTACCCAAGAAGTTGGGCATTGTCGGCAGTGGTCCCATTGGCAGCGAGATGGCTCAATCGTTCACCCGTTTTGGCAGCGAAGTTTACCTGTTTGAAATGGCGGATCACATTCTTTCGCGTGAAGACGCCGATGCGGCGGCGATTGTGCAAACGCAGTTCGAGCGCGATGGCGTTAATCTGGTTTTGAATGCGCAAAATATGGAGCTGTCGCCGTCGGGCTCTGGAGTCAGCGTGAAAGTT
>CAZDZX010000461.1:0-2182 GCA_964510005.1 uncultured Pirellulaceae bacterium
GTGCCACTCGAATCGACGATGCTGCTTCGGTACAGAAGCTACATCCCGTTGTTTTTGTTTCCGAAAGCAGCGATCAAGACGCCGTGACGATCCGCGGAGATCTGGGGTCCGTCGATTGGGGTTCGCTGGTGGGGCGAGAGATCACCATCACGGGGGAATTGGTGGTAGTCGATACTTACGATTTGGCTCGGCGCGGGCAAATCACAGTTGCTCGCAGTCGGCTTTTTGTTCCGACCGAACAGGTGGATCCCAACGATGCTGATCCCAGCGCGAAATCGTTTGAAGGCGGTAGCAATGTCGCGAAAGTGACCCAAGCCCAAAAGTTCAACGACAAAGCCACGATCATTATTGACGATGGAACTGCGAAACAGAATATTTTCCCGCCCCAACTGTTCCCAGAACTTGGCAAGACTTATCCAACCGTTCGCACCGGTTCGGTGATCAAAGGGGTTTCGGGGAAGCTGGTGAAGGCAGGCAGTAAGCTGTTGTTAGTGCCTGCGGGGCCGCTGCAGTGGACGGCTGCCGAACGACCGGAGCGACCGGATGTTGGCAAGCCCGGTATGACGGTAGCCAGCTTCAATGTGCTGAACTACTTCACGACGATCGATAACGGTAGCAATCGGGCTCGGGGCGCCGACAGCCCCTCGGAACTGAAGCGACAGCAAGCAAAGATCGTCGCTGCGATTGTTGCCTTGCAGGCCGATGTGGTTGGTCTGATGGAGATTGAAAACAATGCCGAGGCCGAACAGCGTTTGGTGGCGGCGTTGAATGAAGCAGTGGGCAAAGAGGTCTTCAAAGGTTGTGGCCTGCCCAAAGAATTTCGCTGGGCCCCCGGCGGTCGAGGCCCGATTCGAGTCGGCATTATCTATCGGTCTGACCGCGTGACACCCGTCGGCGAGGTCGGGGTTGTTCGAGACGATGCGTTTCACGCCGCGCGAACTCCGATCGTGCAGGCGTTCAAATCGAAAAAAGTGCGCAAGCCGGTTACCGTGATCGTGAACCACTTCAAATCAAAAGGTGGCTCCGACAGGGCGGATGTTGCCAACAAAAATAAAGGGGATGGCCAAGGTGCTTTCAATGCCACGCGACGGGCTCAATCGTTGGCGATTTGCAATTATGTGGATGAGCTAAGTCGGCAGTCGAAGAATCCTCGTGTGCTTGTGATTGGTGATTTAAACGCCTACGGACAAGAGGATCCGATCGATGCGATGCGAGCTCGGGGGTTGGTTGATTTGAACGAACGGTTTGCTGAGAAAGGTTCATCAGAAGATCAGCAGGGACATTATTCGTACATCTACGCCGGTCAATGCGGGAGTTTGGATCACGCCATGGCGACCGAATCGTTGGCTGCCAACGTCACCAAAATTGCGACTTGGCACATCAACGCCGATGAGCCCCGATTCCTCGACTATAACGAGGAGTACAATCCCCGGAAGCTTTACGAAGCCAATTTATTTCGCAGTTCGGACCACGATCCCGTGTTGATTGGGATTGGGAAGTAGGCGAGTTCCATTTTCGATGAGCGACAAGGCGACAGTCCGAGGTCGTGTTTGTTTGCGTCTGTGAAATGATGAGCGGCAGAGCGCTAGCCCGCTAGCCCAATGGCGCTTGCTTTAGAACCAACCGATTTCGTTGATGGTGGTTTTGCCTTTCGTCTTCGGTTGGTTTAGGACGTGGAGAGGGAGGAATGTTAGCTAACAAACGCAGCCGGCACGCCGTTTGTGCGCCAGTCCACACAGTGAGGAGACTTTGGCCGGTCTGTGCCCATAGCCCCTTGGATAGTGTTAGCGTAGTGTCCTGCGGATGGTAATTCCCACTGTATGAGTGGTTGTTGGCTATTCAGTGGTGAACGACTGGCCGCCGGCTTATCAATTGATTTAGATTCAACAAGGCGCAAGCTATGAAAAGAAGACTTCTCGTTGGTTCCCTACTCTTCCTTGGTTCTTTGCTACTGCCGGCTTTAACTGTCGGGACGGTCGTGGCCCAAAACGACTCGGTGATCGTTATCGGTAGCGACGGCGCGGCTGCCAGCACGCTCATCCCCAACCTGAACACTCCCCGCGGCACGGCACTCGACCAAACCAATGGATTGTTCTTCGTTTCTGAAGCGGGGGCCGGACAGGTGCTCCGCGTTGACCTCAACACGGGCGTTGTCGATACGTTCGTGACAGGGGTGGCGCCC
>CAZDZX010000462.1:0-2150 GCA_964510005.1 uncultured Pirellulaceae bacterium
CCTTTGCAGCGCGCTTATCGCGCATCGAACCCCGTCACAAAACTCTTGACCTGCCGATTTGAACTTCCATAGCTCACGATGGAAACATCCAGCTTCGTGGCGGCAAACAGTTTCAGCGATCGATCGATCGCTGCTAATATCCAATCAAGCTTATTCCCAAACACGCCGCCACCCACGAGGGTCAGATAAAGCTTGTCGCAACCGGTATCGTTCAGGTTCCGTAACGCGGCAGAGAAAGTTGCCTCGTAGGTGGAGTCCAAGATCAGACGAGGAAAATAGTTCCAATGCTTTGCCGGAATAGGCGAGTAAGCCACCGGCAATGCGGAGCAGAAAACTTGAGTTACGTTGTGATGGTTGCTCCCGATCGTGACCTCGGTGTTGGCTTGAATGCCGACCTTTAGCTTGCCACGAATCCGATCGAGTTCTTCGTCGCTGCACCGGGAAAGCGTTTTTTCGATTTCAGCCAAGCCGGCCTTGGCAGGAAAGCAGTAGCCATTGGTCATCTCCCAATACTTGTTGGTGGCGTTGTTAAAGTGCCTTCCAATTTCCGACAAGCAATCGACTTGATTGTCGGCGGTTTGACCTTGGGCTCCGTTGACTTCAGCAAAATAATTTCGAAAAATCGTCCCGGCCCCAGCACAGATCGAGCAAGCCGGTCCTTGGGTTCGGTCGTATTGGTAGATTCCCACCCCATCCTCGGGAGTCAGATGAGGGGCCGCCATCTCAAGACAGTTGAACTGAGAAGCGACTTGGAATACGGCGGCCTTGTTCTGTGGGGCTTGGTGCAAACTTTGGACGTCAGCGACAACTTCGCGAATTCGAATGGTGTCGTTGTCACTGCAGGGCGGCGTAATTTCCTGCCGCAGTGAGGCCAAAGTCGGAGTGGTGAAACGACCGGCATCCATCATTCGATCGTTGACCTCCGAAGTCAATTTCGTATCTTCGAGCACCAGTTGCGATCGAACCTGTTCTCCCGACTGTTCCGCGAAACCGGTGAGGGTCTCAAACCATGTCATCTGTTACCTCATGACTTACTGTAAAATATGCCGTCTCCAACGATTGCAATCCGCCCTCTACAGGTCCAAAAGCTTCGCCAGTTCTTCTTTTGTTTGGGTGCCCGCCACTTCTAATATCAATTTGCCGTCTCGGAGCAGCACAAATGTTGGAACCGCTTGGACCCCGAATCGGGCCGATGTTTTTGGGTTTTTGTCGATGTCGAGAATGCCAACTTTCGTTTTCCAGCGACAGTCATAAGCCAATTCTTCAAGTACCGGGGGAAGATCCTGGCAGGGGGCACACCAGTCGGCTCGAAAGAGGACCAGCACCTGACGTTTGTCGGACTCGATCCGCTCGTCGAAATTCTGGTCCGTGAATTCGACCAAATCGGCAGAGGGTTGGTTCAAATAAATGCCCAACAACGCGCCGCTGGCGATCGACAGAAGTAAAAGCGTGCGCAGGCTGAACTGCTTGGACAAAATCTTTCGCATTGGGTTGAGTTCCGTTACTTACGGTTGAACATTGAATCGGGGTTTGCGGCTGGCGATCAGTTCCGATTCGTAGGCGCGGCGGACCATGACCTTTTTGGCTTGTGATTTGGGCGCAAAGTCGTGGACTTCGATGGTGATCGGATCAGTCGTGTTGCTTTTTAAGTAATTCGCCAAACCCGCGTTGTGAGATTCGTCGAGGTGCTTCTGCAAACGCTTTCGCAAGTTGTCGGTCTGGCCGATGTACAAATAACCCGTCGTGTCGCGGAAGATGTAAACCCCCGGATGCTCGTTGATTAATTTGGGGTCGGTGCGAATCTGGGCCGTCGAGTGCTGGGAAACGGTACGGCCCCAGTCGGCGATCCGAGTGATCAATTCCGGTTTGAGCTGGCGGGCTTTGCGAAGCTGAAAGGCGGCTTTGCGGACCGCGTAGTTGTCGATGTTGGCGTCGATCGCTGTTGCCGCCGCGTCGAACTGCTTGCGAAGGTCGGGGTCGCACATGATCCAATCCGTTGACTGCTGGTGTTGATCGTGCATCGATCGAGCGACGATTTCGGCAATGTGAGCCACGGCTTGAGTGTCGGATTTGCTGCGACGCGTTGTTTTGGTTTTTAACTTTCCGGCTTTACGCAGATTCAACAACGTCCAATTCAGTTTCTGTTCGAT
>CAZDZX010000463.1:0-2145 GCA_964510005.1 uncultured Pirellulaceae bacterium
GCTTTCGAGATGCGATAGTTCATGCGGAGCAGGACGAGGCATCGAACCCAAAACTTTCGCTGTTCGTTTTAAATCCGATATCAAGGCTTTTCAAACCGTCTTCGCTTGGGTTTTCGACAAGTTCTCAATCCACCCCCATTTCCCCAGTATCCCTCGTGAAACTCGCGGTAATTTAAATATCGGAAATTTCTCGTGTAAAATCGCTAGTTCGGCAACGTCTCAATTAAACGGCTGAAAAAGCCGATCAATAGAGACGAACAAGACAAAATAGCAAAGCAAAGGTGCTGATATGTGGATGAAAAGATGCAAGGACGTTGACTGTTTCATGTCGGGACTGGTCAGGCGTAACCCCGGCCAGCCCGAATTCCACCAAGCCGTCAAAGAATTCGTTTCGACGGTCATGCCCTTTGTGCATGCCAATCCGATTTATCTGGAAAATCAAATCCTTGAGCGGATGAGCGAGCCCGATCGCGTGGTCACATTTCGAGTCACGTGGCGGGACGATCAAGGCAGCATTCGCGTCAATCGCGCTTGGCGAGTGCAGTTCAACAACTCCATCGGCCCCTACAAAGGCGGCTTGCGATTCCACCCCACCGTCACTGAAAGCGTGTTGAAGTTTTTGGGCTTTGAGCAGACGTTTAAAAACAGCCTGACCGGCCTGCCGATGGGTGGCGGAAAAGGTGGCGCTAATTTTAACCCGAAAGGGAAAAGCGACAACGAAGTCATGAGCTTTTGTCAGTCGATGATGATCGAGCTGTTCAGGCATATCGGCCCCGACAAAGACGTGCCCGCCGGAGACATCGGCGTGGGGGCTCGCGAGGTCAGTTACCTCTACGGTCAATACAAGCGACTGCAAAACGAATTCCACGGCGTGCTCACAGGCAAGGGCCTTGCCTTCGGTGGAAGTTTGATTCGCACCGAGGCAACGGGTTACGGGTGTGTTTACTACTGTCAGGAAATTCTTAACCATCGCGGCGATAGCTTGGATGGTAAAAACGTTGTCATCTCTGGTTCCGGCAACGTGGCAACTTACGCGGCCGAAAAAGCCACGCAGTTGGGTGCGAAAGTCCTCACGCTTTCGGATTCATCCGGGTTCATTCACGATCCCGATGGCATCACGCCAGAGAAACTGGCCTTCGTCAAGGAACTGAAAGAAGTTCGCAGAGGCAGAATTTCGGAATACACCGAAAAGTACGCTTCGGCTGAATTTCATTCGGGCACCCGTCCATGGGCAGTCCCTTGCGATGTCGCCATTCCATGTGCCACACAGAACGAGATCAATCTCGAGGATGCCAAGAACCTGATCGGCAACAATGTGCAAGTCGTTTGCGAAGGCGCCAATATGCCGACGGAGCTGGACGCGATGAACCACTTGATGCAAAACGGCGTTCTGTTTGGACCCGCCAAAGCCGCCAATGCGGGCGGAGTTGCGGTTTCAGGTTTGGAGCAAAGTCAAAACGCCTTGCGACTTTCGTGGTCACGCGAAGAGGTCAACGAGAAACTGTTGGGCATCATGAAAAATATTCACGCCAAATGCGTCGAACATGGGACGACTGGATCGCTGCCCAACGATAACGTGGACTACGTCACCGGGGCAAACATTGCGGGCTTTATCAAAGTTGCCGACGCAATGGTGGCTTACGGCGCCGTCTAAATATCAGTCGAGAAACCGGCGGTGATCAACAATAGCGGGGCTGGCAACAGTTCAGACGCCCCGGCACCGACGCCGCTAGGCCTTCAATCTTACACTCCGCTCAAACCAGCCTGTCGCAGGGATCTTACCTTGCGATAGGTTGTTTTTTTCGTTTTTGAGTTGGATTTTACTTGCCGGATTGATCCCCCGTATCGCTGGTAAGGAGCGTCCCCAGCTCGCGTCTTACGTTTACTGCACTACGGACAGAGTGTTTCGCTTCGGACTAGCGCTGACCCACCGTTTTATGGAATACGGAATACGACGCCAACGGATGCAAGCCGACATCCAAAACTTCTAAACAGTAAATCGACCCATGTCTAACAACAGTAAGATCAATGCAATTCAACAAAGCCAGCTGGGCTGTTTGCTGACCCCAGACGATGTTTGCTGGGCGCAACCCAACGCCGTGAAGAGTTTTGGTGTCGGAAAAATCAAGGTAAAACGACTTTTAC
>CAZDZX010000464.1:0-2140 GCA_964510005.1 uncultured Pirellulaceae bacterium
GATCAGGCTAGTGATTGCGAAAAACGTTTTCAATGAGAACCGCATAAGCCGGATTCACTGAGATTTGGACGATACCTCATTTATACACGATTGAGCATTGCTGTTGTGGAAAACCGTGTGCGATAATCTGGAAATTAAATCACCCGCCAAAACTAGTGGAGCTCCAAAGAATGCTATTGCGTATCACCGTTTTCGCCATCCTTGTGTCCGTGTTTTCATCGACTGCCAGCGCCCGAGTCTTTCCTCAAAGCAAACAGAAAGAATCCGAAGCCACATTGACCGAAAAGGAACGGACGCGATACGTCAAAGTGAAACTAACCGCGGATCTTGACCAGTTGAGCGACAATCAGAAAAAAATGATCGGGCTGCTGATCGAAGCTGGCAAGCAAATGGACGCAGCATTTTGGATGCAAGCCTACGGCGATAAAGAAAAACTGATGAGCCAGTTAGCGAATCCCAAACTGCAACGGTTCGCAAAAATCAATTACGGTCCATGGGATCGGCTTAAAAACAATCGGCCGTTTGTTGATGGATTCGGCGCCAAACCTGCCGGAGCCAACTTTTATCCGAAAGGACTATCAAAAGAAGATTTCGAAAAACACTTGGAAGACAATCCTTCTGATGAAGAGGCTTTCAAGAGTCTGTACACGGTTATCCGACGGGATGACGACGAAAAACTAAAAGCCATTCCCTACAGCCAAGCCTACGGTGCTCAATTCAAAGAAACGGCCCGACTGTTGAATGAAGCTGCTGAACTCGCCGAAGACGTGGGCTTTAAGAAATACTTGACCGCCCGCGCCGAGGCACTGCTCTCCGATGATTATCTGGAAAGCGACTTGCTGTGGATGGACATGAAGACCAACGAGTTGGATGTCGTTATTGGACCGGTCGAAAACTACGAAGATCAGATGAACGGATACAAGGCCGCTTGCGAGTGTTTTGTGCTGGTCAAGGATTTGCAGTGGAGCGAGCGACTGAGCAAGTACGCGACGATGCTGCCTGAGTTGCAGAAAGGTTTGCCGGTCGAAGACAAATACAAAACCGAAAAGCCCGGAACCAAGTCGGATTTGAACGCCTACGACGTCATTTACTATGCCGGCGACTGTAACTCGGGGGCGAAAACCATCGCCATCAATCTGCCCAACGACGAGCGGGTCCAGTTGGAAAAAGGCTCCCGTCGCCTGCAACTGAAAAATGCCATGAAGGCGAAATTTGACAGGATCTTGGTTCCGATTGCGGATCTGCTGATCGTGCCCGAACAGCGGAAACACGTTACCTTCAATGCTTTCTTTTCAAACACGATGTTTCACGAAGTCGCTCACGGGCTGGGCATCAAGGAAACGATTACTGGCAAAGGGCCGGTTCGCACCGCCCTGCGAGAATCTTATTCGGCGTTGGAAGAAGGCAAGGCTGACATTTTAGGCCTGTTCATGGTGACTGAACTGCTGGAGCGAGGTGAGATCAGCGAAGGAACGCTGGAAGATTATTTCGTCACCTTCATGGCCGGTATTTTTCGATCGATTCGCTTCGGAGCCAGCTCTGCTCACGGGAAGGCGAATATGATCCGGTTCAAGTTCTTTCAAGAGCGAAATGCGTTTACCCGCAACGACAAAGGCCAATACAAGACCAACATCCCAGAGATGAAAAAAGCGATGGCAGAACTCAGCCAGAAATTGCTGGAACTGCAAGGCGATGGAGACTACGGCGTAGCACGAAAGTTTCTGGACGAGATGGGATCGATCGGACCGGGCCTGCAAGCGGATCTCGATCGAGTTAACCAACAAGGCATCCCAACGGACATCGTGTTCGAGCAGGGATTGGAAGCTCTCGGGTTGAAGAAATAGATCGCGACAGCCAAAGCTGGCGGGCGAGCGATCATGGCGATTCGATTGCAGCCACAACGTGGCGTTGAAATGTCCCGGAAAGCAATTAGCCTCGGGGCCAAATGTTATGCGTCTCAGAGGGACGACAGCAATGTGGGGCTGGAGTCGAACTTGCAGACGAATCACCCCGCATTCCGCCTAAAGGCGGTACGACAAACATTGCTCGGCTTGCGTTCGATGCCTCTTATTTTAGATCGTCGCGACGAAGTGGCGTTGAAATGTCCCGGAGGGACAAAAGCGATTAGCCTCGGGTTTCA
>CAZDZX010000465.1:0-2139 GCA_964510005.1 uncultured Pirellulaceae bacterium
CCATTCAGTTACAAGGTTGTTACACGCCGGCAGGTGAATCTCGGGTATTAAATATGGGGCGCGATGGAACCCAAACGGGGTTGGAGCGTCGAACCATCAATCTTTGCCACATAATCCGGGAGTAGTTACATGAGAGTCTCGAAGCTTGTTTTGTTTTCAGTGTTTTTATTGGCGCTTTCCGCCAGCGACATCACTAACGCGGAGGCCGATCAAACCAAAATCGATAGCAAGGTCGCATCGGTGACCCTCTATCGAAACCAAGCCCTCGTGACCCGCACAATGTTGCTCAGCGGGGCCGCGGGTGTGCAAGAACTCGTGGTGGAAGATCTGCCAGAGAACATTCAACCCGGTAGCCTGTTTGCCGAAGGCGGCGAAAAAGTCGAAGTCCGAGCCGTCCGCTTCCGAACTCGCGCCGCTGGCGAATCGCCACGCAAAGAAGTCCGCGAAATCGAAGAGAAATTGCGACTCAACCAGCAGAGCATCCAGCTGGTCAACAAAAAAGCTCAGCTGCTCAAAAAACGAGCGGCTTACTTGGACAAAATGGAAACATTCTCCGCCAAAACCGCGACTTCCGATCTGGATCGAGGTGTATTGGACGCCGAAGCCCTCGAAAAGTTGACGACGTTTTCTTTTGAGCAGCGCACCAAAATTGTGGAAGAAGAAGTCGCCCTCGAGAACGAAAACCACGAACTGACGAAGCAGCGAAAGCTGTTGTCTCGACAGCTTAATGAAATCACCAACGGTGCCACCAAGACGATTCGGGGAGCCGTCTTGTATGTCGAAAAAACGGACGGCGGCGAGCACGAGGTGAAGCTCAATTACCTTGTCAATAACTGCGGTTGGTCACCGACGTATACCGTTCGAGCCAACGAAGGCGCCGATGTTGCCGGAGTGGAATACAACGGCTTGATCCAGCAAATGAGCGGCGAAGATTGGAGCGATGTCGAACTCACGCTGTCGACGGCTTCACCGGCTTTGAGTGCGGCGGGGCCCGGTTTGGCTCCGTTTCGAGTTTCATTGACCTCAGCAGTCGTGCCTCAAGGTGACGATCCGTTTGCTCAGATGCCAGGCGGACAAGTCATGATTCAAGGCAAAGCAAAAGACATCAAGGCGCTGATTTCTGAGCAGAGAAGAGCGATCGATTTGAACATGAACGCCACCAGCTTGAAGGGCAATCTGGATACCAGTTGGGGGTTGAACGATAAAATCAACCAGTTCGCATGTGCCGAACTGGTCAGTGACGGAATTTCGTTTTCCAAAAGCGAGATCGTCGGGACGGCCCAGCCAAGCTTTCACTACAAGTTGAAATCGCCGGTGTCGCTACCGAGTCGAAACAATCGCCAAATCGTGCGGATCTTGCAAACGGAACTGCCCAGCCAGTTTTATCATGTCGCGACTCCCGTGCTGACCAGTTATGTCTATCGCGAGGCGGAACTGGCCAACAGCAGCCAGACAGATTTGCTGGCCGGTCCGATCACGGTTTATCTGGACGATCGCTTTGTGGGTCGCGGAGAAATTCCAACGGTCGCTCGCGGTCAAGAATTCGTGGTCGGCTTTGGTGCCGATTCGCAACTTCGCACTCGCCGAGAATTGGTGAGCAAAACCAATGGTATCAATGGCGGCAATCGTGAAACCAAAGTCCGCTATCGACTGTTGGTTGAGAACTACAAAGAGACCGAAGCGGAAATTCGTTTGGTGGATCGAATTCCGGTCACCAGCGATACGGATAATTTGCGAGTCACGTTGCTGCCGACGGATACGAAGCTGAGCACGGATGAGGCTTACGAGCGAATCGAGCGTCCGAGAGGGATTCTGCGTTGGGACACGAAAGTTGCAGGCCGGGCTACGGGGGCGTCGGCTCAAGAAATTGAGTACGAGTTCACGATGGAACACGCTCGCAACTATGTGGTTTCGCTGCCCCAGAACCTTGCCCGTCAGCAGCAGGAAGAAGAGTTTGAAAGGATGCAGAACTACCGTTTCAACAGGCGAAAGTAGACGGGGTGTGGTTGGTGTGTGAGATCCACGGGCTGACGCCCGTGGCTACATGCTGTCACCCCTGTCGGGGCTTGGGGGCGGAGCTGCTGTCTAGGTTTGCAACGCGCTTGATCACAGGCTGGAAGCGCTTCCAGCCTGTGATCT
>CAZDZX010000466.1:0-2108 GCA_964510005.1 uncultured Pirellulaceae bacterium
GGATAGGTCCGCTTCCGCCTGCATCGCTCAAGCAATATCAACAGGGGCAAAGCCCCGGCCATTTACCTAGCCCAGCCTGCAGGGCTAGGAAAACGACGGGGCCCTTTGGCCCGATCTATGCCATTAACTCTCAGGCGCGCTCAAACTTTTAAAGAGCAAAGTGGTAATCCGACAATGATTGCCAAGGCACCCAATGCAGCAAGAAAAACTGCGAGACTGCCCGAGGACAAAAGACTTGAAATCAACAACATCGGCGCGGCCACGATGAAAAACGCCACCCCGAAGTAGCCACCGCGTATCGCACTCTCTTTCGGTGGTTGGCCGCTCTGGGGTGATTGGTATGGATTTTCATTCATCCGATGGAGTTCTCCGTCTATACCAACGCATAAACTCCCAGCCCTTCAAACTGGGCTAGGAAAACGGCTAGGGCTATGGCCCGGTCCATGCAGTCCATGCAGTCTCGAACAAGTTCGCCATGGACGTGATGATCGGCAGCCAAAACCAGAGCAGCAAAATCTTCAGCATGCACTTAGGCTTTTCGGTTTAGGTCCGTTATCAAAAACGGATTCGTTTCTCGATGACCGTCCAGAATCTCTTTTGCATTCTTCGTTTTGTTTAACAACAAGTCAATCTCACTTTGAACGAGACCGAAGCCTTGAATAAATTCGACGTTTCCATGTGGTGTTGGGGCAAAATTCGGCAACACGGTATCGTAGTCGAACGCCAACCCAACAATTTCAGTAGATGAGTCGGATCGAATTGGGCCGTTGGCAGGCAACCAATGATACTGACCAAAATACTTCCCCGATTCGAAGACGTAGCGTGCGATATTCTGGAGGAAATTCACCACCCAAACACTGTCTTCTGCCGGCGGGAGATCCGAGGCCAACCGCAGCGTCATTTCAAATCCGAATTTACTAAAATCATTGCCGACGGATTCCTCGTCATAGTAGAGAGACGAGTAACCAAACGTGACGAAGTGGAGATGGTCTACCCCCGTCGTGTCGCAAGCATAGGCACTGACTCCGTCAAGCGGATCCGGACCGCCAAGCATGTGAGAGAGCACGGTGCCCCAGTGTTTCGGTTCTTGTTCGCCATAGACGTCACCCAACGGAACATTGAGCGCCTCCCATCCCGGCGACGAATCATCTTCAAATTTTGCTTTGTATTCTTCGAGTTCCATATCGCAATCCAAATTAACGATCAACGAGCATCTGGCCATTTGACATGCCCAATCATAACGTTGCGATGTCACAAGATGCTATTCGTGGACCAAGACAATGCAGCTTCCGTAAGTTTCTGCTTCATCAAAGTACTTCGCCTCATCTGAAGCATCATCGAGAGAGTTAGCTAGTCAGTCTTACCGTTGGTTCTGCAACTGCCTGCAACACTCGCAGGCTGCAGATACTTGACGACTTCGGTTGCTGCCAGCGGGCGACTGTGAAAGAAACCTTGATACTGACCGCAGCGATGACGGGTGAGAAAATCTAGGTGCTGTTGAGTCTCCACGCCTTCAGCCACGATTTCTAAATCCAAAGTCTGAGCCAAGGCAATGATACTGGACGCAATCGTACCGTCGTCCTCGTCGGGAATATCCTTAACGAAGGCGCGATCAATCTTCAATTTGTCCAGCGGCAACTGGCGTAGATAGGAGAGGGAAGAATAACCCGTGCCGAAATCATCAATACTGATCGTCGCGCCTTTTTCTTTAAGCTGCGTCAGGCGGCGGACCACCTCCGGAAAATTCTCAATCAGCACACCTTCAGTGACTTCAAAATCCAGTTTCCCGGCATCGACATTGAATTCGTCGATCGCTTGACTGACCGAACTGATAAATTCGACGTCGTTAAACTGGACCACACTCACGTTAACAGAGACCCGTACGTCGTATCCCACACCGGTCCAATCGCGAAGCTGGCGGCAGGCTTCTCGCATCACCCAACGTCCCACCGGGATGATCAGACGACTCTTTTCTAATACGGGGATGAAATTCCCGGGCGGAACAATTTCGCCTTCGCAATTCCACCGCAAAAGCGCCTCGACGCCGACCACGGAACCCGTTTTCAAATCGACTTGCGGTTGATAAACCAGGAAAAACTCGTCGCGAT
>CAZDZX010000467.1:0-2105 GCA_964510005.1 uncultured Pirellulaceae bacterium
GATCGTTAACGAAAGGTAATTTTCGGTCGTCAAATTTCTCATCCACTCAGACTTTGTTCAGAACTCATGAAAACCATTCTCGACATCGGTAACTGCAACGCGGACCACTCGTTTCTCAATTCGATGTTGCAAAAGAACTTTGCCGGCACCCAACTGCTGCGAGCCCACCGGCTTGACGATGCCCTGAGCGCCCTTCAGGAAAACGAAGTTGATTTGATTCTGATCAACCGACTGCTGGACGTTGACGGCAGCGAAGGCATGCAGATACTCCAGCACCTCAAAGCCGATTCAGAGCTCCAGCAAACGCCAGTCATGCTGATCACGAATTTCGATGAACATCAGCAGACCGCCATCCAAGCCGGTGCTGTGCAAGGCTTTGGCAAATCAGGCTTGCTTTCCGAAGAAACCCGTCAGGCGATCGCCGCGGCGCTGGGCGAAGGTTAAGGCACAGCGATACATCGACCGTGAGTTCTTGTCATAGCAGGACTGGCTTGGGCGTAGCTGGACTGGCAACAGTTCAGCCCTCCCTTTCGGCAACCTTGCTCGCAAACCCCTTAAACCTTGCGACATCGGCTTCCCATCGCCTACAGTCCGCTGGTTCCCGATAGCGCCTTGATCTGATTCTCACGCCCGACTTGTTGGCTGATCTTCTCCCAAGCAGATGAAACCTCGGTCAACGCTTTTTTCGCATCCGAATTTTCGGCTGCCAAAAATTCCGTCACTGCTACGTTCAACGATTTGAGATACTCGGTTCGACGAAGAATGTGTGGAAACAAAAACACGACTCGCTCCTGATGAGATTCGACGTAGTAGTCGGACAACTCATCCAAAAACGCCCTGTCAGCATCTTCCAAATTCAGCCACCGCTCCAGTTGCCCAAAATGAGCGGCGCGAAAAGGCCCAGAAATCGGCGGCAGAATACGGCTGCTCATCCGCTTTTCAGTCAGCCATAAAATGAACTCAAACGCGTCTTGGGGTTTGGAACAACGGCTACTGACTGCAATATTGAACACGTCATAGTCAATCGAGCTAACGGCCAACTTTTCATCGGACCGTCGCCGCTGCCACTGCTTTTCCTTCATGTCGTAAAACCGCTTGGCACCGGGCAAGGGCATCACGCCCCAATTGGCGGAATTCTCAATCGCACTCTCGCTCAAGGGCTCGGAGATCCGCGGGATCGTAAATGCAAACGCCGCCTTGCCGTCAGCAAATTCCTGAAAAACATCTTCCGGTGACAACGCCTCGGATTTGGCCAGCGACTCCTGAGCTAGTTTTTTCACATCAACGATGGCTTGTTCAAATGGAGTTTCTGCAATCAAAGGGACCATGGTTTTCCGATCAAAAACCGTTGTCAATTTCCCTCGCGCGCGAACCGACGCCGCCGATCGAGCTAAAAACGTTCTCGCCGGCCAAGACTCCGAAGTCGGCATCAGAAAGACGGACTCCAAACCCGTGATATCCTTTTTCTGTTGTTCGACTTTCTTAATCAGCAGCGAAAATTCTTCCCACGTCCGCGGCAAGCGAGTCCCGGTTTTTTCCAGAATGTCTTTGCGATACAGAAACACGGGGCCAGTTCCTCCCAGCGAAACAGATCGAATACTGTTGGCATGACGCACGAAGCTCTTGCTAAAATGGCGCAGGATTCCCTTCCGATTGAAGGTCTCGTCGCTGGTGACCGATTTGGGAATCTCTCTGAGCACTTCGGCCGCATGCAGTTCAGCGGTCACGGCAGCTGGAAACAAAATCAGATCGGGTTTCGTGGGCAAATCCAGCTTGCCAGATTCCCCGCCCAGCTCCCCAAACTCGCTCAGCGTCATCCGCTGAACTGACAATTCGCCATCTCGTTGAGCCGCCCATTGGCGAATGACTTCCCCATCGAAATTGGGACAGGCGATCGCGAGAACCTTCAGCGGCCGCGATGAGGCGGCTTTCACGGCGGACGAGTCATCGTCGGGGGCGGTTGGCGTTTTCGGTCTGTTATCGCAACCACAACTCAACACGATCCATCCCAGACAGGCCACCATGATCCACGCGATCGAGTTTGATTTTCTGCCCGTTGTGTTCATTTGGTACTCCAATTTCGACTCCCTACTCAGTCCAGAACC
>CAZDZX010000468.1:0-2097 GCA_964510005.1 uncultured Pirellulaceae bacterium
AGACCAACCTTACAAAGCCAAAATTCAAGTCACCAAGATCACTGGTGCTCACCAAGCAAAAGCCCGCATTACGGAACCCGGCGCCGACCCAATCCTTCCCAAAGACTACATCGTGACGATCACTTGGGATCCGGGCTTTAGTGTTCCCATCGCGATTGCTGGATTCATCGATCTCGATGGCGACGGTTCGTCTGATTTGCAGAAGCTGATCCAGCAGATTCGCCGCAATGGTGGCAACGTTGTCGCGTCGCACGATACCGATGGAAACATCACCGGAAGCATCGATGCAACCACGCGATATTTCGTTCAGGGTCCCTCGGGTCGAACAGGAGTTTCCTACTCCGGAAACGCCAGTCGAGCCTCGCAAAAACTTAACGCCCAAGCGAAAAAGTTCAACGTGGAGCAGATCGGTCTGCGAGATCTGCTAAACTGGATGGGGCAACACCTTGCATCGAACACCCAGCAACTTGACAGTGGCCTGTCTACGAACTCCGCTGAGTTCCAACGAAGATCACGGACAGGGTCAGGTTCGAAACTGCTCGGTGGTGGTGCATCCCCCAGCGGCTCCGGGTCAAGCAACACTGACGGCTCAGGCAGCCGCTAAACAATCGGCGTTGAAGGCCAAGCCAAACTTGGAAATTATCAGCTCCAATTCACCGACCTGTCGATTCCTCTGGACGGCATTCCAATCCAGATCACTCGCCAGTACGACACGCTCAACGCGAACGAAAGCGGTGATTTCGGATTCGGTTGGCGGTTAACCGTTGGAGAAGCCAACATCCGCGAGACGATTCCCGTTTCACAAGCGGAGCTTGGTGGAGTTCCACCCCTGTTCGGTGGCGCCGAAGCCTTCTTTGATGGAACGCGTGTTTATGTAACAACGCCAGAGGGTCAGCGTGTTGGATTCACCTTCCAACCGGAAGCCGGTGGTAGCCTGCTGGGCCCAGTATTCACACCACGATTTGTGGCCGATGTGGATACCAATTACGAATTGGAAGTCGCCGATGTTCCCCTTTCGCAAAATGCGGACGGATCCTTTGGACTGTATCTGTTTGGCGGCAACTACAACCCAAGTGAGTACACACTCGTTTCGACGGATCAGATTCGCTACACCTACGATCAGTTTGATGGTCTGCAAACTATTGAAGACCGCAACGGCGTAACTCTTGAGTATCGAGACGACGGAATTTTCTCCAGCCCTGTAGAATCCATCGAGTTTGTTCGCGACAACCAAAACCGGATCGCAGAAATCATTGATCCAGCCGGCAATTCACTGACCTACAGCTACGATGCCAACGGCGATTTGGGGACATTCTCCGATCAGGTCGGCAACACGACAACTCACCAGTACAACGACACTCACGCCCACTTCTTGGAACGCATCACGGGTCCTCGCGGCAACGCATCCCGCGCCACGTGCCGTTGCCTATCAAGACGTATTTGTGGCTTGTGACAGCCATTTGCGGGCGATCGCGCCCGCAAATCGCATCGTTTAAAAGTGGCCTCCCGTGGGTGTTCCGCATTGACCCGCGATCGCTCGCGGAAGATTTCAAGCCGAGAAGAACGTAGCAAGACCCAAAAAGAAGGTGTCTCAATAGGAAGAATGCTGGATTCCCGTTTGACAATTTCCTATTTCAAGGTATTTTCTTACACAGGAAATTGGCATGAATCAGGAAATCACAACCAAATTCGAGATGCTCGATCTGCTAAACGCAGGCGAAATATGCCTTTCGCCAGTCACACTGGCGATGCGAGAAATCTCTGCGCAAATGGGCGATACCCGATACGACGCGATCGTTGATGCGGCTTGGGATGATGGCAAAGCAGCTTTTGCAATCGAGTGCAAACGCCTTGGGACACCCAAGGAATTTGCTGGTGCTATTCTACAAATCCAATCATGGAAATTGCCCAAAGGCATGTTCCCGATGTTGCTGCTGCCGTATCTGAAACCGGAACAGCTTGATGAACTGGATCAATTGGGCATCAGTGGAGTCGATTTGTGTGGTAACGGAGTGATCACGATTCCGGGACGACTGAAAGTCTTCCGCACCGGACAACCCAATCGTTTCAAAAGCTCAGCAACGATCAAGAATGTGT
>CAZDZX010000469.1:0-2096 GCA_964510005.1 uncultured Pirellulaceae bacterium
TCTGCGGTATTTTGGCTATCATCAGTGGGTGAAGACTTTGCGGATCTTTGTTGGGCGCGTTGCCAGAACACGCGCCAATCAATCCTGAGAATGAAATTTGAATTCTGCTAATCTTGCAGTACGAGATGGAGAGATCTATTCGTGAGTGATACCCAAGACGAATTCAAAAAACCGTTTGCAACGACCCCTGACAAACTTGAGGACGTCACTGTCTCCCAAAGCCTTGAACAGGCGTCGAATAAGAATTTGGCTGAACTTGCCGGCGCCTCAACGGATGCCATTCGCCCACTGAAAGGACGCTTTGCGCTTTGTTCGAAATTGGGCAAAGGCGGCATGGCGGAAGTGTTTGCCGCGCGTGACAGCATGCTCAATCGCGAAGTCGCGGTCAAAGTACTGTCGAGCAATGTCAATGTCGGCTTAGCACGTTTTGTCCGCGAAGCTCAGGTAACTGCCCAGCTTTCTCATCCGAACGTTGTTCCGGTCTATGGGTTGGAAGAGACCGATGAAGGCCATCCAGCGCTCACGATGAAATTGATTCGCGGAGACACGTTTACGGAATACATCAAAAGTTGCGCTGCGGCGATTGGCACTCCAGAGTTTGACCGTGAAAGGCAGGGCGTAAACGGACGCCTCGAACATTTCTTGCGGATCTGCGATGCGATTTCTTATAGTCACAGTCGGGGCGTGATTCACCGTGACTTGAAGCCAGACAATTTAATGATCGGTGCCTATGGCGAAGTTTATGTCATGGACTGGGGGATCGCCCGACTCTTGGATGAACCGGATGATCAATCGTCGCTTGGGCTGGAAACGGAACTCGATTCTACTGAGATTTCAGCGGGGGATGAGGGAATGAAAACTCGTGCGGGCGCGATGCTGGGCACGCCCATGTATATGCCTCCCGAGCAAGTGGGAGGGCAGGGCGTGGGGCCCAAGAGCGATCAATTTTCTCTTGGAATGGTTTTGTTCGAAATGTTGACCTTCGCTGCCCCGCGCCAATTGGACAGCAACAGTGAATCGCTGGTCAAGGTGCAAGCGGGGGCACGCCATTCATTTTCTGAATCAACCCTAGGCGAGACCGTTCCTCTCGCGTTGCAAGCGATTGTAAATCGGGCCACGGCCAAAGATCCGTCGGATCGCTACCCTTCAGTCAAAGAACTTTCCGACGATTTACGAAGATATATTCACGGCGAAGAGGTTCACGCCAGCCCCGACAACTTCGTTCGTTCTTTGTGGCGGCGAGTGCAGCGCCATCCCGTCGCCGTGATGACGGGATTGTTGATTGCCCTTTCCACCGCCGCGGCGATCTCCACCGTTAGCTTGTATCGCGGTCTTGAGGCAGAGCGCGTTGCCTCCGTTCGAGGCCAGACACTTGCCGACCTCGTGGCCAACGTCAACCAGCGGGTCAATGAATTCGATACTCTCCTGTTTAAAGTGGAAGGTTTACTAGGAGGAATTGCGACCTCCTGTCGTGAGGAACTTGAGCACGCCCCCGCAGAACCCTATCGGCTCTATCAAACCGTCGATCTGCAAGGAGACAATCCTCCACAGGATCTGGCCGAAATTCATCGCTATCAACAGAAAGTGAGTTTCGATGATTTTGTCGTGGTGTTGGCGCCCGAAGTCAAGCTGGAAGATGTCCAAAGTGAGCTGTTTCAATTAGGCGGACTGAGGCATGGACTTCGCAATGCCTTGCTGCTCAGTGCTCGCATCGATGCAAGTGAACTTAAAAAAGATGAAGCGGATGCAATTCTCGTCGCAGGCACACCCGTCCATTGGTCTTACGTTGGCCTTGAGAATGGAGCGATGTTAAATTATCCCGGGAATGAAGAATATCCTCCAGATTACGATACCCGGAAGCGGCCTTGGTACGTATCGGCCGTTAGCAAAAAACATGGAGCCAACTGGGGGATCATCTATCCCGATGCGACAGGGTCGGGGTACCTGATGCCCTGCAACCAACCGTTCTACGATCGATCCGGCAAGTTGCTGGGCGTGGCGGGATTGGATCTTTCGATGGACACCGTGATTGAGCAGATGGATATGCCAGAAGTCGCTGGCGTGAAAGAGACGTGGATGATGGATGCCTCGGGAAG
>CAZDZX010000470.1:0-2077 GCA_964510005.1 uncultured Pirellulaceae bacterium
CAGTTAATCGAATCGGCGATACAGGCTAGGGGCAACGCCTACGCGCCCTACTCGGAATTTGCCGTGGGGGCCGCGCTGCTCACATCCTCGGGCGAAATATTCACCGGCTGCAATGTTGAAAACGCTTCATACGGATTGGCAATCTGTGCCGAACGGGGTGCGATCTGTTCCGCGGTCTCCGCGGGTCAGCGAGAGTATCAGGCCATCGTGATCGCAGCGACTCCATTGGCATCCCCCTGTGGCGCCTGTCGGCAGTTCATTGTTGAATTCGGTAAAGACATCAACGTGATTGCCGTCGACCCCGACAACCCAGCCCGTATCAAGCGCTGGAAAAGCGGCGAATTGATTCCCGATAGTTTCGAATTCGACCACTAACAGAAAAAGGCAGCCGAGGAAAACCTCAGCTGCCTTTAGAGACGTTTCATTTGTTCCGCTGTCGATTATTCAGCAGCCGACAACTGAAGAACTCTGGCTGCCGGATTGGATTCCGGTTCAATGCTCTGAGGTCCGGCTTTTCCAGGTGGATTCCAGATCATCACGATCCCGTCGTTCTCTTTGTAGAACAGCCCTTGAATGACTGGCTTTCCGGGGCGATTGGAAACAATCGTCATGGGACAAGCCGTTTTGCCTTCGACGGCGATCGGGCCGCCAAACGTTACCAAGGCCTTTTCAACGGCGTCGCCCTGTTTGATTTCGATGAAAGCAGAAACGGTATCGCGAGGCGAAATCGTCAAACCCATTTTCTCAATCCGCTCTGCCTTAACCGCTTCTCCGCTGTGCATTGCCGAAGTGATTTTCCATGCTCCACTGGCGTCGTTTGCTCCCAGCAACAATCGCGGTGCGACTGAGGCTCGGGGAGATGCGATCGCTGGTTTGCCAGCAGTCACGCTGTCTGGCTTTGTATTTGAAGCAGCGGGTTTGGCACTCGTATCGGCAGTAACGTTCTTCTTCGCCACGGAACTTCCATGGCTGGGCTTCTTAGCGGAACCGTTTTGCAAAGCATTGGCGACGGCCGCGCTGCTTTTCTGTCGACTGCCGCTAGGTGTTGCTTTCGAATTGGAACCGGCTGGCTTTTTTGCTATCGAACTTCCATTGCCAGATTGATTGGCTAGGTTCTTCTTAGATCCGGCTGCCACTCGATTTTTCCGCGCCGAGTTGTTTCGATGTGCAAACATCCACTGATAAAATTCTGGATCCTTAAACGTAGGCGTCCAAGAGTCGTGGCCTGTATTCGGCAATTCGAAAAAGGCAACGTTTCCACCAGCTTTTTGCAGTGCGTCAGCAAGCTCAATGGAATCCGAAACTGGAACCACTGTGTCGTCGGCACCATGAGCAATGTACATCGGAACCGATGACATGCGCTCAATGACTTCACTCGAACGAACGCCAGCACCGCAGATCCCTGCAGCCGCAGCAAACATTTCTGGCTGGCGAGCCACAATGTCAAACGTCCCATGGCCTCCCATCGACAATCCAACTGCGTACACACGCTTTGCATCGACAGGTTTTTTGTGGATTAGATCCTGCATCAATCCGATCGTCGATTCCATCGCAAGGGTCGCCGAACCCAAGCCTTGGGATTGTGTTGATTCTGAGTTGGTGCTGTTTGCCCAACGCTGTTCTTGAGGGCACTGTGGAAAAACTAAGAATGCCTCGCCGTTAGCCCATTTTACAAATTCGGTCGCTCCGTGAGTCAGTTGAGCGACGTTGTCGCTTCCTCGTTCGCCCGATCCGTGCAGGAACAGAATCAATGGGTACTTCTTTCCGATTTTAATGTTGCGAGGCGAGTGAATTCGATACTTGAGATCGCCGTTGCCAAACTCTTCAGAATCGAATGCCGCAAGCGTTTCTGCTGATACTTTTGGCTTGTCTTCTACTTTCGGTTCCGCTTTGTCATCCGAACCTTCAGCCAAATTAGCGACTGCTTTCTTCTGCGAACCTATTTGAGAATCGATCGCATGCTCAACCGTCTTTGAGGCTTCGATCTTTTTGCCCGAACCGGATGCTTCCACAGTGGTAGGTTTGCTATCCATCAAAGACGACTTTGCATCGTCCATACCACCCACGGCTACCGAGT
>CAZDZX010000471.1:0-2031 GCA_964510005.1 uncultured Pirellulaceae bacterium
ATGCGGCAGCGGGCTGAGCTTCGGACGATGCCGCAGCGGGCTGAGCTTCGGACGATGCGGCAGCAGGCTGAGGCTTTGTCGATTTGGACTTGGATTTGGATTTCGATTTAGATTTAGATTTGGGAACAGCCGCCAATCGGGAAATCCCAGCGGAAGTGGCCCGCGGAATGACTGCGACCTTACCCGCCGATTTAGGCAGATTCAGCGCTTCGGCCACGAAATTGACTGACGGTTC
Organism: uncultured Pirellulaceae bacterium; assembly: GCA_964510005.1. Classification (GTDB taxonomy): domain Bacteria; phylum Planctomycetota; class Planctomycetia; order Pirellulales; family Pirellulaceae; genus Mariniblastus. The sequence continues at coordinate 236 of CAZDZX010000471.1, forward strand.
GCTGGCCTCGCCGCCCACAGGGGTGATTCCAGCTCGTAATTCCGCCGCGATAGCCTGCAAACTCAGTTCTGCAGGATCGATTTTCGGCTCTTTTTCTACTTTCGCTACTTTCGATCGAGTCTTGACCTTGGAAGTGGTCTTCGGGACTTGGACGGGCAGTCGCTTGCGTTCCGAATGACCCATAGGTTTAAGCTCCTCTCAACAAATGTTCCTGCTCAATTCTAGTCTTTTTTCCCGCAAAAAGGCGGAAGTTAACCGATTCCGACCCCGATCGGCAAAAAATGGTAAACCAGCAAACCAGAGTGCTTCGATACACCTGACTTGGAATCTGTTTTTCAGCATCGCCGCAAAACAGGGATTGAGCCGGTAAAAGCCGGATTTCGAAGCACTTTATCTCTTGACAGTATTGGCGAAAACAATAGATTACCGAATCCCAAATGGCGATTCTGACGGGCGGGGTGTACCTATAGGCCGCCCCAACGTCACTAACCTCAGTATTTTCAGGCCGTTTTAGATGCCAACGATCAATCAGCTTGTCCGCAAACGACGCAAGCAAAAAAGAAAATTCACCAAATCACCGGTCCTTGAGAAATGTCCTCAGAAGCAGGGCGTTTGTCTTCAAGTTCGTACGATGACTCCGAAAAAGCCAAACTCAGCTCTTCGGAAGATCACGCGTGTGCGCCTTTCAAATGGCAAAGAAGTCACCGTTTACATCCCCGGCGAAGGCCACAACTTGCAGGAACACTCGATCGTGCTCGTACGTGGAGGCCGTGTTCGCGACCTTCCCGGAGTTCGCTATCAGGTCGTTCGCGGTACTCAAGACACACTCGGCGTGGACAAGCGAAAGCAATCCCGCAGCCGTTACGGTGCCAAGAAATCCTAGTCGTTAGCCTTTTCAGCTTTTAACAACACACAACACACTCAATCCAGCGTTTTCAAATGGGACGAATTACAGCCAGCCGCACTCAGCTCAAACCGGATCCAAAGTTCGATTCGCTTTTGGCCAGCAAGTTTATCAACTGCCTGATGTGGGACGGAAAAAAGACCATCGCCCAAAAGGTCTTCTACGATTCCTTGGACGAAATCAAAAAGCGTATGCCTGACGCCGAGCCCATCGAGGTCTTCACTCAGGCTGTCGAAAACGTAAAGCCCTACATCGAAGTTCGCTCCAAGCGTGTCGGTGGTGCTTCGTACCAAGTCCCCATGCAAGTCAACAAGGCACGTCAGCAATCGCTGGCGATTCGCTGGTTGCTGATGGCCATTCGCGAAAAGAAAGGCCGTCCAACGCATTTGCGTTTGGCTGACGAACTGGTCGCCGCGTACAACCGCGAAGGTGTTGCGATGACACGACGCGACAACACTCACCGCATGGCCGAAGCCAACAAGGCATTTGCTCACTTCGCCTGGTAGACCGAACCAATCTTTCACCGCTTTGTCATCGATGAAGCGGTTTTTTTGTGCGCTGACTTCAACCCTCTCGACTGCCTCCCCGACCGCGATTCATGGCCCGTAAACTACAAAACTTGAGAAACATCGGCATCATCGCCCACATCGATGCCGGCAAAACGACCGTCACTGAGCGGATGCTGTTTCTCTCCGGCGCCAAACACCGATTTGGAAAAGTCGACAGCGGCAACACCACCACCGACGACGACGCGGAAGAACAGGAACGCGGAATCACCATCTACGCCGCCTGCGTGACCTTCGATTGGAACGGCATCCATATCAACCTGCTGGACACCCCCGGCCACGTCGATTTCACCGCCGAAGTCGAACGCAGCCTCCGCGTGCTCGAC
>CAZDZX010000472.1:0-1994 GCA_964510005.1 uncultured Pirellulaceae bacterium
GTTGAAACCCGAGGCTAATCGCTTTTGTCCCTCCGGGACATTTCAACGCCGCTTCGTGGCGACAATCAAAGTAAGTGCCATTTGGCTAGTGCCTTGCCGCTCATGAATGATGGCTCTAGTCGTTGTCGCCGTGCTTGATCGTGGGCCAGTACTTTTCCCAGCCGTCCTCGGCTTCGGCGTAGTCCGGGCTGTTGTCCAAATCGTGGCACTCGAAACACATTCGCTTCTTGGCCTCTTCAACGGTAACCACCATTTCATCGCGAAGCTTTTTCAGCAGCGCCTCATCGGCGCCGGCTTTGTTTTCGGCCGCCACGTGGGCCGATCCGGGGCCGTGGCAATTCTCGCAGCCGTTTCCATGCAACACATGGTCTTTCTTTAGATCGCGATAGCCGGTTTCGTAGGGGTAGTAATTCTGTGGATTCCAACCCGTCACATGGCAACTGACGCACTCAGGATCAAAATTTCGCTTGACCCATGTTCGCTCACCCGGGTCGGTCAAATCAGCCGTTGCCCGAGCATGCGGACCGCCATCGCCCTCGTGGCCCTCTTTCCAGATGTCGAATTCTTCTTCGTGGCAATCGTAGCAAGCGTCGGAGCCGACAAACTGATGTCCACTCGGATGAAGCCGAGGTTTGATGTCGTCCAGCAAACCGCCCAGCCACAGAGTTTTGAGTTCGTTTTGATAGGCCAAGAAAACATCCTTGACCGGTTTGGAGTCCTTGAAGCTGGCATCCAAGGCAACTCGCTGGTAACGAATTTTCTTTTTGGCATCCGCAAAGTCGATGCCGACGACGCCACAGTACATGCCTTTGACGCCGCATTGAATCATTTGTGTGGTGTGACCGTTGGAGGAAGCAATGGCAGTCGCCTCCAAAGTCGGATCACCGGCACCGCCACCGGTAACAACAAGGTCAAAGTAAGGGTACTTCGCCGCCATGGCTTTGCATTTTTCGGGAGCCGATTGCATCAACAAGACACGCACATCACACTTGGCGTAGTCCGGATTGCGAAGGGCTTCGCGGACGGCCGTTTCCGGCATTTTCAAAGAGTAGTCGTCACTGATGCCAATCTCTTTGGCTTTCTTGACGTGTTCGTCGCCAATGACGGACAGGACGCCAATCTTCTTTCCATTACGCTGAACGATCTGAAAAGGCCGCGTGAAGGAATCGTCTTCGTAGACCATCATGCTGCCGCTGGTGAAAGGTGTGGAATCAGCAGGCTTGGATTCTTCGATCGCCAACACCATGTCGGCGCCCGAGATTCGCATGTCATCAATGCCGACTCCGATGGCATCGTATTTCATGACTTTCGCAATCGATCGGCAGGCCGTTTTGTATTTGATGGTCGCCTGTTGCCCGACGCGACGAATCTGATTGCCAAGATCAATGGAAATCGGCTCGAAGCCTTTGGCTTGCAGCATTTTCTGACAAGTATGCCGCCGCAGTAGGCCTCCCTTTTGATTGCTCAGCCCCGTGCAACCGCAGGGTTCAATGTATCCGTGCAGGCGACCGGTAATGAACAGCGTCACGTCCGGTTTGTCCCAACCTTTGACAAGGTTTTCGGCCGCTTTGTTTTTCGAATCGTCTTCGGCGGATGCTGCATCATCCTGGGCGACAGCAGGATCGGCGACAGTGAGCGCATGGGTCGCTCTGGAGACACTTTGCAGAAGCGAAATGGGGTTTTCGCAACCAAGAGTCACGACAACTAGGAAAAGAAAAATCCAGGTGATTGTGGATTGAACGACTCTTGCCGGGATTTTCATTGAGCTAACTACCTGTTCTCCGTTTTCAAAAAGGGTACAGGCAAGCTGTCGAAGCGTAAATGTCACCCGAGTCGCACTGATAGGAAGGGCTTATCAGAAGCTAGCAATTATCCTCACTTAAAAAACGTTTAATAAGCCACAATGGATCCATTCGACATTTGGCAAGATAGATGTTGGAACACATTTCAGGAAAGAGGGAGTTGGAAATGGAAGAAGAAATCGAAACAACCGA
>CAZDZX010000473.1:0-1986 GCA_964510005.1 uncultured Pirellulaceae bacterium
CACGACGGCGGAGGATGTTTTTTCGCCCGAGGCTTTGAATTGGCAATATCAGGTTGGGAATCGCGGTCGACGATACGATTCATTTTCTGGCAAGGTTCCAGGACGAGCTTTCATCGGGACGCGATCTTAAACAAGCCATCACAAACACGGCTCGGGGATCTGGGAAAGCGATCTTGTTGACTTCGGTGTTGATTATTGGCGGAATGCTGATTCTGTTGAATTCTAGCTTTGTTCCGACCCGACGATTTGCGGAGCTGACCATCGTCACGATGAGTGCCGCGTTGGCGGGAGATTTGATTTTGTTGCCGGCGATGATTCGATTGGTTTACGGAAGAGTCACCGTCAAGAGTGAAGTGCGTTCACCGGTCAGTCCCAGAGTCATCGTCTAGAAGTTGTTTAAAGGAATCCAGCCCAACGGCAATTCCAGCTCCCACGAAGCAGCAAACAACATCGCTCCAGATAAACGAATTCCCTAAAATGAAACCGATGACCGGTTGAGTGCGGAGCCATTGCAGCCAATCGGGTTGCCACAATTGACTGAATTCAATGGCGAAGGTCAGGGCCAGAGTTCCTATGAACAGGTGCAGCATTCGCGCCGACGGCCACACGAATCGCCCCAGAAAGAAGAATAGGATGGGCCACAGCGTATCGCCCACGTAGGTCGCTAAAAATCCGATCAACGTGCCGGGATCCGCTCCGGCTCGATGAGATCGGGCGAACAGCCCGATGGGGACGATGATCACGACGACGGCGATGGCAAAAATTCGAACTCGGGTCGCATTCGACATTCAGATCTCGATCTATACCGTTAGTGATGCCGGAAACTTTAGTGTTTCGAATCGTCAATTTTTCGTGGCTGATGCCGCCAGACTTTGGAAAGCCTATCGGCCGTGTCAGAACTGTTGCCAGTCCAGCCACGTGCGGATACCTGTCGTCAGCCACGAAATGCCGAAGTTGTGATTCCCGATCCTACAAGACGCCTTCGCCAGCGGGGAAGCTGCCCAGCACGGTAAGGCTCTTGCAGTGAGCTTTCGCCTCGCCGATCACGGCGGCGATTTCCGGGCTTTTGCGGTGGCCTTCGACATCGATGAAAAAAGTGTAGTCCCAGTTTTCTTCAAGGCTGGGTCGTTTCTCAATGTGTGACAGGTTCACTTTATTTCGCTTGAACACACTCAAAACATCCACCAGCGAACCGGGTCGATGATCGGCCGTGAACATGATCGACGTTTTGTCTTTGCCAGAAATTTCGGTTTCCTGTCGTGACAGAATCAAAAATCGAGTGATGTTGGTTTGACTGTCTTCGATACCTTCGAACATCGGATGCAGCCCATAAATTTCACCCGCCAAAGACGAACCAATGGCCGCCGCGCCGGATTCAGGGTTATCATCAAATTCGGCTTTCGCCTGCCGCGCCGCCGCCGCGGTGCTTTCTGCTGGGATCCGCTGAGCTTGCGGATACTGAGTCGCCAACCAGTTACGGCACTGTGCGAATGCTTCCGGGCGAGAGTAAATCTTGCGAACGTCTTCCGGTTTGCCATTGGAGAGCAGACAGAACTGGATCCCCAATCGGACTTCGCCGTAGATGTTGAGTTTCCCGTGGTAGTTCAAAAACGCATCGAGGGTTTCATTGATGCCGCCGCCGATACTGTTTTCGATCGGAACCAAACCGTAGTCGACATGTCCGCGGGCGACTTCTTCGAAGACACCTTTGATGGCGCGCAGGTTTTCGTATTCGACGCAGGCGCCGAATTTCCGAGTCGCGGCGAGGTGGCTGAAGGTCCCGATGGGGCCCAAGTAGCCGATCCTCAACGGCTGTTCCAATTTGAAACTACCGGACATCATCTCGCGATAAATCGCTTCGATGGCTTCCTGGGGGAACATGCCGCCGGCGTTCAGTTTCTGGACCTTGGCCATCACCGCAGCTTCACGATGCGGCGCGTAGATCGGAATGTTGGAACCCTGTTTGATTTTGCCGACTTCGATCAC
>CAZDZX010000474.1:0-1978 GCA_964510005.1 uncultured Pirellulaceae bacterium
CACTGTAGGCACTCCATGTCATACCAATTGGTATCGAACAGTGATAAAAGACGGCGGGTAGCTTGGGTGCCCTGCTCACGCACTGCGTAAGTTAAAGCAGGTCAGGCTGCGCTTGACATGCTCATTGATAAACGTCTGGCACAGCCTGACCTACGCAAAGCTTCTCCAACAGCCGCGATAAACCCGTCATTTACCGTTTTGGACGTGACACCGCCCGTGGGTGAACCAACCTCGCCGAAATGCCCTCCTTTCGCTATAAATGCCCCTCTAACATCGACCCTTATCACGCGCTCGCCATGTCCGAAGAAACAACTCCCGAAAAACTCGACTTTGTCCGTCAGCTCGTTACCCAAGACATCGCCGACAAAAAGAACGACGGCCGAGTCCAAACCCGATTCCCGCCTGAGCCCAATGGCTATCTGCACATTGGTCACGCCAAATCGATCTGTTTGAACTTTGGGATTGCCGAGCAATTTGGTGGCAAATGCAACCTGCGTTTCGACGATACCAACCCGGAAAAAGAAGACACCGAGTACGTGGATGCGATCGAAGAAGACGTCCGCTGGCTGGGTTTCCAATGGGACAAAAAACTCTTCGCATCCGATTACTTTGACCAGCTCCATGATTGGGCCGTACAACTGATCAAAGACGGCAAAGCCTACGTCTGCGATCTGTCCTTCGAAGAAGTCCGCGAGTACCGCGGCGGCTGGAACAAGGAAGGCAAAGACAGTCCCTATCGCGATCGATCCGTCGAAGAGAACCTCGACCTGTTCAAGCGGATGAAGGATGGCGAATTCAAAGACGGTGAAAAGTCCTTGCGGGCGAAAATCGATATGAATTCAGCCAACATGAACCTCCGCGATCCGGCCATGTATCGGATCCGCCACGCCCATCATCATCGAACCGGCGACAAGTGGTGCATCTACCCGACCTACGATTTCGCCCACGGCCAAAGCGATTCCCTCGAAGGCATCACGCATTCGGTCTGCACGCTGGAATTTGAAAACCATCGCCCGCTGTACGATTGGTACATCGAATCGCTGGGGATTCATCATCCGCAGCAAGTCGAATTTGCTCGCTTGAATCTGACCTACACCATGATGAGCAAGCGGAAGCTGCTGGAATTGGTCAACGGCGGCTTCGTCAACGGTTGGGACGATCCGCGGATGCCCACGATCTGCGGAATGCGACGGCGCGGTGTCACCCCCGAAGCACTACGGGCCTTCTGTGACAAAATCGGTGTCACCAAATTCAATAGCCTGACCGAGATTCCGCTGTTGGAACTTTGCATTCGCGACCATTTGAATCATACGGCCAATCGCGCCATGGCGGTGCTGGATCCAATCAAAGTCGTGATTGAAAATTACCCCGAAGGCCAATCGGAAATGCGCCAGGCCACCAACAATCCGGAAGACGAATCGGCAGGCATCCGTGAAATGCCCTTTGGCCGGGAGCTGTACATCGAGCGAGCCGACTTTATGGAAGACGCGCCGAAGAAGTTTTTCCGATTGACTGTTGGTAAAGAAGTCCGATTCAAGAACGCCTATTTCGTCAAATGCAATTCTTGTATCAAAGACGACGATGGCAACGTGGTTGAACTGCGCTGCACTTACGATCCAGAGACCTCTGGTGGCAAGGCCCCCGATGGCCGCAAAGTCAAAGGAACGCTGCACTGGGTCAGCGCCCAACACGCCGTCGATGCCGAAGTGCGGTTGTACAATACGCTGTTCACTCAAGAGAAACCCGACGACGTCGCCGAAGGCAAGGACTGGAAAGACAGCCTGAACCCGGAATCGATCGTCACGCTGACCCACTGCAAGCTGGAACCCTCGCTGGCCAAGGCCGTTGTTGGCGACCGTTTTCAGTTCGAGAGACTGGGCTACTTTTGCGTCGACAAAGATTCAGCCCCTGACAAGCTGGTCTTTAACCGCACCGTGACGCTTAAGGATGGTTGGTCCAAGGGAAAGGCAAAGGACGG
>CAZDZX010000475.1:0-1971 GCA_964510005.1 uncultured Pirellulaceae bacterium
TCAGAAACCTGCTGAACCCACAACAGTTTCGGGGATGAGCATCTAAGTCGTTTCGGGTGGTCGTTTGAATGCTCCGCGGCCAAGAATTGTCGGTCCGGAGCGGGAGTTCCAGGCGACGTTTGGCAATGGGCTATCCGTTGAGCGTTCGTTTCAACCGTCTAACGACGTCGACTTCAATCACGTACGAGTGCCAAATCGCCCCGGTCGCGTATCCACAGAAAACAAAACAGTGGAAACAAAACCACGATCACCCATTGATAGCCGCTTAGCCCTCCCCACCAATCGATCTCAGGGCGGACAAATTCAGTCGCGAAGCGAAACGCGAAGTAACACAGGAAGTACAGCTTGATCAATTGCCCCCTGAGGCTTCCATGTAACAACAAGACATACAAAATACCCGCCATGGTTAGATGAAACAGGCACTCGTAAATCTGTGTAGGATGTCGGGCAATCGAATCGACAGTCGGAAAGACGACTCCCCAAGCCAGTTCGGTGGGAGTCCCGTAGCAACACCCGCCGAAAAAGCATCCCAGCCGCCCAATGCCAATCGCCACCGCGACGGGAACCGCAAACCGGTCCCCTGTTTTGGTTCTGATGCCAAGGTACCGCTTTCCGATTTCGACTCCTAGGTAACCTCCGACCAGCCCCAACAGCACGGTCTTCCCGCTGATCAACAACGTGCCCGCATTGTGCAGCAGGTCAGCGCCAAGGATCAGAAATGGCAGTTTGGCAAACGCGATCGCGAACACAAAACCCGTCAACGCGATAAACCAAAATTGCGACGCGTCCAAGCGAATCCGATCGGCGGTCAGCCGCCTAGTTACGTTTGAGACAAACCAAGCTGCCACAATTCCCAGCATCGTAAAAACGGCGTAACTCATTTTGCCGAAATCGAAACCAGTCTCGATGATCGTCCGACTGGCTCACGCCCCTGAGTTGCCCTGAGTTCTGGCAATGGCAGATGACCATCGCGATACAAAACGTTGTAGGCTGAAAAAGGAATCAAATGGCCGCTGGGCAAAACGTGATGCACGCAAGACTTCATCAATTGTCTCACGTCGAAATTGTAAGCGTCCATAAACGATGTCGTTGTCACGCGGAGCATGTCCTCTGGCTCCAACTCCTGCGAGATCGCTTTGGTCAGAAACTCTCCAGCTAATTTTTGCGTCAGCTCAGATTTGGCCCCCGCGGATAACGCCTGGATCTTCTCAGAGATCGCTTGCGGGGAGCAACCCTGAGGACCACAACCGCCACGGGTCAGATACGTTTGAATCAAATGGCTGGCTCGCTGGCGATCAAACGTGATCCGACCGGACAACAACTCCAGATGATTATCTAGGTCAATAAAGCGTGACAGAGGCAGGAAGGACGATGGCGACGTCCGATCGCGAACCGCATACCCCAGCGAGTGTGCGTTGGGATGAGCACAGGGCAGGGGAGAGAAGTCATTCGCTTTCCAGCGGCCCTGTGTCTGGATTTCCATCGATTTGAGAATGTCCGGGAACGTAATACGGTTTTCCAAATCGTCTGGCAGAAAGAAGCGTCCCGAATACGTCGTGGGTTGAAAACTAAGACCCGTGATCCACGGTCGCTCTATCGCAAAATCGGCGATCCGCCCAATCTGTTGATCGTTAACACCGGCTTGGACGGTGCAGACAAGCGTGGTTCGAATTCCGTATTCCCCCAACCTTTCGATCGCCTTTAACTTGGTCTCGACCAAGGACTGCCCTCGGATGGCAACCGTTGAATCTTCTTCAAACGAATCGAATTGAAAATAGATTTCGCAACGGTGTCGCAGTTTGGCAAGCTCTTCAACAAACGCTTTGTCACGTGCGATCCGAACGCCATTGGTGTTGATCATCACGATGTCGATCGGTTGTTCGCAAGCATAGCGGAGGATTTCCAAAAAGTTCGGATGAATCGTTGGTTCTCCACCGGAGAGCTGCAGAACTTCCGGCTGAGTTTCCACTT
>CAZDZX010000476.1:0-1968 GCA_964510005.1 uncultured Pirellulaceae bacterium
TCAAGCCAGCTGCGTGACGGGCCAAAGGCCCAGCCGTTTACCTAGCCCAGCCTGAAGGGCTGGGTACAAGATACAATTCACAATTCAGGGCCAAAGGCCCGGCAGTTCGTTGGGTGCCCGCACAGGACCCACCCTAGACACCCAGCCGCTCATTCCGTTTCTTCTTCCGCATCGAGCCTCGCTCGGCGTTCCTCTTTCTCGATTCGCTGTTGTTCGCTTTTTTCGCGATACTCAGCTTCGGACAAACCACCGACGATCTTATCGATGCCAGTGGCCTGCTCGACGCGCAACATAATATCGTCCGTTACGCTACGTTCGAACTTCAAATCGTCCAACACAAACGCTTTTTCGGTGCCACCGTCATCGTAGATCAGCCGCGCCAATCCTTTCTTTTCCCACTTCGACTTGTCGATGGATTTGATCTGATCGAAGGCCACGGTTTGTCCCTTGGAATTGGTCAGCGATTTCTCATCCGCCTCAATCCATTGGCCAAAACACTTCAGCCCGGTCAATAACGACGGAAACCCGATCACGGAAAACAGGACGCCGACGATATAGCTGTAGATCGTGTTCGTGGTCAGTTCTTTGGCGGTGTAAGGTGCGGTTTCCTTCCAGCCATTTTCAGCCGCTTGGACTTTCCATTGCTTTTGGAATTCTTCATCGTCGTTAAGCTCTTCCTCCAACCCATAGTAGGCCTCCGAAACGGGCCGCAGAGCCGGATACTTAATCACTGCATCGTAGAGGCAGTACAAGCCATAACCGGCGGCCAGCACCCCAATAATGAGGTATTTGAGCTTAAACTTAGATTCAGGTTGGGCGCGAAGTGTCGTCATATTTGTACTCACCGGATTATGGATTCTCCCACATTTTGTTTCGGGTTCTCTTTTTTTCAATTGTGAATCAGGGCTTCGCCACCGACAACATATGTATTAAGATCCGGAAATTCGGAAATTCCCCTTTATAACTGGGCAGCAATGCGTATTGACGCGATCTCGATCGGCGACGATCCACCCAATGATGTTAACGTAATCATTGAAATTCCCAACGGTGGCCAGCCCATCAAATACGAACTGGACAAAGCCTCCGGCACGCTGGTAGTCGACCGTTTCCTCTATACACCGATGCGATACCCCGGCAACTACGGGTTCGTGCCCCACACGCTCTCCCTCGACGGGGACCCGATCGACGTCTTGGTTTGCAATACGCGGGAGATTATTCCCGGTGCGGTCATGAACTGCCGTCCCATCGGCGTCTTGTTGATGGAAGACGATTCCGGTCACGACGAGAAAATCATTGCGGTTCCGACCACTCGGCTGACCCGTCGCTACGAAGATGTCCACAACTACTCGGATCTACCCGAGATCACGATCCAGCAGATCGAGCACTTTTTCGCGCACTACAAGGACCTTGAGCCCGGCAAATGGGTGAAATTATCCAAGGTCTACGAAGCGGATGTCGCCCGCAACATGATCAGCGAAGCGATCAAGCGGGCGACCGACGAGGGCGTGGGCCGCGCCTGATATTCGGAAAATCGAGCAATTTTTACCGAAGTCGGCGAGCTTTCGGGATGGGATGCGGTTCCAGCCTTGAAATAAGTCACGGCGGGCCTATCCAAAGCCGGTCGGGTTCATTATTTTGGTGCACTTCATTGTTCAAAATGCCGAACAAAAACAAGGTCGTTTGGGTCCTTTCAGGTACCTTCACGGCAACAGCACATCGCGGCCGCATCCGCAATGTGACACATGGCGGCGTAGCTCAGTTGGTTAGAGCAGCGGAATCATAATCCGCGTGTCGGGGGTTCAAATCCCTCCGCCGCTACTTCAAAAAGCCCTTTGATTCGCATCAGCCGAATCAAAGGGCTTTTTTATGCGCCGCGCGAAATATTCGCATCAACAACGACGGAGCCAACGCTACCGACTAATTCCAGATCCAACCCAAACACAACGATCTGATCCGACTCAACCGCCA
>CAZDZX010000477.1:0-1963 GCA_964510005.1 uncultured Pirellulaceae bacterium
GGCATTTCTGCTGTCGGAGTTGTCGAACTTTTCGGCCGAGAGGTGTTGGGCGGGATTCTCTTGGGGCTGGCTTTTGGCTGGGTGACCTTTACCCTGTTGCGATTGATCGACAATTACGAAGTCGAGGTCATGATTACGTTGGCCTGCGTGTTTGGCGGCTGTGCTATTGCGCAGTGGCTCCACGTTTCGGCTCCGTTGGCGATGGTGGTTGCCGGTCTGTTCGTGGGCAACGATACCGTGCGAGGAACATCGATGTCCCAGCAGACGGAACTGTACGTCGATAAGTTCTGGGAGCTGGTCGACATCCTACTCAACGCGATCCTGTTCGTTCTGATCGGCTTCGAAATGTTGTTGATTGATTTCCAGCAGAGCTTTCTGTTGGCGGGCCTGATCGCGATTGTCATCGTATTGGCCAGTCGATTCTTTTCTTTGTTGTTGCCGGTCCGATTTTTCGCGAAACGATTGGACTTCGTGCCCCACACCACCACCATCATGGCTTGGGGTGGGCTGCGAGGCGGAATTTCGATCGCGCTGGCGCTAGCGATGCCCGGAGAGGACAAGGCTCTGTTTTTGACAGTGACCTATGCGGTGGTTGTATTTTCGATTGTGATTCAAGGCCTCACCGTGGGCCCCTTGGCCCGCAAGCTGATTGGAATCGACAGCCTGCCCGACGACGATGATGGGCATTAGTAACGGACCTCGCTGACGGTCAAAACAACTTACAAACAATATCACTTACCCTTACTTGAACGCTAACTGCGTACCGGAACAAGCATGTCTTCTAGACCTGAAACGATTGAATGGATCGGCGAAACCGATGGCTACCTTTGCTTGATCGACCAGACCTTACTTCCCACCAGTCTTGAGCGGATCGATTGCCGGGATGTGGAAACGGTCTGGGAAGCCATCAAGAAACTTCGCGTCCGCGGCGCGCCTGCCATCGGCATCGCTGCTTCCTACGGAGTCATCGTGGGTCTGCAGACCGTGGGAGACGACGACGTCGATTCGTTCAAAGCGAGATTCAATGAAGTTGCGGATTACTTGGAAACCAGTCGCCCCACGGCGGTGAATCTGTTTTGGGCGATGGATCGTTTGCGTCGCTGCGTTTCCGAGCACGGCGAGCTCGACGGCGCGGCACTGCGTCAACGGTTGCTTGAGGAAGCCAAGGCGATTCACGCGGAAGATCGCGAGATGTGTCACTCGATCGGAAAACACGGTGCGAATTTGCTATCCGGTGTCAGCGGCGTACTGACGCACTGCAATGCCGGCGGTTTGGCGACTGCGGAGTACGGGACCGCGCTTAGCGTGTTTTTCACGGCTCAAGATCAAGGCCACGACTTGCACGTTTTTGTTGATGAGACCCGTCCGTTGCTGCAGGGAGCTCGGTTGACGGCTTGGGAGCTGATGCAGCGAGACATCAAAGCCACATTAATTTGCGATTCGATGGCGGCTCAAGTCATGAAAGAGAAAAAGGTGCAGGCGGTGGTGACCGGCGCCGATCGAATCGCCGCTAACGGAGATTCGGCCAACAAGATCGGGACCTATTCGATCGCGGTGTTAGCCCGCGCCCACGGCATTCCGTTTTACATCGCCGCCCCCAGCAGCACTTTTGATTTGTCGATTGCTTCGGGTGCAGAAATTCCGATCGAACTGCGCGGTGCCGAAGAAATCACTAACGGTTTTGGTCGACAGACGGCTCCGGATGGCGTCGAGGTCTACAATCCTGCCTTCGACGTAACTCCGGCCGAGTACATTCACGCGATCATCACCGAAAAAGGCGTCATCGATCCAGTTTCCGCCGCGCAGGTTGCTGCGGTTGTTGGGTAAATCGTTTCGAAAAAAATCAGTAGCATCGAACCTTTCGTGAGATATCATCTCTGAATCAGACGATTCTATCGTTGACACGAATGACTCATATGTTCCGGAGTAGCTCAATGGAGAGCACCCGACTGGGATCGGGAGG
>CAZDZX010000478.1:0-1877 GCA_964510005.1 uncultured Pirellulaceae bacterium
TGAGTTCGGCTGGTATCGAACCTGCGGACGAGTCACTCCGCATTCGCCTGAAGGCGGCGCACGCATTTTTTTACAGTTTCTTGGCCAGTATTTGGATGGGCGGAAACAGACTGCGGCGGAGGTCGATCATGCCGCGGCGGATGTGCGTTTTCACGGTTCCCAGTGACAGACCCGTCAGCGATGCAATGCGAGAATGGGACAGGCCATCGTAAACGTTCAAGCGAATCACTTGCTGCTGATCGCAGGGAAGCTTCGACAGAATCTCTTCGGCTTTGATCGCCTCTTCTTTTAACTCCGCCGACGTGGCGGCGTCGCGAGTTGGATCGGGCACTTGTTCGGCAACGCCAAAATCGATCGCCGGTAACGGTTTGCGACGACGAAACAGGTCGATCAATCGACGACGGGCCAGCACGGCAACGAAAGTCGTCTCGGAAGCGACGTTGGAATCGTATTGATCCGCCGACTGCCAGATGCGAAGAAAGATATCCTGAACCGCGTCTTCAGCGCTAGCGCGATCGGGACAGTTTCTTAAAGCGAGGGACCAGACTAGTCCACCGTAACGAGCCATACAGGCTTCGATCGCGTGTTCGTCGCCCAACGCGATTAAGGGCAGCAAATCCCTGTCACCAAACAACAATTCTTCTGAGGCGTTGTTGGGGCAACGCTCGAGCGTGACGACAGCATCGATGTTCACAACCATGGGACTGCAGTTGGAAAGGTATTGTTGATTCGCGACAGAATCAATTCCAACGGCAAGTCAGGCGTTACTCAAGGAGCAAACAAAACGAAGATCGAAAAGCCGGGCTTGGGATGCTGTTAACATCCGCAGCGCCGGCAAGTCGATGACCCGTTGATTTACTCAGCCATGACCCACTACTTGGGCATGATTACTGAATCAATGATGTGGATAACACCGTTACCACATTCGATGTCGGTCTTGACGACATTGGCACTATCAAGCGTAACGCCTTTGTCGGTGACTTTAATTTGTACTTCTTTGCCGTTGACCGTTTTCGCCTTTTGAAGCTTAACAACATCGGCAGCCATAACTTTACCAGATACGACATGGTAGGTCAGAATCGAGCTCAGTTTTTCCTTGTTTTCAGGCTTCAGAAGGTCCTTCAGTTTCTCTGCAGGAATTTTCGCAAAAGCCTCATCCGAAGGTGCGAAAACGGTGAAAGGCCCATCGCCTTTGAGAGTCTCGGCCAAACCCGCAGCTTTGACAGCCTTGATCAGCGTGCTGAACTTTCCAGCTTCCATCGCCGTGTCGACGATATCTTTCTTGGCAGAAGTTAATGTCCCGTCTTTTTGACCGGGCAACAAAACCGTGTCGATCACATGGATGACACCATTGGCACACACAATGTCTGCCTTCATCAGGTTCGCGTCGTTGAAAGTGACTTTGCCATTTTCAACTTTGATGGCAACCTTGTCGCCCTGAACGGTCGCCGCTTCGGTCAATTTGGCGACATCGGCCGACATGACTTTTCCGGAGACGACGTGGTAAGTCAGAATTTGCTTGAGTTTCGGCAGGTTTTCTTCTTTCAGCAGACTTTCAAGCGTGCCTGCTGGAAGTTTCTTGAACGCCGCATCGGTGGGGGCGAACACAGTGAATGGCCCCGTGCCTTTGAGGGTATTTGCTAAACCAGCTGCTTTGACGGCAGCAACCAGTGTGGAAAATTTCTTGGCTTCAACGGCCGTGTCGACGATATCTTTGGCTTGGGTTTTCGTTGTCGACGAAGCCGATTTTTGTTGGGTTTTGGAAGTCGAGGCAGATGGCCTCTGCTGGGTTTTAGCTTCGGACTGTGCGAATGCGGCACTGCCGAGCGACAGCAGTAGGGCCAGGACGAAAAAAGGAACGTGTTTAAACATTGGTT
>CAZDZX010000479.1:0-1876 GCA_964510005.1 uncultured Pirellulaceae bacterium
ACGGTGAGATCAAGAATCCAGCTGCCACGTGGGCGTGGTGATGCTCAACGCGATGGAACTGGGCGCGGATCTCGCTGCGTTGACAGCCGATGGCCGCGGCCATTTGGTCTTCCAGCCCAGAGGATTTCCCCTGTCGTTTCAGCCGGTCGACGATTGTAAAAATCGACGGTCGGTTCTTGAGCACAAATCCGACACGACGCCAGAAATTGGCGCGCGGATTAAAAGAAATTGCGACGTGATCGATGTCGTCAATCGAAAGCCCTGCATCACTCAGACACCACTTGATCGACTCTCCGGGAAAGCCTGCCCAGTGCTTAATTCGATTAAAACGTTCTTCCTCGACCGCAGAAATCAGCTCTCCGTTGACGACAAGTGCCGCCGATGCATCTCCATGAAATGCATTAATGCCCAGAATATTCATCTATTCTTTCTTATCCTCTTTTGCGCAGCTCGAACCATACCTATCCCCGCGAACACCGCCTGGAACGGTTTCAAAAACTGTGAACGAGGGTGATTTCAGGGCAATAATCGCGAAAAACGCAGTGTTTTCCGAATGACTGGTTTTTCAAACCCCCGTTTAAAACTTCGGGGCATAGTCGTTCACCGATGCATTAGTGAGCTAGAAATCACCTATGTCAACGATCTCTCCGCCAGCGATTGGAGCTACTAAATCTTCGGCAGAAACTGGCTGGCAACGCAATCTCCATCCATCGACCCTGCCTTGACCTTCCCTGAATGATTGCACCCCTGATCGGCTTTGCCTTGGACCGGTGAAGGACGATGCCTCTACCGCGTCTCTCACCTCTCGTCCCCTAGGACACTCGATCAAATCCTCGATTGGCGATGACGCATCCAACTAAGTCTGGGATCAGCTAGTTTGTGCGACTAGGAGGGCTGACCGATTCGCTCTAGATATTCTGCCAGTCTTGCTTGGACTTCGACGATCTGCTGCCATAGTTCGGTGGAAACTTCGACGGTCTGCTGCCGAGATTTGACTTCGGCGCCATTGACGATTTCGCGGACCTGATGATGCAGGAACTCGATGACTTCTGAGAGCTGGGCTGCTTGGCCTGGCGAAAGTCGCTCGGGAAGCCGAGGCGCTTCACTGACAAAAACTGAGAAATTTTCGTCGGCTTCGTTGTCGTCCTTGGCACCGCCGTGGGAAGTACGTCGAACTCCGGGAGAATTCTGCAGATGTTGTTGAATCTGCTCTCGACTGCCGTAAACAATCGAGCTGCGTCCCACAGTGATGAGATCGCCGTACCGCAAAATTTTGAGCTGAACTTCTTCGTTGTTGACCCGCGATCCATTGGTGCTGTCCAAGTCAGTCAGAACCAGATCGTCATGGTCTTGTTGGACGCGAAGATGAACACGACTGACCCGCTCGTCGTTAAGCTGGATCGAGTTCCCTTCCTCACGACCGATGGTCACGGGTAGCTGAATATCTTTGTAGACTTCGCCCCGGTTTGCACCGTCAAGAATTCGAAGTGTAATCCTCGTCATGGAGTCGCCTTGGTGGGTTGAGCATTCAAGCTCTTGGGCAATTGGAGGGAGAGCAACGCTTTCGCATCACTCATGTACCGAAATTGCATCCTGCGTCGTAACAATTTGTTCCGTAGTAAAGTCCTACTATTCTAGCACAAAACACTGCCTCAGCGACTCAAAGCTCTACAGTATGCCAACATCAGGGAAGTTTTTTTTCGGTAAAACCACTCCAAATTCTAGCGATTAGCCTGTTAAGTGTCATGTTGTACCATGTGTCTCTTTTCTGCGGACAGGGAATCCGCTACACTGGCACGCATGCACCCGTAGTTCAACTGGATAGAATATCGGTCTTCGGAACCGAGGGTTGCAGGTTCGAATCCTGCCGGGTGTA
>CAZDZX010000480.1:0-1868 GCA_964510005.1 uncultured Pirellulaceae bacterium
CGTCTGCGTCGCTTCGCAAAAGCCCTGTTTTCGCTCAGAAAGCAGGGCTTTTTTTATGCGAGGTTGGTGGGCGGCATAGACTTCCAACGCCGTGGTCATCGACCAAGCGGGTCTTGATCAGCAGACCTCCTACGGGGACTTCGGTTTGGTCTCCAGGGTTTTCATTTTGAACTCAATGAACGTTTTGGAGCTCCACCACTCTTGCTTCTCAGGATTGGGCTCAAAATCGGCCAAATCAAAATGCTGGTCCAATTCTAGTTTGGCTTGCTCAATCGTCATCGGATCCGACTGGACGGTCACCCGTTTAAATGGGATCCGAGCATACACATAAATCGGAACCGCATCATCCTCCTCGTACATCTTGGCTTCGCAATGCCAGTCGATTAAGAGATTAAGAAGGTGTTGCCGATCCGTTTCTTGAGCTGCAATCGATGATGGTTCGGGGCTCGATGCTGACCGTCGTAAAAGTTGCCGGGGTTGCCCGGCATGATGGGATGCAGGCGCTTTTCATCAAAAGTGAATTCGAATTTTTCCCCAGCTAATTTTCGCCATTGGCGTTGCCAGTCCAGCGGTGGCCCGATCAGCTGAGGAGGCTGAGAAAATTCCGAAAGCTCGAACGATCGCAATCTGCCATCGCTGTCGGATTATTCTACAGCATGCCACCCTGTGCGTCGCAATTTCGATGGACTACAAAAATAGATCCTAGAGTGGGCTCGAAGCAAATTCCTGTGTTTGACGTAAGTCGATTAGGATTGGGTTCTGCTGGTGTTTTTTACTTCCTCTCGTTTATCGTTGACGTTATTTGACTAGGCAGGTCGCAATATGAAAATCTTGTTTGCTCGTGAGCATAACTATCTATCCGAAACGCAGTGTGTTCCTTGCAGGGCCAACACCGCCCGACGGAAATATGATCGGAGGTTGGCGGCGGATCGTTATTGAACAGCTCGAACAGCGTAATCTTGACGATACTTACAAATGGATGGCACGCAATTGTCCTGCCCTTTTTCAAGTGGATTGGCTGAGAATGCTTGTTGCCAGCGGAAACGGGGTTACGATTTGATTGTTCATTTTCTTAGATCACTCAATCGAATCGATGTCAAACAATTCAGCTGATAACTCGCTGCCCATGGGGAAACCGGCGGCAAACGTTCCGACATTCGCCTGTTTGGTTTACCTTTCGCGAGATGCATCGGGAAAGTCAATTGCTCGCGTTGCCAACTTAGATAACTTGGAAGCGACCGGCGATTCACCCCGCAGCGCCATGATGCGAGTCTGCCGCGAGTTCAAGGAACGCGTCCGCGGAGCCCATGCGGCTGGAGAAACGATCGAGTGGATCGATCCGCCATTGGAGCCCAATCCGGGTGAACAGGTTCGGACGATTCCCGTTCACCTATAGACGTTGCGATCGCTGATTTGATTCAGCATTAGATGCCGAAAAAGCCGATAAAGAAAAACCATGACACGGCAAATTCTATCGCAAATGGAATCGGCAGTAGGGCGTAGTGCCACGCGCGGATCCGCTGGGCGATCAGTGGCGACAGGCAACCGATCGCCATGACAGTGCTAACAAAGGCAAAGCCAAAGGCCCAACCCAAAAATCCTGTAAACATTGGGACTCCGATTTGAGATTCCAGATAGGGAGTCGAGAACACCTTCAGCGCGAGGCCGCCATAGAAAGCGACCACCGCCAAAACAAATGCGATGAACAGAAAAATGAGTTTTGATCGCCACCCATTGGCGTTAGCCAGTTCGGCCTCTGTTGATGGATTCACGCCTGAGGGTTGCGACATGTTCTTTTCACTTGGAAGTTAGGAAAACGGCCGGACCTTTGGCCCTACAGGAATTCATTGTACCGTGGACCCAGCCCT
>CAZDZX010000481.1:0-1838 GCA_964510005.1 uncultured Pirellulaceae bacterium
GTGTTGAAGCACAAAGCGAAACCGTGTGGCGGCAGGCCGACAAATACAACGTTCCCCGCATCGCGTTTATCAACAAACTGGACCGCGAAGGCGCCGACTTCCGCCGCGTGTTTGATGAAATCAAAGAGCGATTGGGCGCCAATCCGGTTCCCATCGCCATCCCGGTGGGCCAAGGCCCCACTCATGTCGACGATCCATTTCGCGGCACCATCGACTTGATCAAAATGCGGATGTCGACCTATTCCGACGAAGGCAGAACCGTCAAGGAAGCTCCCATCCCCGAAGAGCTCCTCGCCGAAGCGCAATTGGCCCGCGAGGAAATGCTGGAAGTCGTCTACGGCCTGTCCGACGAAGCCATGTCGCTGGCCCTTGCCGATGAAGCGATTCCCAACGAGTTGATTCGCAAAGTCCTGCGTGAAGGAACGCTGCTGCGTCAAATCCAGCCCGTGGTTTGCGGTTCGGCTCTGCATGGAATCGGAGTCCAATCGGTACTCAACAGCGTCAAATATTATCTGCCCAACCCCACCGATCGACCGCCCGTCGAAGGCTCCAATCCACGTAAAGAAGGCGTCGTCGAAGTCCGTAAACCGGACGCCAAGGAACCGTTCTCTGGACTGGTTTTCAAAATCCTGCCCGCCAAAACTGGCGACCTCTACTGGATCCGGATCTACTCCGGCGAACTCAAAGGCAACAGCCGCGTCTACTGTCCGGGCAAAGACAAAAAGGAAAACGTGGCTCAGCTTTGGCAGATCCATGCCACGCGCAAGGAGCGTGATGGCCAAATGGATTCGATCGGACCCGGCGAAATCGTGGGTGTCATCGGACCTCGCTTTGCTGTCACCGGCGATACCCTTTGCGAACAGAAATCACCGGTTCTGCTGGAAGCCATCGAGTTCCCTGAAACGGTCATCGAGATGGCCATCGAATCCGATTCCAACGCCGAACGTGACAAACTCTCTGAAATTCTCGAACTACTGAAGCGTCAGGATCCGACTTTCCGCGCGACCGAAAATGAAGAGACCGGTCAAACGTTGATCGCCGGCATGGGCGAGCTGCACCTTGAAGTGATCAAAAATCGCCTGCTCCGCGATTTCAATCTGAAAGTCAAAGTTCACAAGCCACGCGTTTCCTACCGCGAATCGATTAGCATTGAAAAAACCGTCACACGGGAATGCAATCGCCTGATCGAAGGCCAGCAGATTTTCGGTAGCGTCACGCTCAAAATGGAGCCCGACGAAAAAGTCGAATCGGGCGTCAAGGTTTTCAATCGCTTGCCGGTTGATGCCATGCCTGCCGAATTCGTGCAAACGGTCAAAGAAGAAATCCAAGCCCGCGGGGATGGCGGCGGCTGCATCGGCAGCTTCCCCTTGGCCAAAATTCGAGTGACGCTCGCCAACGCGGCAGCGAATGAAAATTCGACACCGATGGCGTTTGCGATCGCTGCCGGTGAAGCCTTTGAAGAGGCGCTCCGCGAAGCCTCTCCGGTGTTGCTGGAACCGATCATGAAAGTTTCGGTAACGACTCCCGAAGAGTACTTTGGCGACTTTGTCGGAGACCTTGCCATGCGTCGCGCCCAGATCATCAGCACCGACAGCCACCTTGGGATCACCAGCATCGTGGCCCACGCTCCCCTCGCCGAATTACTCAGCTACTCCGGCGTGATGCGCAGCCTCAGTCAGGGCAGGGCAGGGTGCTCGATGGAGCCCCTTGGCTATCAAGAAGCTCCCCCAGAAGTCAGCAGGCAGTTCGCCATTTAGGCGTCCCTGCGTGAGCAAATTGTGATTTAGAATGCGATTCTCATGAGCGACAAGGCCTTAGCCTAATGGCACTTACTTTAG
>CAZDZX010000482.1:0-1831 GCA_964510005.1 uncultured Pirellulaceae bacterium
ATCTGCGCCGTCCGCGTGCCCCAACCCGAAATCACTCTCTATCGTCGCTGGGGAAACTGGTTTGCCATCGCATGTGGGTTGCTGGTCTGTATTGCTTTGGTGCTGGGCCGGTTCATGAACAGGCCCAACAGATGACCTACTTCGCCGATTTAAAGCTGTAAGTTATTTGCAACTGGACTGGCAACAGTCCAGAGATCGCTCGATTAAAGCCATTGTTACTGGCGACAAGATCTAGGTAGAAATCTGGATTTCTTTGCCACAAAAACCCCCGCAGGCTACCCAGCTTCACTTTTACTTTTGCCAGGAAGTGACTATCCCTATTTGAAAACTGACAGCAATCCTCAATAATTGAGGTCTCTCCTTCCCCTGTCTTACCTCTGCCGACCCATGAACCGTCGCGGCGATATTCTTGACACGCTAGTTTTTTTGCTTGTGGCCATTCTTCTACCCATGTGGTTGTTAGGCCATCTCTATCTGATGTGGTACCCGAACTCCGCTGGAGGCTCATCAAGCTCCGATTCGGGATCGCTGGTGGCGTCAGCTGACGGTGGCGGCATCGACGGCGCCGACGCCAGCGAAAAAAGCAGTTCCCAATCAGAGTCGGGAATGGATGGCTTGGATTTGGATACCGGCGCGGGCACGGGCACGAACTCTGGCGGGAACACCATTTCTCACGCATTTTCTCCGGGCGAGAAATCCGGTAGCGGAAATGCAAATTCGCTTCGACTTGAGGAACTTGAAGGGGAAGCCAGCAAGTGGAAACTGGAAGCTGACGGATTGAAAATCGAGACCGGTCAACTTCAAAGCAAAATCAATCAACTGCAGGAAACGAATCAGGATCGCGCGAACACGATCAAAGACTTGAACTTTCGTTTGAATTCGACTCAAACAGAATTGGAACAAGCCAAACAAGCTGCCTCTGAAGCCGCCTCAAAGGCCTCCAATGCAGCTTCGATGGCGGGTCCAACACTTGGCGGCAACAACGAAGAACTTGAATCTGCCAACCAAAGAGTTAGCGAACTGGTCGCACAGATCGAGACGATCAATGCGTCGCTTCGGAGCAAGACGAAGGAAAACCTCGATCTAAAAAGCAAAATCGCTTCACTCAAAAATCAGATCGACGGTTCGGGTGAGAAAGCATCCAGGGAAATGAATGCGTTGTCCCAAGAAGTTGCGCGGCTCAAAAACGAACTTCAAGTCGCTCAAAACGAGTTGACGACCGCCAAGGACAGCATCACGTCTCGTGAGAGCGAGCTAGAGCAACTTCGCCAACAAATGGCCGCAGCGAGCTCTGCAAAGCCAACCGAGGATTCGACGGGCGAACTACGAGTCACGCCCCGACCAGAATCTTCCGCCCTAGGTTACCGCGATTTTGTTTCCCAAAAGGGTCAAAAGGCCAAACTGGCATTTGTCCGTTGGGAGGAAGACAAAGTTGTTGTCAGAAGCTTCTACGATCAAAAGCTATACCGCATACCCGTGTCCGTATTTAGCGATTCGGACCAAGAGTACCTTCGCGAACTTCAATAGAACAACACGGCGAACGTTCTACCGCATTAACCGGTTCGATGAACTACCGCCGCGCTCTGCCGACTCTACCGTTTACCGAATCGGTGGGCTAATCGTCTTTCCTATACATTTCCCTACATAAAAAACCCGAGGATTCCATGTTGCAAAATGACTTTCTGAACATTCCGCTCGCCCAGTCAGATATGTCCCAAATGTTTAACAGCATGTCGGGCAAAGTGGGCGAATACCTACCAGGGATTGCAAGTGCCCTCGCGGTTCTGGTGATCGGCTGGATTGTCGCCAAAATCGTTTCCTGGTTGGTCGG
>CAZDZX010000483.1:0-1788 GCA_964510005.1 uncultured Pirellulaceae bacterium
ACAGCAGGTCGAATATCATTGGTGTTCTTTAAGCCTGTGAAGCACTGGAAATCATGCACAAACCCAGCTCCCGCTTGCTCGCATCGCTGGCGTCCCTCCGACATTTCAACGCCACTTCGTGGCGACAATCTAAAGTAAGTGCCATTGGGTTATGCGCCGGTCTCCGCCCCAGCCATCCAATCGGCAAAACCCGCAAAACTTATCTTTTCTCCTGCCGACAGACAGGCGATTGCAAGGAATCGCCTGCCAGCCATCGGGCGCGACCTACGTTTCGATGTTGAAATCCCTAAATTTTCGCATCCCCACTGCAGCTATGAATCAGGAAAAAAGAAACCAGCTCGTTCGGCAATCCACGGTTTCACCTTCGTTGTTACTTAAACTTACAGACGCTCTCGCGATCGTGCTGGGACTCTGGCTACTGGTCAGTTTCATTCCAGAGTTCGACAGCAAATCGACAATCATCATCGGCTTAGTTGCGATCGGAATGTTCAAGGTATTCGCCGAAGTCTTTGGCTTGTACCGTCGCTGGCATGGACTGGGTTTCTACCGAGAAATTGCCTGTACCGTTTTCGCTTGGTCGCTCTCGATCGCCTGCCTAGTTTTGCTGGGACGATTCAGCGCCTATTCAACCGAATTGTCAGCGCCCGCCATCGCACAGTGGTTCACCGTCACACTCACGTTCTCGCTCGCCTTTCGCGTGGCGCTGCGTTGGTACAACCGCTACATCGCCAAAAACGGAAACAACTCACGCAAATTCGCGGTCGTCGGCATCAATGATCTGGGTGTTCAACTGGTCGAAAACGTTGGCTCAACTCCCGATCTGCGACTGAACTTCTTCGGCTTCTACGACGATCGTCCTGGCGCTCGACTTCGAGAGCTTCCCGAAGACATGGACATTCGACACGGCAATATCGATACGCTCATCGACGCCACCAAATCCGGTGAAGTCCAAGTTGTGTTTATCACATTGCCCATGCGAGCCGAAGAACGCATCCGCTCGATCATCGCTGAATTGGCCGATACAACCGCATCCGTTTACATCGTTCCCGATCTGTTCGTCTTCCAGATGTTGAATTCGCGTTGGACCGACATTCACGGCCTGCCCGTCGTCAGCGTATTCGAAAACCCACTGTTCGGCGTCGACGGAATGTTGAAGCGAATTGTCGACGTCATCATCGCGACAGCTGCTTTGCTGACCGTTGGTATTCCGATGCTATTGGTTGCCGCCGCCGTTAAACTGACCTCCAAGGGCCCGATCATTTTCAAGCAGAAGCGTTATGGTCTGGACGGGAAATCGATCGAAGTTTGGAAGTTCCGCAGCATGACCGTTTGCGAAAACGGAGACAAAGTCACCCAAGCCACCAAGAACGATAAACGCTTGACCCCCATCGGAGGATTTTTGCGAAAGTCATCGTTGGATGAACTGCCTCAGATTTTCAACGTCCTGAGCGGGCAGATGTCACTGGTCGGCCCACGCCCACACGCGAATGCTCACAACGAGTTCTATCGCAAGCAAATCGAAGGCTACATGCTTCGTCATAAAGTCAAACCCGGCATGACGGGCCTCGCGCAAGTCAACGGTTGCCGCGGCGAAACCGAAACGCTGGACAAGATGGAAAAGCGAATCCACTTCGACCACAAGTACATTCGTGACTGGTCGATTTGGTTGGACCTAAAGATCATCGCCCGCACTTTCTTGGTCGTGTTCTCACGCCAGAACGCGTACTAACGTTATGCGTAGGGCCGGTTCCTACCGGCCCCGGGCCAAAGGCCCAGCCGTTTTCCTAG
>CAZDZX010000484.1:0-1782 GCA_964510005.1 uncultured Pirellulaceae bacterium
AAAATACCGGCACGTGCCTCAAAGCCGCTGCCCCCAAATCAATCCAATCAAGAGGATTCAGTAGCCGCACGCGTCCTTCGCAAAAGACAGCGGTTCCATACTTCTCAAGAAGTTGAAAATGGGGTTCACAGACCATTCCCTTGAGTTGTTTCAGCTGCTCTTTCTCAAGAGCATTTTGACGAACTGGAGCTCCCAGAATGGTTTTCAGCTCTTCCAAAAACGTCTCGTTTGGATCTTTCTCTGCCAAAACTCCCCCTCGATATTACTGAAGTTCACTCGAC
The DNA here is from genome assembly GCA_964510005.1 of uncultured Pirellulaceae bacterium. Classification (GTDB taxonomy): domain Bacteria; phylum Planctomycetota; class Planctomycetia; order Pirellulales; family Pirellulaceae; genus Mariniblastus. The sequence continues at coordinate 282 of CAZDZX010000484.1, forward strand.
AGAAACAGCGTGTGCCACTGGTCGTCGCTGTCCAACCAAGCCGCCCCTCCAAAGCCCGCTGTTAGCAAGACTCCATCTCGAACGGACAGATGCCCGCAACAGGCGCCAACACCAGCAGGAAGACTACCTCCGGGCTTGCCATCCTTGAACTTCCAGATACCGCTGTCGTTGCAGCACCACAGAGAGTCGTCGTGCCAAACCATGTCTCGGTAGGGTAGCGCAAGATTATCATCGTGAATCAATTCCCAATCATGATCTTTACCACGATAGATTTTTCCGAAGGCGGCTCCGACATAGACGCTCGAGTCACCGCCACAGCAAACAGACGTCACACCAAGGTTGGTGGGAAATTCCATTTGCTTCCACAACTTCCCATCGAACTTGAAAACGCCTCCACTGCCGCCAACGGCATAAATCTCCTCGAGAGAAAATCCATCGAAGTCTTCAAAGCCTTCATAGGCGGGAAAGTCCTGAGTGAAAGCGGGCCCAATGCGATTCCACTGTTCTCCTTCCTCATGAATCAATACATCGCGGGCGTTGGAAATCAGGATGGCGGCTGACCTACCGATCGGTCGCACCCGTTTCACTGCCCCACCTAGGGGACCTCCCTGAGGCGGCGGGGGAATCATCGGTTGTGAGCAGATGTCACCGAAGTAAGGTCGACCTTCAAGGTCGACAATGACAATTTTGTCTTTCGGATAGGTCATTTCGCAATGGATTGGCCAGTCGTATCCAAAAAGATCGCTTTTGACAATATCAGGCTCATCGCCAGAAACCTCAACACGTACGATTCGTTTGTCACCCAATCCCGGCTGTTCGGCCAGTTCATTGCCTTCCTCATCCAGATAGACTTTCATAAGCAGGAAAAAGAATCGGCTGCTGTTTCTGACAACACAATCAGCAACCCGGTAACCCGAGAAAAATTCGTTAAGTTGCTTCAGATCAATCGATACCATTTTGATCGTCTGTTCCTCCTAGGCCTTTGTTTTCTTCGCCGGATTCTGATCCGGAAGTCGCAGTAACCTGCTTTCCTTTACAGTCCTTATAATATGCGTCCAGTTGCTCACGAAGACACTTTCTTGAACAGTGAGAAGCTGATGCACCGAAAGGTTTCGTTATCGCGTCAAGCGCCTGATCCCGCGCAGCTTCATAGTCAATTGTACTCTTGCCAGATTTCTTTCGGTAGTTCGACATTGAGGTCTTGAGGGCCGCGTGAGCTTGGCCATGACTGCCGTGTGAGTTGTTCGCACCCTCCAAACAAATAACCGGAGCTTTGCCTTTTCCCTTGTAGCAGGGATTGCCTTTAACCATGGAATCAGGAATGACGTGATGGCCTGTTTGTCCCGGACAGCAACCTTGACCACTTTTGGCAGCACCTTTGGCGCTTGTCTTGTTGTAGGGAACCAGTTTACATTTTCGCATCCGGATGCATGGGTCGAATTTGGCCGTCCCATCGCAAACCCTTCGGCGATTTTGATTTCGCGGTGCGATATGAAAACCT
>CAZDZX010000485.1:0-1782 GCA_964510005.1 uncultured Pirellulaceae bacterium
ACTGGGCGAATCGACCGCGACGAACTGCAAGGCGCGGGCCGCCGCCCGGTCCTTTGACTCGTCGGAGCCAAAATTGGTCAGCAGCGCCACCACGACGCAGATGCCAACCATGACCATGGTCAGCGGCGCGACTTCGAACACGCCCTTTTGCGTACTCGAAACACCGGGCTGGAGGTTCTTTTGGTACTTCTTGACCTGAATCTGCCGCTGTTTTTCCAGCTGGGCGGCCTGTTGGACGGCCTGTTGATACTGGGCGTCGTCAGGATTTTTCAGAAAAGCGGCAAATTCGTCCCTCGCTTCGACGAATTTGTCTTCATCCTTAGCCCAGATCTCAAACTGGTCAGAATCGTTGACCCGTTCGACCATGCACGCAATCTCACGTGTCACCAGCCACGCTGAAAAACGTTTTGCGTGCTGTTCATTTGAAAGTTCACCGATCAGTCTCATTCGCTATCTTTCGCATTTTTCCAAGTTTGAAAGCCATTTCAGGCCTGCCAGCATCGTTCCCAAATCAAGCTTGCCACGCGGAACTGATTCGACGAAAGTTCCGCATTCCAGCCAAGCATTCAGGACTGAATCCGATTATCGCTTATCGATGGTCGTATTGTCCACGTCCCCGGAAACGATTCGAGTATCTTTATGGTTAACGATCCAGGTACAGGTTCCCAAATTCCGGACCAATTTCAGGGTCTTGGCGACGAAAGCGCGGTGCAAGCCGCTGCCCCGGACGCGAACAAGCGCCCCAGCCGAAGACGTGTTGATCTGACGCAAACCGAATCGGCACTGGTTGACAAAACACGCACGCAAATCCGGGAATTGGTTGACGAAGTTCACCACTTGGCCCGCCAGAATTGCAGTATAGACGAATTCTACGAAGGATTCCTGACCCGAATTGTGACCGCGTTGGCCTCCGTCGGAGGGGCGATCTGGACCGTAGATTCGGAAAATAAAGCCATCGATCTGCAGGTGCATATCAACCTGAAACAGACCAGCCTGAACGAGGACGAGGAAGCTCGGAAACGTCACAGTATGCTGATCCGGCGACTGTGCGAGTCCGGTGAACCGGTCCTTGTGCCACCGTTGGCCAGCAACAGCAGCAACCAAGGCGGCAACCCGACCGAACACTTGCTGGTGGTAGGTCCTTTGAAAATCGACGGGCGACTGGTCGGATTGGTTGAGATATTTCAGCGCGCCGGTGCCGGTCCCACGACTCAGCGGGGATACCTAAGATTCGTCTTGCAGATGTGTGACATCGCCAGCGAGTTCCTGTCCAATCAACGACTGCGCTCTTACGAGCAACAAGAAAAAATGTGGCATCGGCTGGAGCAATTTGTTCAGTCGGTCCACGCCGGTTTGGACACTCAGCAAACGACCTACGCCATCGCAAACGAAAGCCGACGGTTAGCCGAATGCGATCGCGTCAGTGTTGGACTGATGCATGGCCGTCGCTGCGTGATCAAAGCTGTTAGCGGATTGGATTCAATCGAACGACGTAGTGAGCAAGTAAAAACACTTCATCGATTGGCGACTGCGGTCGTCAAAACGGGACGTGAGATGTGGTTTGATGGCACGTCGACATCACTGGCGCCGCAATTGGAAAAACGAGTTCATGATCATGTCGACAAATCGCACGCGCGGATGATCGCGGTTCTGCCACTGCTGAAATCCACCGGAGACAGCAAAGAAGAATCGATGAAAAAGAGGAAGCCTGTCGGGGCTTTGATTATCGAGCAACTTTCCGACGCTGAGATTTCTCCAGAACTCAAAGCCCGTGCGGAAGTC
>CAZDZX010000486.1:0-1770 GCA_964510005.1 uncultured Pirellulaceae bacterium
CCTCGCGTACGGATCTGTGCGGGGGGCGGTCGGCAACGACCGTCCCTACCGCGATGGTTTGGCTTGTCTGCAACAAAGATTCAGCAAAGAGATGAGCGGTTGAAATTCAGCCGCGCATAAAAAACGGCCTGTGAGATCACCCCAGAGACCGTTTAGATCTTATCCAATCACTGCCACTAGCGACGTCGACGCAAGCCAGCAATCGCCATTACGCTCATCAACGCGACGATAGACGAAGGCTCAGGAACGGAAGCTACAGTCGCTGCCGTTGCTGAGAAGGTGTCGATCCCAAGAACATAAGGAGCGTTTGCAGCCGGACCCGGCAAGTCAAATGTGATCGAGCCAATGTTGCCACCGAGCGCAGACGCGTCCAAACTAAAGAAGTTGTCGCTCACGCTGCCACTGTCAATTGAAACATCGTCTTGCAGAATTGTTCCATCAGTGCCCACGACGTCAAACAACGATTCAGCTCCGTTAGCCCGATCGGCAGCATAAAACGAAACCGTTGAGGCTCCCAATCCGCTGAACGTGATGGAGCCAGTTTGGTCACCATTGTTAAGGCCTCCGGTAATCGTGTTTCCGGATGTGCCTGTAAATGTGGCGGCACCGCCACCGGTGTTAACAAACAAGAAACCAGTACCACCAGCTTGGTAGCTGGGGCCATCAAAACTTTGTTGTTGTTGTCCACCACTGAAAGTGACGTCGAAGCCGCCGCTTGAAATCGTCACATCATCAAATGCACCCGCCGCTGCGGCAGATCCATTAACTGGACCTGTCGTGAAACCTTCTCCAATGTCAAAACCAACGGAGACGGATTGAGCGAAAGCAGATGTGCCAAGCATCGCCAAAACAGCGAGTGCAGGTAGAATTCTTAAGGAAGTTATCATTGAGCGTTACTCTGGGTGTAAAGGGGGGGAATTGTTACGACTCTTCGGATTGTTAGAATACCCAAAAAGGACTTCTGGCCGAATAGAGTGTCTTAGTTGAATAAAAAGAGGACCGAAAACTTGCAAGGAAATTGACTTGGCCCAGCAATGCAGATTCCGAAAGGTTAGTTACTATACTTATTTCAGCCCTTGCGGAGCAGTAAGCCAACTCAAATCGGTTGCTCTCACGAGGCTTTCATCGGCCCAGGGAAAACAGCCCTGCGGCTGGTTTTCATGCAGACCAAATTTTCTCCGCTTGAGGATTGACCCCTAACGATTTTGTTGATAGCCCTTTCGCTAGACTGTGCAGCCTCGACACCACTGAGGGCTGTCGCCTCAAAACGGAGCTTTTAAGTTGGCCATAAACCGACCAAGTGGCCCTCCGGATAACTGATGCTGGCTGACGAAAACGTTTTCATGTCTCGGCGGTGGGACTGGGCACAGCCCACGAAGTCCGCGCGACCAAACGAATGTTGCACGCTTTGGCAGATGCCAGGATCAACCTCGAAATCATCACCACCAGTGAAATCAATATTTCTGCCCTTGTCAGTTGTGAAGCCTCCTTCAGGGTACTCGCCGAATCCGGCGCATCATCGTGGAAATGATCAGCACTTCAAAAGCTCGGAGGAATATCGTGGACGACGGAGCCGAAGGTTTCTTCCCCTCGGACAGACTGAAACCCCAAAAAACGACACAACAGAGCTTTTTTAGATTGACCCCGTATAGGCTCGTTTTGTTGGCTTGCCTCTAAGAAGAACGCGGGCGCAGCGCCAAAATCTACCATTCTTGGGCCAAATAGTCTTATTCACCTGTTTCGGGAAGTGTTGTAAAGTCGTCGCTTTCG
>CAZDZX010000487.1:0-1747 GCA_964510005.1 uncultured Pirellulaceae bacterium
GCGGTCGCATGAATGTGGTGACCGGAAAGAATCGTCTGGAGTGGCACGTGAAAAAGAGCTCGGCGGGAATGATCTCGCTGACGGTGGCCAATTGCCACCCCGTTTGCTGAAAGATCCTCGCGTTGAGCAAGTAGTAGTTCGGGATCATGGCGGACCCGATTTCAAACAGAGCTTCGCCTTTAAGGTACTCCCGGCAGGCGAATTCGTGTTTCGTTTTTTGTTGCTGGGCGACGAGGCAGGCCCAACTCAAATGCTCTTCGAGGGTGTATTGGGAGTACTCTTGGACGCTGGCATATTGTTTTAGATCCACCGTTTCATCGGAAAACTGTCCGATGGCAAAGGGCTTTCCCGCTACGAAGTCAGCAATGTAGGGATCGCGTTTTTCGCGAGGGATCGGGTGGGGGACGCTTTCGTCAAAAACAACGCGTTCTAATTCGGCTTGGAACTCCTGCATGGAGAAAGGCCCGACTTGATCGAGGTCGATGCCATTGGCGTCAGCAAATTCTTTGTGGGTAGCGGTTTGTTCAGTCATCTATTTTGTGGTCGATAGTAACCTGTCTGCTCCATTGGCGATGAGTTCTTCTGCGACTTGGACTCCCAGCGATTGGTAGTCAGTCATCGGTAGCGTGGAAGAGGCTTTGACGATTGTTTTTCCATCGGTGCTCAGCACGACTCCTTCCAGAGTCAAGGCGCCAGCGGTGACCGATGTTTTGGCTCCCACGGGAGCAAGGCATCCGGCGAACAGTCGCCGCAGCATGTGTCTTTCGGCCATCGCGCGGGCAAACGATTCGGGGTGGTTGAGTTGTTGTAGGGCGGCGATCAGTTCCGGTGCGGCATCGTTTTGAGTTTCGATTCCCAAAGCCCCCTGCCCTACCGCGGGGAACAGTTGCGATTCATCAAAGGCAGCCGAGATGCGATCAGCCAATCCTAACCGGGTCAATCCAGCGGCTGCCAGAATGATTGCATGGTAGTCCCCCGAGTCAAGTTTCTCCAATCGCGTGTCGACGTTGCCGCGAATGTCAACAATGTTCAAATCGGATCTGTGGTGCAGCAATTGGGCGGCTCGACGGACGCTGCCGGTTCCCACGGTTGCGTTTTGGGGAAGTTGTTCCAGCGAATCGAAATGATTGCTAACCAAAGCGTCTTGGGTGGTTTCCCGTTGTGGGATGGCCGCGATGTGCAGTCCGTCGATGTCTTCGGTGGGAAGATCTTTGAGGCTGTGGACGGCGATGTCGATTTGGTTTTCCAGTAAGGCGACCTGTAGTTTCTTGGTGAACAGTCCTTGGCCGCCGATCTGAGCCAACGGTCCGGTCTTAACGTCGCCTTGAGTTTTGATCTGAATCACTTCCACGGAGTGACCGGCAGACTCAAGTTGGTCCTTCACCCAATTGCTTTGCCACATTGCCAATTTGCTGGCTCGGGTACCCAGTCGGATGGTTGGCGTTGCTGTCATTGGAAACGGAAAATGGATGGGGGATGATTTGAATTCTACCAGTGATAACGGTTGGGCGCTTAAAATGGTACGGGGTTAGTTTTGGTTGTGGTTGCCGTTCCCGTTGCTGAAAACGGATTCCAGCAGCGTGATTTTTGGCGGATCGACTCTGGCGATCCGAAAGGTCAACTCATTTGCCATAAGGCGATACTAGATCAATGTCCTTCTCTTCAAAAGGACTTTAAATCTGGAATAGTAGATGGCACCCATCCCACGTGAATTTATGCCCAATAAGCCATTGATTCAATGTGGTCC
>CAZDZX010000488.1:0-1740 GCA_964510005.1 uncultured Pirellulaceae bacterium
TGATTGCAATCATCGGGATCTTGATTGGCATGTTATTGCCCGCCGTTCAACAGGTTCGAGAAGCTGCTCGTCGTTCGGTATGCAGCAACAACATCCGTCAACTTACGTTGGCTGTTCATAACTTCGAATCCTCGAACTCGCACTTTCCGGCGGGTTTCGTAAGACAGACCGGCAATGATTCGAGTGGCGGTATCAACTCTTTCTGGGGCTGGAATGCCCTCATTTTTCCTCAACTGGAATTGGGCAACGCATTCGATGTCCTCGAGGTAGGGACAGGTTTTCTTTCTGATGCAGCGACTGGCAGCGACCCGATTCAACTGGATGCATTACAGACTTCGTATCCAGTTTTTCGTTGCCCTAGCGATGCTGGCCCCGAATTAAATGAGGCCCACGACGTAAACGGGGTAAACAACGGAATTGCAGACGCAAATGGAAACCCGGTCGCTGTCGCGCTGTCAAATTATGTCGCTTCGAACAGCTCGTTCAGCACAGCCAACGACGACCACATCGTCCTGGCGGACCGAGAGCCAAACGGAGTCTTCTATGATGATTCTGAAATTCGTTTCGGCGACATTTTTGACGGATCAAGTAACACGGTCATGTTTGGCGAGCGTTCATTTGAGTTGACCAATCCACTGGGTACTGCTGTCGCACCCAGTGCTTCAAACTGCTTCGGGTTTGACATCAAATTCGACGGCGGGAACACTACTTTTCTGCGCCGTACGGCACGTGTTATACTCGCCAACGGGGCCGGTCGTCTTAATCTTGTTAACCCCGGAACCAATTTCAGTTCAAAACCCTCCCGCGGGTATTCCAGCAATCATCCCGGAGGAGCGATGTTCGGATTTTGTGATGGCTCTACGCGGTTTGTCAGCGACAATCAAACTTTCGAGCAGGATAACGCTCCAAACGATAATCCGTTCGAGAACTCGTTGAGCCGAAATGATGGAAACGTTGACACCGATTTCAACTAGAGGGCGATTTCAACTAGAGGGCATTGTTGGAGGAAGATGCGTGAGAAGATTATCAATTGCCAAAGGGCCAGATTGGCTACTTTGGTCGCTTGCACTGCTTTTGACTGTTGCTGTCTCCGGTTGTGGAGGCAGTGAACTGGGTCTTGTTGATGTGTCCGGCAGCGTGACACTCGATGGCAATCAGGTTCAGGTTCAAAACCTCGAATTTGTGCCCAAAGCGGGAGGCCGTCCCTCCACTGGGATTTTCGACGAACAAGGCCAATACCGTTTGGTGTACAGCCCTCAGTATATCGGTGCGCTTGCAGGCGACCACAAGATCGTCATCGAAGTTGCAGGAGCGGTTTCCCAAGAGTTGACTGGCAAAAAAGGTCAGGTGACTCTAACCAAAGAGCTTAAAGTTGATCGAAGCAATCGGGTTATCGATTGCGAATTGCGAGAATTCGAAATCCGGAAATAGCCGGCAAGCAGACTTCAGTTTGGCGAAACGATGTTCCGTGAACTCGTGAGTTCACAGAGCACTGATCGAGCTTTGATCAGAAGCAGGGGAAACGAAAGGGGGCGCAGCTCATTGTTTCGCCTTCCTCTGCCTCTCAGCGTGTGCTTCAGTTTCAATCGCGAAGACGCCTGTGTTATAAATCGATCAGATCCGTACGGACAGCCTTTCTTCACGCATCTTCGAATTGCGTTGAGCTCTTTTTCGTTCTGCGATCGATTCACCATCGCTTTCCACGTTCGTGGCCGTGGAATTGGCCACGAGGAAGAAACG
>CAZDZX010000489.1:0-1704 GCA_964510005.1 uncultured Pirellulaceae bacterium
ACTGAAACGGATCCGCCGACTGAAGCGGCTGACGAAGATGCCGATACGGTTTACGAACAGGAGCTGGCGAATCTTGTTACGCAGCTTTCCGATCGGGTGACCGCCGGTGAAAACCTGTTGCTAGAGTTGGTCGTGAAGGAGCATCCGAAATTTGCCGACGACCTGAGAGAGCTGTGGGGCGTCATCATTGTCACCAAAGACGCCGGTGAAGAGCAGCGTCGGGAGGCGACTCACGAAATGGAACGTGAGATGGCGGGGTTGGATCTGCCCTACGATCTTGGCAACTACGTGCTGCGTAAAGAAATCGGTCGCGGCGGCATGGGGATTGTCTACAAAGCCAAACGCAAATCCGACGACATGACGGTCGCGATTAAGATGATCCTCAAAGGCGAATTTTCATCGCGGATCGAGCGTGAGCGTTTTCGTGCCGAAGCGGAAGCCGCCAAACGGCTGGAGCACCCCAACATCATTCCGATTTACGATATCGGCGAACACGATGGATTGCCTTTCTTTTGTATGAAGCTGATTGAGGGCCAGTCGCTTTCTGAGAAACTGACACGGGGCCCGATTTTTGCCAGACAAGCCGGCCAGATTATGGACCGCATCAGCGATGCAATCGGCTACGCCCACCAGCAAGGCGTGCTGCACCGTGACCTGAAGCCGTCCAATGTGATGCTGGACGAAACGGGTAAGCCTTACATCGCCGATTTTGGTTTAGCCAAACAGGCGACCGCCAGTGAAGCCACTTTGACGCGCACCGGTGCGGTAATCGGGACACCGTCCTACATGTCTCCGGAGCAGGCCTCGGGGAGTCGAGGCGATGTCGGAGTGGCCAGCGATATCTATTCGCTGGGCGCGATTCTGTACAACATGATTACTGGCCGTCCGCCTTTTTTGGGGGCGACCTCCGTTGAGACGGTCTTGATGGTGATGGAGCAGGATCCAATTGCGCCTCATACGATCAACCGGCGCGTCGATCGTGATTTGGAAATGATTACGATGCGCTGCCTGCAAAAGCCGCGCGATCTGCGCTACGAATCAGCGATGAAGTTGCGGGACGATGTGCGGGCGTGGTTGGAAGGTCGTAGCGTCAGCGCCCGCGAAGGCCGGTTTGGCCAAGTGATTGCGAATCTGTTCCGGGAAACGCACCACGCCGAAGTTCTTGAGAACTGGGGCGTGCTGTGGATGTGGCACTCGTTGGTGCTAATTATCGCGAGTGTAGCGACTCACGTGTTTTCCCATGTGCTGATGATCAGTGATCGCTGGCCCTATCTGCTGATGTGGACGTTGGGAGTGGGTGTCTGGGCAGTGGTGTTCTGGGTGTTTCGGCGTCGGATGGGACCGGTGACGTTTGTCGAACGGCAGATTGCGCATGTCTGGGCGGCGGCGATGGGAATTCTGTTTTTCCTGTTCCCGTTGGAAGCGCGGCTGGGTTTGGAAGTGCTCACGCTGGCTCCCATGTTGGCTTTGATTGCCGCCATGGTTTTCCTAGTGAAGGCGGGGATCCTGTCGGGTTCTTTTTATGTGCATGCGGTGGCCTTGTTTGTGACGGCCATCGTGATGTTGGGTTTTCCCGAAATCGACATGTTGATTTTTGGTTTTGTGTCGGCGGCCTGTTTTTTCCTTGCGGGGTTGAAGTATTACCGCCGCAAGAAACGCCACGACATGCGAAAGGCGTCTTATTGAGCGACGTGGAAATGAGCG
>CAZDZX010000490.1:0-1695 GCA_964510005.1 uncultured Pirellulaceae bacterium
TTGGCCCGAATCAAACCGCAGCGGGGTGCCATGCTCACGCGCAGCATGAGCATGCGTCATTTGAAAACCTTCGCCTTGCCTTGAGGTTCTAAGGCCGTGGAGCAACAGGTTCACGCAAGCGTGAACCATCACACCCCAGAAATTAGTGCAGGTGAGCCAGTGTGCAATTACCGTCGGTTAACCCACGACAGGAAGGACGAATCCGTCCAAAGACGGCGAGTCAAACGCTTCTTCTATTTCCTCGACGATTGCTTTGGGAACATCATCTGAAAAATCGAACGTCGATGCTTGAGGGAACGACGTTTTGTTCTCAAGAATGAATTGGGCACCCTCCACGTTGATATTTTGGATGTGAATTTGTTCCAGTGCACTGGCCCTAAAAAAGGGCTGGAGCTGGCTTGCCTGATCAAAAAATGGGGAAAGTGAAATCGATGCAGTAATCACATCGGGGAATTTCATGTCTGGAAACAAACGCTGCTGTTCCGCAGCGGCTAGCACATCAGCTGGAACACGCTTTTTGCCCTCAAAGATGTTGAAGTTCACATCCAGTTCCTGCACCGAAACTCCGGCCTGCTCCAGTTGTTGTGAGTACCATACTCCTCGCTCGCAATAGTCAACGGTGAGGTCTACCGGTATCGCCATCGTTTTGCAGTCATCGATGATCTCGGACTGAGGATCTAGGCTGTAGGGATCGTGATAAACAATCAGAGAGGCCTTACCGCTGACGATTCGGTAAAATCCCGGTTGGTCGCTATCGATGTTGATGAAAGGATCGCCGTGGTTGAGTAGTTGGGAAATCAGGAGCGGCAACACGGTTTCATCTTCGTGTAAGACGATCGAATCGATTCCCGGCGAGGTGTAATTTTCGAACTGCTTGGCAGTATCGTAACGAAGTTTTTCAATCTGCTGCGTTTCCAACAGCCAGAAAATTAAGCCACCGATTAGGACTAGAGCGGCCGGTAAAGAAACCAAGGGGTAGGGAATCAGTCTTCCGCGTCGCCTAATTCTCCATTCGGCCAACACCCAGACCAATATCAAAGCCGCCAGAAACACGAGGGCGTTGATGATGATTCCCTGTGGAATCCAGCGGTAGCTGGTGGTCGGGTCGGGCAGTGAGAACGCGTTGGTGATGTAGGGTTGGGTGAGCGTGCGATTCTGCCGCTCGAATCTGAGGTTGAACAAATCCGTTTCGGTCAGCAGTCCTTTCGTTTGCTCGCTAAGGGAGAGCGCCTCGAGGTCTGACATTTCCTCGGCAACTCGATAGCCTTCCCTGTGCACCATAGGCCATCCCGAGACACATCGGAATAATTCCGAAGACAGACTTGTCTCGTTAGAGAGGCGCGTCTCCGGGATGCAAATGAAGTACCAAGGAACGGCAACGAACAAGAAGAGAATTGCAATCGTTCGCTTGTGGAGGCCGTACCAAGGGCGGGGCGGAATGAGATCGGTTGCTTGTTGCGAATGGCTTTCCACGTCCGTTTCAGGCCTCAATTTGATGCGGTAATATAACGATGGTAATGCGATCGTTTAAAGATACCAAGTTCGTCGCGGCTCTGTTTTCTTTTGGCACCGAATGTATAGCTTTTCGGTTCGAGGGTGCCATGCTCACGCAGCATCAGCACGCCCAATTTGAGGATCTTCCTTGCCATTGGGGTTCCGAGGTGTGATCAGCATGGTCACGCAAGCGTGAACCAT
>CAZDZX010000491.1:0-1673 GCA_964510005.1 uncultured Pirellulaceae bacterium
GCTGGCTGCCTTTTTTTATGGATGTGGCGCATCCATTTTAGGCGCACGGCAAGCCGGCAAGCCTATTAACTGGCTATCTGTCATCTAGCGAAACGACAGGTTCGGCATACAATTTAACACTTATTTGCGACTAAAGATTAAGCCCAGCACGATGTTGGATGGTTGAGAAATTGAAAACAGAGAAACCGCTTCAAGACGCCCGCACAAAAACAGTAGCAACGGTTGGCCCCGCATGTGCCACCGTGGAAATGCTAATAGAACTTCTCAAAGCAGGCGCCGACGTATTCCGAATTAACATGGCTCACGGAGGTCGCGAAGCTCACGAACAAGCAATCGTTAACATTCGCGCCGCCGCTAAGGAAACGGGATTTCCTGCCGGAATTTTGGTCGACCTTGCCGGTCCAAAAATTCGGCTTGGACAACTCACTCAAGATCCGCTTGAGATCTTCAACGGCCAGCAAGTCAGTTTTGTACGCGGCTTAGAGTCGAGCAGCGACGTTGAATTGACATGTAATTACGAAAGCTTGATCGATGAAGTCACCGTTGGAGAGGACATCGTCCTTGCTGATGGCAGCGCCCGGCTTGAGGTCACCGACAAGTCCACCGATCAGCTGACTTGCACCGTTATCGACGGCGGTAAGATTCGTTCTCGTCAGGGGGTCAATCTTCCCGGAACCAATTTGAGTGTTCCAGCGTTGGGCGAAGTCGACATCGACAACGCCATCTGGGCAGCAGGGCAGGGCGTCGAGTTCGTGAGCTTGAGCTTCGTGCGCAATGCCGATGAAGTCGAACAATTGAAAAAGCTACTGGCCGATAACGGCAGCTCCGCCTTGGTGATCTCGAAGATCGAAAAAGCGGAAGCTCTCGAGGAGCTTGATTCGATCGTCCAAGCCACCGGCGGCGTGATGGTCGCTCGTGGCGATCTGGGCGTCGAGATCCCCATCGAGAAAACCCCCGCTGCACAGAAGCGGATCATCAAAAAGTGTTTGCAATATCGTAAACCGGTTATTGTGGCGACCCAGATGCTCGAAAGCATGCACACCACAAAGCAGCCCACCCGCGCCGAAGTGACGGATGTCGCCAACGCGATTCTTGACGGCGCCGACGCTTGTATGCTGTCCGGTGAAACTGCCATCGGCGAGTATCCTGTCGAAGCTGTGACGATGATGAATAAGATCATGGGTGAAACGGAGCTGGAGTTTTCAGGAGGCGTCTCGCTGTTGAGCGAACACGCGCCGGCGACAGGTTGGGAAGTGGCTGATGGAGTCGTGTTTGGATCGGCTCAAATCGCAAAGCGTCTGGATGCCTGCATGGTCGTAATCGCCAGCACCAATTCCAAGATGGCTTTGTTGAAATCCAAGCAACGGGATTACATTCCCTCGGTCTGCGTTACTGATCGCATTGAATCGTTTCGCGAAATGTCCTTGTTTTGGGGAGTGGTTCCGGTGTTATGCCCAACGCCGATCGAAGAGACCAAGCTGCGGGCCTTCGTCAATAATTGGGCCCAAAATTTCACCCAAGCGAAACCGGAGTCACCCTATATGATCGTGACCGATACCGAAGTGCTCAACGGTATCCACGATTCGGTTCTGGTGGCAAAAACGGATCCGGCGAAAAGTTAGGGGCCGGATGCATTGCCGGTTTTGGGCGACAAGGTTGACGAGATTGGTGGA
>CAZDZX010000492.1:0-1652 GCA_964510005.1 uncultured Pirellulaceae bacterium
GGACTGTGAACGCAAGAAAAACTGGCATACCTTGCTATTCGAGCCAGTTCACTAGGCGTCAGCTGAAGAATCAAGGCTCTCAAAAGCCTTCACAACCGCCAAATCGTCGGCGGGGCTGATCGTTCGCATGTCCAACAACAGCCGATCTTGCTTGACCCGACCGAGCACCGATGGCGTTCCTCGCCGGAGCATCGCGGCCAACGCGTCGACCGAAGCAACCGGTTTAACGGAAACGCACCACGATGGAATTCGCTGGTCAGGCAGACTGCCACCGCCAAGCATTGCCTCTTCTTCTACGGCATCGGATTGTTCTACAAAGCGAGTGCTCGCCAACTGCGATGCAATCTTTTCGGCACGAATTTTCAAATTCTCAACCGGCATCGAAAGCATCCGCAACAGCGGCACTTCCTGCTTTACTTTCTCCTCGTCGCGGTACAGCAGCAGCGTCGCATGCAGCGCGGCCAGAGTCATTTTTCCGACTCGCATGGCACGCATCAGCGGATCTTTGAGAATCTGTTGAATGTATTTCCGTTTTCCGGCAACAATGCCACACTGGGGACCACCAATCAGTTTGTCACCACTAAACAAAATCACATCCGCTCCGTCAGAAATGCTTTGGCCGGCAACGGGCTCGTTCTTGAGGCCGAATTGCGAATAGTCGATCAGAGCCCCCGAACCGATATCGTCAATCAAGGGAACGTTATGCTGCCGAGCCAACTGAGCCAGCTCCGGAGTCGAAACCGTTTTGGTAAATCCGACCACTTCAAAATTGGAGGGATGCACCTTCAGCAAAGCCCCGGTTTCTTCATTGATAGCGCGTTCATAATCGTAAAGATGAGTCTTATTGGTGGTGCCGACTTCGCGGAGCTTCGCGCCGCTGCACTCCATCACGTCGGGCAACCGGTAGCTGCCCCCAATTTCGATCAGTTGCCCCCGCGACACAATCACTTCGCGGCCCTTGGCCATCGCCGACAATGTCAACATCGTCGCGGCAGCATTATTGTTGGTCACCAAAGCGGCTTCGGCGCCGGTCAATTCGCAGATCAATTTCTCGACGGCTTTAACCCGCTGACCGCGCTCACCGGTGTGAACATCGACTTCGACGCTGGCGTATCCGGAAGAAATTTCTCGAACTGAATCCAAGGCGGATTGGGCGATCGGGGCCCGCCCCAAACCGGTGTGCAGAATAATCCCCGTCCCGTTGACCACGGAGCGCAGGTAGGGCTGCTCCTCAGTGCGAATCCAGTCGGCAATTTTTTCCGCCATCTCGCTCGGCGAGGGGATGGGCATCTCCTCGGCGGCTGACGAAACTTGAGTCCGAAGCTCGTCCAAGAAGCTGCGAACGCCATCGGCCACGACGCCATGATTGATCGTTTCGACCATCTTTTTCAGCGGAGGGCTTTCCAGCAGTTGGCTTACCGAGGGAAGATTGCGAAGGATATTGGGCATAGGAACATTACGGGAATAACACGTTTCAGTTGTCTGCCTATATTCTACCCTATAAATTGGCGGATTTTGATCGTAACACCGCCTTTAGGCGGAATGCGGTGATTCGTCTGCAAGATCGATTCCGCATCGCTGTCTCTCTAGACGCGTTGTTTGCGAGCAACGCTTTACGCCAACGGCGTAAGACCAATAGCCCAAGGTTCTTG
>CAZDZX010000493.1:0-1624 GCA_964510005.1 uncultured Pirellulaceae bacterium
CCCGTGAAAACTACGATTCGAAAAACTCTTCACGGCGTTGGGCAAAGCCCCGGCAATTTGCCTAGCCCAGCCTGAAGGGCTGGGAATGCTTGTCCTCGTGGACGGGACGCTCCGCGGCCCGAACGCGATTCAATCGAGGAATTTACGCGTGCCGATCACGGCGGTTCGCCACGGTGCCGGATAACCTTCGGCGGTCAGCGTGGGGTCTTCCGGATCGAGGAATTCGGCGAGGCTGTGATAGGTCATGTTGGCGGTGCGGCGTTGCTCATCCGCCGAAACGGGAACGTGGGAGATGACTTCGACGTCCTTGAATCCAGCGCGGCGGACCCAGTTGACCAAGCAATCTTGCGTGGGCACAAAGTAAACGTTGCGGGCTTTCGCGTAGCGGTCTGCCGGAAATAGAGCCAGGGTGCCGTCGCCGGGAATGCTCTGCGATTCAATGATGGCTTTGCCGCCGACGACCAAGCTGTTTCGAAGATCGCGCAGAATCTGAACCGGATTCCGCTGGTGGTACAGAATCCCCATGCATAGCGCCAGATCAAAACACTGATCAAAGATGGCAAGGTGTTCGGCGCCCAAGCGTTCGTACTGCATGTTGGGGATCCGCAGGAAACGCTGCACCGTTTCGAACCACAGAAAAAACGGAACCGACGGATCCAGCCCGACGACCATCTCGGGTTGGTGCTCCATTAGGCGAAACATGTAGTAGGCGTTGCCGCAGCCGACGTCGAGAATTTTCTTGCCTGCCATCGGCCCCATGGCGGGAAGAATCCGATCCCACTTCATGTGCGATCGCCACTCGGCATCGATCTCCGTCCCGAAAATCCTCCACGGGCCCTTTCTCCAAGGGTGGAATTGCTGGATGACGGCGTCGAGTTGTTGGCGTTGTTCGTCGTTGAGATCGGTGTCGGATCCAATGGTGACGGCGTCGGAGCTAAAATCCCTTAACACCGCTTTTTCGAAATCGTCAGCCGTGGGCAGGGTGTCGATGACCGCCATTAGGTCTCGGCCTCGCGGCAGCGCAAGGTCATCATTTCGCGAATTTCTGATGGAGTGGACTTCATCCAGACTCGCATTTGGCAATAATTGCTCCAATAGATCGGGGCGTTCCCAAAACAGCATCAACGAAACCTGCGAAAATTCAGTGGCTCAAATCGACCGACTCTTCAGTGAAATCGATCCCGATTCGGGGACGTTTGCCTTTGACCAAAACGTCGCCGATGTGTTTGATGATATGATTTCACGCAGCGTACCGCTATACGCCGACGTGCAGCGCAGCGTTCCCATCCTGACGGGACTGCTTAATCACGACCCAATTCGCGTTTTTGATCTGGGGTGCTCAACCGGGACTTCCTTGATTCACCTGTCTGCGTCGCTGCAGGATCGCAATCTGGAGCTGTTTGGAATCGACAATTCCCCAGCGATGCTGGAAAAATGCCACGAGAAACTGGACACGTTTGGGCTGCCCCATCCGGTTAGCACGATCTGTGCCCAAATCGAGGACTATGAAATTTCGGATGCGTCGGTGGTGTTGATGAACTACACGCTTCAGTTCATTCCCGAATCCGACCGCCCTGCCCTGTTGGAAAAGATCTCTGCTGCTTTGAAACCGGGTGGGTTTTTG
>CAZDZX010000494.1:0-1610 GCA_964510005.1 uncultured Pirellulaceae bacterium
TGTTTTTTTGAGCGACGAAGCAGCGGATCGTTGGGGCTCGTCTAGTTTTTAGCCCGGAGGGCGGCACATTCATTGCCGTTGGCGTAAGCCAACGGTTTCGGCAAAGTCATCCCTCAAGCCCAGCGGGCGACACATCACGCGAACCGGATTTGCGAGCCGTTCTTGGGCCTTTTGTGTCGGCCGCTGGCCTGAGCCGAGTGCCATTTGGCTCGCTTCCATGGCTCGCCCCGCCAACAAGCCGGGTAAGTCGTCTTGATGCCCAACTCGATTGAGCAGTGTTGGTCTTCAGGCGGAATGCGGGGCGATTCGCCTGCCGGATCGGGCAACGTTCTACGCCCGCGGCCTAAGGTTCTTGAACTGTTCAACGTGGACGGGACGCTCCGCGGCCCGAACCGTTGGCGATGGTTCCGGTCGATGTTATCCGGAATGCGGGTCGCGATCACAGGCTGGAAACGCTGGAAGCCTATGCACCTTTCCGGTGGCTTTCGCCACCGGCAGCATTTGTGTCGGCCTCCGGCGCAAAGAGATTCGTATCCTACGATTCCATCTGCTTCCAGATCTCATCCATCGCATCGGCGGCGCCCATTTCCAGCCGGTAGTCAACCACGTGGGACAGTGTCGTCTCGCAGGGATTGATCTCGACGGTGGCGTTGCCCATGCGTTTGGCGGCATGAATGGGAGCTTGGATGTAAGGGAAAACGCTTGAAGTGCCGATGCTGAAAACAACGTCGAACCCCATCTCCATTTGACGCTGCATCTCATCGATCGCCGGCCCCATCAACATTTCACCAAACAGCACCACGTCGGGGCGGACCAGTTCGGAACAGCTGGGGCATTGGGGTGGAATCTCAAGATCGTTAAACGTGGTCACTTGTTGTTGCCACGAACAACGAGTGCACGAAAACGAATACATGTTCCCGTGGACTTCGATCAGGTTCTGTGATCCGGCTGCCCGGTGAAAGCCGTCGACATTTTGGGTAAGCGTCCAAACGCGTTGTAGTTTCTGCTCCATCAAAGCCATCACTTCGTGAGCCCGATTGAATTTAGCTCCTTGCGCCGCGACGCCGATCTGAGCCAAATACTTCCATGTCAGTTCCGGGTTACGCGCCAGCATCTCTGCTGACAGGCACTCTTCAATGGCATAGCCTTCTTCGGTTGTGTCGACGTTGTAGAGGCCGCCGATCCCGCGATAGGTTGGCACACCGGAATCGGCTGAAACGCCAGCGCCGGTGATAAAGAGTGCCGATCGTGATTTGGAAAGGATGCGGGCGATTGCCGCCAAGGTTGATGCTTGCCGATCCATGATGGAATCCGTGGTTGCGAATTTGCTGGTCGCGGAGAGGTCCAGCCTACCATCAATTTGCCGGTCCGAGGAGCGTTAGCCTAATGGCACTTGCTTTAGGGATCGCAGTGCCGGTATGCGATAAGAATCAAAGGTTTTGGCACGCATAAGGGGCCAGCCCATCCAGCCCCAAGATTTCAGCCCCGAAGGGGCGACAGGATTTCACGGTTATGGCCACTGAAACTCTCTTAATCTCAGCGGGATTGGATCAAACCCCGTTGGGGTTTCGCCAACTTGTGAAGGGCAGGGTACCCAGGGTTCAAGAACC
>CAZDZX010000495.1:0-1607 GCA_964510005.1 uncultured Pirellulaceae bacterium
CTGACGTTTGTCTGACGAATTTAAGAGAAATCTGCTGTATACTCGGGGCAAACACTTACTTTTTAGTCCATTCCTAAAGCTGGTGTCGGTGGTTCGAATCCACTCGGGGGTGCCTAACGTCTTGGTTACGCAACTTTTTAGATTCGCGTTTTCCAAGCAAATTTGTAGAGGTTTGGGGTTTCGGCCCCAAGCCTCTATCTTTATCTCGCCTTCCTTTTCCTTCTTTTTGAAGGTCAATGTGATCTCTATCAACAACAATCGCGTCCCGTAATGGCGTTCATCGAATTCCAGTTCTTCCCACAGTCCGGCTGCAAAGCTAACTGCCGAGCCGTTGGCCCTCTGGCTTTTCTGGGCTTCTCATACCCGGCCCTTCAGGCCGGGCTAAGGAAACGGTCGGACCTTTGGTCCTGTAAAATGAACGTTTGGTCCTGTTGAGAAGAAATAATGTGACCGAAGAAAGCCAACCCACCATTTGATACAATTCTCGTTCGATCGACTTTCAATCATCAACGAGGTGTTCCATGCGTTCTGCATTTCTAATTCTGGTGGCCTTGCTCATGTTGGCGGTGGGCTCTGATCTTCAAGCCGAAATTAAGACCAAAGTCGTGACTTACAAAGACGGCGATGTTGTGCTGGAAGGATTTGTCGCTTGGGATTCAGAGCGCGAAGCCGAAAAGTCGCCGGGTGTGCTGATCTCGCATCAATGGATGGGGCTCACCGAATACGAAAAAGGCCGTTGCAAACAGCTCGCTAAATTGGGATACGTCGCGTTTGCGTTGGATGTTTATGGCAAAGACAATCGCCCCGCCAATCGTGGTGAAGCCGGTAAGACGGCTGGCGGATTCAAAAAAGATCGCGCTCTGTACCGGAAGCGACTTCAATTGGGATTGGAACAACTTCTCGCTCAGCCCGGCGTGGATTCAAAACAGATCGCCGCGATCGGATACTGTTTTGGTGGGACCGGTGTATTGGAGTTGGCACGCAGCGGCGCCGCAGTAAACGGAGTCGTCAGTTTTCATGGCGGGCTTGATTCGCCTGCGCCCGAGGACGGAAAAAAGATCCAAAGCAAGATCCTCGTCTGTCATGGGGCCGACGACCCCTTCGTCCCCCTCGCTGACATTGATGCATTTAAGAAAGAACTTAACGATGCGAAAGTCGACTGGCAGATGAACTACTATTCCGGAGCCGTGCATGCGTTCACCCAGCCCATGGCCGGCAATGACAACTCCAAGGGCGCGGCCTATAACAAGAAAGCAGATCAACGATCGTGGTCCGCGATGAAATCGTTCTTCAAAGAGATCTTTGAAGAATAGTGTCGCGCTGCTTTAGCCTTGCGTGGTGTAGAAAAACTGCTCTGCGGCGATCTTTCCGTCGCGAACGGTGTAGAGGCTGATTTCCTCCATTTGCATGCGGCCCTTGTCTTTAAATGTGACGTCAAATTTCATCGTGCAAGCAAAGTGTTTATCAGCCACAATTGGGTCACCGACCTCACTACTGTGAAACTCTTCGACATTGGCAAACCAAGCTTCTGATTTTTTGAGGATTGCTTCCTTTCCTTCCACAAATTCACTCGGCATCCCTTTCATCTCTCGGCTGGTGCAATCGTC
>CAZDZX010000496.1:0-1600 GCA_964510005.1 uncultured Pirellulaceae bacterium
GACAGGTTCAGTTTTTCGCCGCCAAACAGCTTCATGATCGCCACGCTCAGCACCCGCGATTCCGAACAGAGCGCTTCATAGTCGGCTGGCGACAGATCGATCGTGTCACGAATGTTCTCTCGCTGAGGAACGAGGACGAACCAGCGATAGGCTGAATCGTTGATCAGCAAGAGTTGGCAAAGCGGAAAGCTGCCAAGGAAAATACCGTCTCTGGAGAGATCGGGGTGGAGTTCGAAGCTCAATTCAGTTCCTCATGGCTTGTGGCTATGTGTTAAAATTGATCCATGCGGTCCAGCCAGCGATCATGACTGAAATTGCGGTCATCCGCAGCAGCAAATCCGCGGTGGAAAACGTAAATCGGCCGTTGCTGCCCTGTTTTTTCGCCAATTCGATGGTGGCGAGGAACTCTTTACCCGATGCGGTTTTAAGAAAAGTCGTGGCAGTAAGATAAGCTCCAAACGCGCCCATGGGGCCAGTCACAATCGAAAATACAAACACTCCACAAATTAAACCGACCAGCAGTCCCGCAGACGTCACAACGACGATCGGCTTGTTTAGACACCAGAACGTCCAACAGATAAATCCCACGTGCAAGAACACGAATAGACCGACCGCACCCGCCCACAGTAAACCAAAGAAAAGTCCATACAGGGGTGCCAGAGCGTCCTCGGCGAGGCCGATCGAGAATAGCATGCCACCAAACAAGCCACCCGCCAATACGGTGCCGGCCCACGTCACAAGCCATAATACCGCCCATCGAAACAGGTGCAGAAAGCGATCCTCTGGGAGAGCGAGATCGAGGCCTTTAACGGGTGTCGAAACTTATCGACGCCATCAAAGGGGTGAGCGATCGGTTGTTTAACCGGCTTTCGCGCTTTGGCAACCAACATCTCAAACTTGTCGGTCATCGACTGTTGGGGCTGCGGATTTGTAGACGCTGTTTCGAGTTCTGGTGCCTGCTGTGATTCTTCTTGAGTCATGGCAAACCGAAAAGAGAAATCGAAACCCGCTTCTTACGTGTGTTTTCTTCCGTGCGGCTCGAGGTCGTGAGTCTGTGAAATATTGTAACTGGACTGGCAACAGTTCACATTCTGAAGTCTTGCGACATCGGCGACGTTTAGAATCGTCCGATGCGATTAAAAATCACAGCCCCTCAGCCAAGCAAACTTGGCGGGAAAATCAGCGGGATTGCTAAGCCGTACTCTGGCCGTCGGTCCAACCGACGGGCCAGTGCACTTCAATCAATTCAAGTTGAACGTGGCAGCTACTCTACCATCTTCCAACCGACGAGGTGCTCGTTGCCACCCTCGACGAGTTTATCAAGAGTCATTTTTACATCGAGGCTAGCGGGAGCTGTGAACTTCCCGGATGTTTGAGCAGCGTCCAAGTTGATGTCAGTCACACCAGCGATACCTTCCAAAGCGCCCTGCACGGAGCGCACGCAGCCACCTCAGGTCATGCCCGGAAGCTCAAGGGATACGGTTTGAACTGGGCCCGTCGTTTGGGGGGCTGTGGCTGTTGTTGAATTTTCGCAGCCCAATGAAATGGCGAATAACATCATCGCCACGATTGCTAATAGTGAACGCATTTGACTCTCCCG
>CAZDZX010000497.1:0-1598 GCA_964510005.1 uncultured Pirellulaceae bacterium
CTTCTGTCAGATCTGTGAAACAAGATACCATTTACAGGACGAGGGGCCGGACCGATATCCGCATATCTGCTGCAATCCCTACCACCCTCCGAGATGTTGTTAACAACTCGGCGATTCAACGACTCATCAGACGGCCAACGTTTAATTCACTCATGTGATCGAAATTTTTAGTTAGTATGGGAATTCCTTCCGAGACTCTTCTCAGATGCTGTTGCATCGCAAACCACTAATTCCTTTCCACTCCCATTTTTTAAACCCCCGGAGACGCACCTTGACCACTGTAGATTTGACAATTGTCGGAAACGGCATCCTTGGTCTGATGACTGCCTATGAGTTAACGAATCGCGACCCCAGCCTGAAGGTTGCGGTCATTGGCCCAGCGAACCGTGAAGGTGGCGCGAGCCAAGCTTCCGGTGCGATGCTTGGATGTTTTGGAGAGATCACTGATCTAACCTTTTTCAATGATCAGGCTGAAAAACGATTCATGATGGCGTACGACGCCCATAAACGCTGGCCAAGCGTCATTGAACAGCTCAACTCGTACGTCTCAAAAGAACATCAGCAGGAAATCAACAAGGGAACGTTCGTCGTTTTGAATCCTTGCTCGGGTCAAATTGAGAGCGATAGTTTCCGTGAACTTCTAGCGGCGCTGAAGCGCTTCGATGAACCCTACGAAGAGATTGATCCACGGATCATCGAGGGATTCAATCCAAATCAAAACCTGCGTCCCCTGCGTTCGATTGTGCTTAACAACGAAGGCAGCTTGGACTCGCGAAGGTTCATGACCATTCTGCGGTCGCTGCTGGAACAGCGTCAGGTTCAATTCGTTGAACAAAAAGCGGTTGGGTTCCACGAAGACGGCGATGGATTTGGTGTTGAACTTGAAAATTCTGAAACGATTCAATCGACAAAATGCCTGTTGGCCGCGGGTGCATTCACACAGCAACTGCTGGACGCACACCCGGATCTAGCCGATCAAATGCCGCGTGTTTTGCCGGGCGCTGGTTTTTCAACCAATCTCGAACAAGTCCCTGGCAACCCAATCAAAAAAGTGATTCGCACTCCCAACCGGGCCGGTGCGTGCGGTCTTCACGTCGTGCCTCAAGCCGATGGATCGCTGTATTTGGGTGCCTCCAATGACCTGTACCTAAAGCCGCAGACACTGCCAATGACGGGCATCGTTCACTTCCTGCTGGAGTGCGGCATTGAGCAAATCAATCCTGCACTCTATCGATCCCAGTTGCTCAAAACGCGGACGGGCAATCGCCCCGTCACCACCGATGGCTTCCCGCTGATCGGAGAAACCTCGTGGAATGGCTTGTACATCCTGACGGGAACCTACCGAGATGGCTTCCACAAAAGCCCAGTCCTTGCTCAGATGATGGCCGAAGAAATTCTGGGAGAGGATCCGACTTGGCAGCACGATTATCAGCCAGAGCGAAGCCTGATCCCAACGACCAACAAAGAAGAAGCGATCAAAGTTTATCTCGATCACTTGATCGCGGCCTACTACGAGCACGGCTGGCGCGCCCCCAAGATCTCCAGCCAAGATGCGACTCGTGAGGTCGCTGAAACTCAGATTAGAGCGTTCTTTGACG
>CAZDZX010000498.1:0-1553 GCA_964510005.1 uncultured Pirellulaceae bacterium
AAAAAATTGAACCGAGCCATCGCATAATGCAGCGTTAAATCCGCCAGGTCGCAAATCACCCACGTCTTTTCCTGGGGCGGCTTTGTCAAAGGACAGATCTTGTGGCTTACTCCATTCGATCGCCGCGTCCTCGTTGGCTTCGACACATAAAATCGTGTTCGACGAACCATCAGTAATTGACCCAAAACCAATTCTCAGATTCGTCGGATCA
Source organism: uncultured Pirellulaceae bacterium (assembly GCA_964510005.1). Classification (GTDB taxonomy): domain Bacteria; phylum Planctomycetota; class Planctomycetia; order Pirellulales; family Pirellulaceae; genus Mariniblastus. Next base: position 212 of record CAZDZX010000498.1, read on the forward strand.
AACATTGTGCCCTCGCCTTGAAACCCAAGGCAGACCGTTTTCGTATCCGACAAAACGTTCGGTGTGCGAAGAACTTCTGGCATCCGGTCAAGCAATTTGATGTTATGCGGACTATCCCATGGCTCATCAAGATGAAACTCATCGTAGAGTGCTTGTTCGTCCAAATAGGGTAGGATCGCGACTCGCCAGCTGAGTAAGGGCTTTCCATCGGCGCTGACAATGTTTGCCGGAAAACGCCTGAATGCGCTTTCATAATTGAGTGATGCGAGAGCGATCTGACGAAGGTTGTTCGCCGATTGCGTCCGCCGAGCCGCTTCGCGAACCTGTTGGACGGCGGGCAGCAACATACCGATCAACGTTCCGATGGTGGTCACGCTTACAAACTGGGCACTATCAGCGGCGCGATACTCCAGAGTCTTGCCGTTGAGTTTTGGCTTAAAAATCTCCACCAATTTGTCGCCCGCCCGTTCATCGTAGGCTTCCAGAGCTTTCAGCAGTTCGGGTTGATTGTCCATTTCATCAGCGGCAGCTCCCATGAGCATGCCACGCCCCATACTCAGCCCTTGTTCGATGGTTTTCATGATCTTGGTTGCTGACTTTTCATCAACCGCATTAATCTTTAGCCCCGTGCTTTCTGTTTGGGTTAAACTCATCCGGTAGCTAAGCGATTCGATTTCGTCAGGCAGGCTACGAAAAGACTGAAACGGAAGTGGGAACTGCTCTTTCGGTGGAAGGTTCTCATTCAGCATGCCCCGCATCGATCCCACGTCTACAAAAGCATTGACGTGATCACGCTCGCCGACGGACGCCGCGATTAGATCGATCAGTCCGCTTTTTGCCCCCTTCGCTGAAAGCATCTTTTTGATAAAGGGCTCCATCCCCAGAACGATGGTTTTATTGTTGGGCAAGTACATCACGGGTTGGTCGCGCCCCATCGAATACAGGGGCTTCCCCCGCAACTCTGATCGCTGTGCTCGGCCAAGGATGTCGTCATTAAGCGTTTGTGGACTATTAAATCGAATCGTAACAGCAAACTCGGGGGGAGTGTTCGGGTCAGGAACATTGTCGACGACAACCATGGCTGATCTTAGTTCACAGAGATCAATGCCAAACTCCTTCTTCCCATATGCAGTGATCAACTCACGCGGCAGCAATTCCAATGCGGGGTCTTCGAAAATGGTCTTGGCGTCAACGAAAACGGCAGCGATCGCCGACGACGGAATCAAATTGGAATCTTTGTACGTCGTCTGAGCGTGCATCTTTGGCAACGCTGTTGCCATCACTAGGCAAGCGAATGTAAATGCAAGAAGAGGTCTTTGAAATAGCATGTATGGCTCCAAAC
>CAZDZX010000499.1:0-1517 GCA_964510005.1 uncultured Pirellulaceae bacterium
CCACGAAGCAGCGCCGAATTCGCTCCCAAGCCCATGACAGGGATTGGTAAATGTTGTCGTGATCGTACCGCAAATAATTTACGAAACGCTCGCCTTCGGGGTCCACAATCGCCAGTTGGCCGATGACTTGGCAGAGATGCTGAAAACACTGGAAGGGATGGCAACCGGGAGACTGATTGTGGGTTACCAGCCAACCGCGAAGCTGGCTCAACGCGAAATAACGATAGAGTGTTTCGCTGTTCTCTTGATCGGCGATCCCAGCAACCCCAAACCCACTCGCGTCGAGGTATTCAATCAGTGCTCGGAGATAGCCGGCAAGCTGATCTTCCATTTTTTGATAGTGGCCACGTGCCGAGGCCGTTGCCAGTGACACCGTTGAGGGAGGCAAATAGGTGACGGCGACTTTCGGAATTTGCCCGCCGGTGGATTCTGTAAGTTCTAATTGAGCAACCGGGATGTACTCGAAATCAAGACTGCGCTGATCTGAACAGGTCAAAATCGCCTTCAGTTTTTTGAAGACGATCGCCCGATCATTGCCCCCGCTGGCAAGGTCAAAGACGGAGTTTTCAAATTCAGCAAACCTAGAATTTTCAACGCCAGAAGAAACGTTGGGGGTGTTAGGTTTGGCAACAGAGAAGGCTAGAAAGACGGTAACGGGTTGATTGGTTTCGAGCTTTTTTCGAACCTCTCCATCGTTACAGGTTCGCAAATTCAGGCGCGGAATTTCCCCACTCTCGAACGCAAACAGAGTCCCTTCCTTGGTGCGCCCCGAGGCCGTTTCGATGCCGAATTGCCAGTCTTCGAATCCTTTGAGGTCGATTTCGATATGACGAAATCCGTACTCAAAAGATCCGGAAACCCTAGCATTTCCGGCTAATTGTTGTTCAAAATGTGCTTCTTGCCGCTGAAAGTGCTGCGGCAGTAGAAACATTCCCTCTTTCCAAGAGACAGAGTGATGGTTCATCAAGCCATGGGTTCCCAAAAATCCCTTTTCCTTTAATCCGCTTATTCAGCATACATGGCAAACAATGCCGTTTTCAAGGGAAAAGCCTGTTTGAAAAACAAAATTGACTATTAAGGGACCAAATTCTGGCGACACGAGCGTCTAAAAAACGTAAATACTCGAAGTCGTTCCGATTGAAACCCGAAGTTGCCTTGAGTCGTCTTATCCTCCAATCTCTCGACCCCAGATGCGATCTCTCGATCCGGTTGCTGGTGGGGCAGTTCTGTACCGTTGGTTCTTCGCCTGCGGCGGATTACTGTGCGCGGTGGGCTGGCATTCAACCGAACCATTGCCGGATCGGCTGTCGTGTCAGCGGAGGATTTATTGAGTGTTTTGATCCAAGCGTCACGATCACGCACAACGGGGTGCTGAGAAATCGAGTCCGGATAGTGGATGGAGACCGGATCAAAATTGGCCCCATCGATTTTAGCGTGAATCTGCCCGATAAGCCGAAACAGATGCAGCGGTTTCAGGTCACCTTCGACGAGGATGACTTGGTAGGCAAGAGTGACTC
>CAZDZX010000500.1:0-1516 GCA_964510005.1 uncultured Pirellulaceae bacterium
GGTCGAAAAATTAAGTCCGCGACCGGATTTCGGACCAGTGGCGATGAGAACCACGTCCAACTCGCTGATGAAGATGTTCAATTCAGTCGCGACCGCGTATCCGTTGCACTACCGAAATACTCGTTCGTGACATTGCAGATTGAGCATCGCTAGTGGGCGCTATTCACCAATGCAGTATAGGAACTTGTTGCTGCGGATGAACAGCTGATTTTCACTGATCGCCGGCGTGCCGTTAAACTCGGATTCGTCACCCGCGATTTTGTTTTGGCTGACCAATTCGTATTTGGGATTCGTTTTGATAATGAACATGCCCGACCGGCGGCTTAACGCGAACATGTGATCGCCAGCCAAAATCATCGAACCAAAGAACTTGATGCCGCGTCCACCGCGAACGCCGGATACCCTTTTTTTGTAAACGGGTTTCCCCGATTTCGCTTTTACGCAAAACGCGATTCCCTTTTCGTCGATCCAATACAGATGGCCGTTTTTGAGGATCGGGGTGGAGACATAAGAAGTATCGCGAGTGTTCCACAGGACATGAGATTCGGTGACGTCTCCGGAACCCCCGCTGCGGATCGCCATGCTTCCCACGCTACGAAATCCACCGTAGATATAAACGATGTCCTTGTCGACAATCACAGAGGCGTTGGATTCGTTGGCGAATTGATTGGTCGCAAACCACTTCTGCGTGCCGTCGTTGGGGTTCAATCCGATCACCCGATTCGGAATCGGTAGAATGAGTTCGACTTCGCCAGCGGCGGTGGTGATCAGGCCCGGTGTGGCGTAGGCCAGTTTCGTTTGAGCGTCGAATTCCCATTGAATCTCTCCGTCTGTTTTGGAGATCGAAAATACTTTGCCGCACTCTTCGATCGCGTTCAGAATCAGATTGTCACCAAACAGGATCGGGCTGGACGCAGAACCCCATCGCGTCTTGCTGGTCTTGATGTCAATCTTTTTCTGCCACAGTTGTTTGCCATCCAAGTCGTAGGCAAACAGCCCCGGTTTGCCCAGAAAGACATAGATCGCTTGGCCATCACTGACTGGCGTGTTGGTGGCATAGCCGTGCTGAGTGATGAAGCTCTTGTAGGGGTCTTCGTCCTTGACGGCCGAGTTGTCGACGGCCTTTTGCCAGACGATTTCTCCGTTGGTTCGATCGAAGCACAGCAAGTGCCGGACAAGGTTTTCGATTTTACTTGGGGTTTCGGTTCCATAGCCCGAGTAGCAAGTCAGGAAGATTTTGTCACCGACGATGATCGGGGAGGAGGCACCGTAGCCGGGGAGTTTTGTTTTCCACTTGATGTTGGTGTCGGCGTCCCACTGAGTCGGGAGGTCGGCGGTTTCGGGAGCTGCCGTGCCTTGCTCGCCACGGAACTGCCTCCAGTCTTGGGCTTCGACGTTAACCGGCGAAGTAAAAACAATTGCCATTGGGATCCAGCATAAGATGGCAATCTGAAGACTTAGCGTTCTGTATCGATTCATCGATGGGTTCCCTATCCATTATTTGGCAGCACGGTGC
>CAZDZX010000501.1:0-1501 GCA_964510005.1 uncultured Pirellulaceae bacterium
CAGCGGCCGCTGCTGGCGATCCGCTTGGTCGAAGGCATTGCCGTTCCCGAGTCCCCCGAATGGCTTTTGCAAAAAGCTGCTTTTGAATCGATGCATGCCAAGCCCGGCGACAAAAAGATGGAGGCAGAGATCCGCGACCTGATTTCTCAAGCGAAAGCTGCGGGCGTCGACACCTCAGGCGTTGAAGGCTATCTGACCTCTGACTGGCTCAAAACCATTCCCGCTCCAACCCCATTGGCCCTTGAGAAGAAAGAAGTTCGCGATTTGACCGCCCAAGTTCAGGGACAACACTACCGCAACATCATCGGTTTGTCGCCACGGGAAGGTCACCGGATCGGGACTCTGTTTGCGTCAAAGGTATGGCAGAATCCTCGCGAGCGAATCGTTGGATTGAACGAAACCGTAAAACTGTTCGGTCAAGGATATCGAGCTTTCGAAATGTTCGATGCCGTCGACGAGTTAAGCCGCTGGACGGACATCAAAGCCGGCGAGATGAAATACGATGGCGTCAAACAGATCTGCCAAGGTCGTTTGGACCCTGCCAGCAGTCGTGAGTTGTGCGAAGCGTTTCTAGAGTTCCTGAAAACGGACCAAGTCCAACAGGTTAACGCGCGGCGACTGGACCAGCTGCGTTTGAAACTGGTCGACATTGCCAACCAGTTCGGAAACAAAGACGTGAGACGACGTTTGGTGCAGGCAGCACCAACGAGATAGCACGCGACCGCCGCGACGCCCGCGACTTACTCCAATCACTGCCGCACATATCCGATGGATCGGCTTAGTCTTCTGTTTCATCGACAATGTTTCGCGGCTGCACTCGTGTCGGCCCGTGCCGCACGACCTCGCCATCGATCACGTCTTCGTCGTCCGCATGTCGCGATGACGCTCTGCGGTTCGGCTGAATCACTTGGATTTTAAAGTTCTTCTTCAGCCACTTCATCGCCAGCTTTTTGTACCAACCGCGGCAGACTGGGGTCAGCAGCGTGAACCCAAAGCAATCGGTCAGCAAACCCGGCGTCAGCAACAAACCGGCCGCCAACATGATCATCGCTCCATCGGTCAGCAAATCGCTGGGCATCTCTTTGTTTTGAAACTGCTGCAGAATCCGGCTGCGAACGGCGCTGCCTTGCTGCCGCGCCAGCCATGCTCCGATGGCAGCGGTCGTGACCACCAGACAGACCGTGAATATCGGCCCGGTGTGCTTAGCGACCCAAAACAGTAGAAACAGATCCACCAATGGGACAATGATGAACAGCAGAAACAGTCGACCAAACATGAGGTCTCCAAAAAATCAGAACGGCCACTTTTTACCAAGGGCAGTTCGCTGAAGGGCAGTCAATTCTTTGCATCCTTTTTTGGCCAATGCAATCAAAGAGCCCAATTCTTTTTCCGTAAACGTGGCTTCTTCGCCGGTGCCTTGGACTTCGACAAAATTCCCAGACCCCGTCATGACGACATTCATGTCCACATCGGCGGCGAAATCCATCGGATAATCCAGATC